>JAGIAK010000019.1 GCA_017744855.1 Microbacterium sp.
GCCGTCCGGCGCGCAAGCCCCGCCACAAGTCCTGACCTCGGACGCCCGCCCAGCGGGCACAGATTCGGATGCCGCGGGTTGTTCGTGCGGGCACAGATTCGGATGCCGCGGGTTGTTCGTGCGGGCACAGATTCGGATGCCGCGGCCGACACGCCGCGGCATCCGTCGTCAACACGGAGTGTCCCGGACCAGGTCCGAAACTGTGCTCAGGACCGGCTCCGAAGGTGTGCCCACGACAGAGGCCGAAGGTATGCCCACGAGAGAGGCCGAAGCTGTGCCCAGAGCAGAGGCCGAAGGTGTGGCCGCGGCAGCGCTCGAACGGGTGACCGGAGGTCAGTCGGGAGGCCCGGCCTTGACGGCGACGGATCCCTGCCACGTCGCGACGAGCACGGCGGTGACCGCACCGGCTGCCATGATCGCGGCGAGCACGATGATCTGGAAGCGCCCGGCCTCCAGCGGAGAGAGCCCGCCGAAGATCGCCCCGACGAACGCCCCGGGAAGCACCACGAGGCCCGTCGTCTTCGTCTGATCGATCGACGGGATCAGCGATTCGCGAACGGCACGTCGCGCCAGGTCCCTGGTCGCGCGTCGCGGTGTCGCGCCGAGCGCCAGCCACCCCTCGACCTCGTCCCAGTGGTCGCCCACTGCGGCGCCAAGGTGGCGCCCCGTGAGGGTCGCGATGTTCATCGAGTTGCCGATCACGATGGCGCCCATCGCGAGCGCATAGCGCGGAGTCCCGGCGAGAGCACCCGAGCCGAACACGGAGATCGCCGCCACGAACACCCCGGCAGCGATCGACGAACCCATCACCAGAAGCGAACGCGGACTCATGCCGATCCGGCGACCGGCGACCCCGACGGCCACGGAGAACATCACCAGCAGGGCCACCGCGATCCACAGCGGACTCGTGATGATGCCGCCCAGGATGAGACTGATCACGGCGAGCTGCACGACACCGCGCACGATCGCCAGGGCCGGCGCCCAGATTCCGCTGACGCCGTAGAGAGCGAGGGCCACCGTCGTGACGGCGACGAGGAGCAGGACGCCCACCGCAGTGGGGATCAGTCCCAGCAGCTCGACCGGTGTCACGAGGTCATCCCTCCAGGGCGTCGGGCCCCTCGGTCACCAGGAGGTGGAACTGAGCGGCGTCGAGCACGCGGATGCCGAGCTCCTCGGCCTTCGCGAGTTTCGACCCCGCACCCGGGCCGGCGGCGACGAAATCGGTCTTCTTCGACACGCTCGACGCGGCCTTTCCTCCGGCCTTGATGATGGCCTCCTGCGCACCGTCTCGCGTGTAGCCGTCGAGGGAACCGGTCGCGACCACGGTCAGCCCGTCGAGCACGCCGCCCTCCGTGACAGCGGCGCCAGGACCGGGATGCCCCGGCGTGGCCCACTGCACCCCGGCATCCGCCCAGCGGGACACGATGTCCTGGTGCCAGTCCACCTCGAACCAGTCGAGCAGGGAGTCGGCGATGATGCCGCCCACCCCCTCGACGGCGGCGAGCTCTTCGCGGGAGGCGCTCCTGATCGCGTCGAGGGAGCCGAACCACTGCCCGAGCGCACGAGCGGCCACAGGGCCGACATGCCGGATGTTCAGGGAGACCAGCAGGCGCCACAGCTCTTTGGTCTTGGCCTTCTCGAGCTCGGCGAGCAGCGTGAGCGCCTGCGACGACGGCTGCGGCCCTTCGAGGCCGGCCTTCTTCTCTGCGGCCGACGGGTTGCGGCGGAAGGGCGCGCGCGTCTTCACGACGCCGTCGTCGTCCTCCTTCGGCAGCCCGGTCTCGGCGTCGCGCACGACGAGCTCGATCGGCACCAGCTGGTCGAGCGTGAGAGCGAACAGCCCCGCCTCGGTCTCCAGCGGCGGAACGTTCGGCGACGTCGGCTGCGTGAGGGCTGCTGCGGTGACCTCGCCCAGCGCCTCGACGTCGAGCGCGCCGCGCGAGCCGATGTGCTCGACCCTGCCCCGCACCTGCGCCGGGCAGGAGCGGGCGTTCGGGCACCGGAGGTCGATGTCGCCCTCCTTCATCGCGCGCAGCGGGGTGCCGCACTCCGGGCAGCCGACAGGCATCACGAACTCGCGCTCGCTGCCGTCGCGCTTCTCCACGACGGGGCCGAGAACCTCGGGGATCACGTCACCGGCCTTACGCAGCACGACGGTGTCGCCGATGAGGACGCCCTTCGCCTTGACGACGTCTTTGTTGTGAAGTGTGGCCTGGCGCACCACGGAGCCGGCGACGTGCGCGGGAGCCATCACGGCGTACGGCGTCGCCCTTCCGGTGCGTCCGACGGAGACGACGATGTCGAGCAACGTCGTCTGCACCTCCTCCGGCGGGTACTTGTAGGCGATCGCCCAGCGCGGCGCGCGGCTCGTCATGCCCAGCTCGTCGTGCAGCGCCAGCTCGTCGACCTTCACGACGATGCCGTCGAGTTCATGCTCGATGTCGTGGCGGTGCTCCCCGAAGTGCTCGACGAAGCCGACGACCTCGTCGATCGTCTCGCAGACCTTAGTGTGCGGGCTCGTCGGCAGACCCCACTCGGCGAGCAGCTCGTAGACCTCGCTCTGCGCGGCCACCGGCGGGTTGGTCCACGCGCCGATCCCGTGCACGTAGAGCGCCAGCGACTCGATGCGCAGCAGACCGGCCTCGAGCTCCAGGCCGTCTTTCTTGTCGATCTGCTGGCGCAGTCCTCCGCTCGCCGCGTTGCGCGGGTTGGCGAAGGACGGGAAGCGACGAGCGGCCGCCGTGCGCGCCTTCTCCTCGTCGAATGGCTTCTTCGCCCCCGGCCGGGACTCCCAGCGGGCGAGGGCGTCGGCGTATGCACGCTCCCTGAACGACGCCTGCGCGGCGTTCAGGCGTTCGAACGCCGCGACGGGGATGAAGACCTCGCCGCGGACCTCGACGATCGACGGGTGTCCTGATCCGCTCAGGCGCGCGGGGATCTCCGGGAGGCGCAGCGCGTTCTCTGTGACGATCTCCCCCACCCGGCCGTCGCCGCGGGTGGCGGCGGAGGTGAGCACGCCGTTCTCGTAGCGCAGGTTGATCGCCAGGCCGTCGATCTTCAGCTCGGTCAGCCATGCCACGTCGCGACCGGCAGCGGCCCTGGTCTTCGCCGCCCATTCCCGCAGCTCGGCGATCGAGAACACGTTGTCGAGGCTCAGCATCCGCTCGGCGTGCTCGATCGTGGCGAGGCCGGTCGACTCGGCCGCTCCCACCATCTGCGTCGGCGAGTCCTGCCCCTGCAGCTCCGGATGCAGCCGTTCGAGCTCTTCGAGACGGCGCATCCAGCCGTCGTAGGTGGCGTCGTCGACTACGGACGTGTCACGACCGTAGTAGGCGTCCTTCGCCTCCAGGATGAGGGTCGTCAGCTCCTCGGCCTCGGTTCGGGCGGCTTCCAGCGAGATGTTCTCCGGCACCCCGCAATTCTACGAGCGGGCGCCGACATCGTCGGAGCGAACCGGCGTGCGTCGCTCAGACCTCGACGGGGACGGCGGAGACGGTACGGTCGATCGTGAACTGACCGAGCACCCTGGTGCCTCGGTACAGCACGGCCGTCTGGCCGGGGGCGACTCCGTCGAGCGGCGATTCGGGAACCGCCCGCACCCCGTCGGCCGACACGTAGGCGACAGCCGGCACGGGCTCCGCGTGCGCACGGATCTGCACGTGGCAGTCGAACTCGCTCTCGACCGGCGCGGCTCCGGCCCAGCTGAACCGCTCACCGGAGATCTCCCCGATCGCGAGGGCCTCCTTCGGCCCGACGACGACGGTGTTGGTCACCGGCCTGATCTCCAGCACGAAGCGCGGCTTGCCATCGGCCGCAGGAACGCCGAGCTTGAGCCCGCGCCGCTGCCCGACGGTGTAGCCGTGCGCGCCCTCGTGCGTGCCGACCACCTCGCCGGTCCGGTCGACGATCTCGCCCGTCGCCGTCCCGACCTTCTCCCCCAGCCAGCCTCGGGTGTCGCCGTCGGGGATGAAGCAGATGTCATGGCTGTCCGGCTTGTTGGCCACGCTCAGCCCGCGCTCGGCGGCCTCCGCACGCACCAGCGCCTTCGACGGGGTGGTGCCGAGGGGGAAGTAGGTGTGCGCGAGCTGCTCGGCGGTGAGCACTCCCAGCACGTACGACTGGTCCTTGGCGTCATCGGCGGCCCTGTGCAGCTCCAGCCCGGAGTCGGTGGACACGAGGTTCGCGTAGTGGCCCGTGCACACGGCGTCGAAACCGAGCTCCAGTGCACGCTCGAGCAGGGCGGCGAACTTGATCTTCTCGTTGCACCGCATGCACGGGTTCGGCGTGCGGCCCGCCTGGTACTCCGAGATGAAGTCCGCGATCACGTCGTCGCGGAACCGCTCGGAGAAGTCCCACACGTAGAACGGGATGCCGAGCATGTCGGCTGCGCGACGGGCGTCGAGCGCGTCCTCGATGGTGCAGCATCCGCGGCTGCCGGTGCGCAGGGTGCCGCCGGCCCTGGACAGGGCGAGGTGCACGCCGACGACGTCGTGTCCGGCCTCCACCGCGCGGGCTGCCGCGACGGCGGAGTCCACTCCCCCGCTCATTGCCGCAAGAATCCGCATGGGTCCAGTCTACGAGCGCGCGCCTGGACGGGCTCCGGATGCCCGCGCGTACGCGTCGGCGATCGCGCCGAGCACGGCGTCGACGTCGGCATCGACAGAGGTCCTCCCCAGGCTGAAGCGCAGCACGCTGCGCGCGTCCTGTTCCGGACGTCCCATCGCCAGCACGACGTGCGACGGCTCGGCGACGCCAGCCTGGCAGGCCGAGCCCGTCGAGGCCGCGATCCCCGCCATGTCGAGCAGGAACAGCAGGCTCTCACCGACGGCGCCGGGGAACAGGACGTGGGCGTTCCCTGGAAGCCTGTCCACCGGGTCGCCCAGCAGCACCGCGTTCGGCACGGCGGCACGGATGCCGTCGACGAGACGGTCGCGGAGAGCGCTCAGGCGCCGGGCCTCTCGCTCGCGCTCCGCCTCGGCGAGCTCCAGCCCCACCGCGAAGGCGGCGGCGCCTGGCACGTCCTGGGTGCCGGCGCGGAGCCCGCGCTGCTGAGCTCCCCCGTGCAGGAGCGGCGACATGCGCGCGCTCCGTGCCGCGATCAGCGCTCCGACGCCGACGGGTGCTCCGAACTTGTGCCCCGCGATGCTCGCGGCCACCAGTCCGACGCCGGGCTCGGCATCGCCGCGCAGACCGCGGAAGGAGAAGGGCACGTGCCCGACGGCCGACACCGCGTCAAGGTGCAGCGGCACTGCCGCCGCAGACGCGGCCGCGGAGATCTCCTCGGCATCGTTGACCGTGCCTGCCTCGTTGTTGGCCACGAGCGCCGTCGCCAGAGCTGCTCCCGGCAGCGCCTCGGCGAACGCGGCGATCGGGATACGCGCGGTGGAGGTCACGGCGACGGGGCGCAACAGCGCTCCGTGCGCGACGAGATCGCCGACGGTGTCCATGGTCGCGTGGTGCTCGGCATCCGGCATCACGATCGCGACGGCGTCCGCGGCGCGCGCTTCCCACAGCCCGTGCAGCGCGAGGTTGACCGACTCCGTGCCGCCCGAGGTGAAGACGACCTCGACGGGCTCGCAGTCGAGCACGGCAGCCGTACGCTCGCGCGACTCCTCCAGGAGGCGCCGCGCGTCCTGACCGGCGCCGTGCGTCGACGACGCGTTGCCGAGCACGTCGGCTGCGGCCAGCCATGCCGCCCTGGCCTCCGGTCGGAGGGGCGAGGTCGCCGCGTGGTCGAGGTAGTGCCGCATCCCTCTACTCTCCCCTACTTTGCACACCTCTGGCACAGGGAACTGAGTGTGCGCCGACCTGACACTCGGTCACAGCCTCTAATGTGTACTCATGCCCGAGTCCAGTGACTTCGCCGTGCCCGGCGGCCCGGCCCTCGACAACCTCGGCGTCCGACTGCACGACGGCGTCGGCACCCTTCGCGTCTGGTCCCAGAATGCCTCGTCTGTCGAGCTCGTCGTCTTCGACGCCACCGACCTCGACTGGGTGACCGATCAGGTCGACCTCGAACGCCTTCCCGGCGGTGTCTGGGAGGTCACCACGCCGCTGTTGCAGCCCGGCGTCCGCTACGCGCTGCGCGTCGGCGGTCCACACGGTCCCGGCAACACGTTCAACCCGGAGACGCTGCTGCTCGACCCGTATGCGCGAGGCCTGGCGCAGGGCGACGGGTACGAGGAGTGGCGCTCCGTGGTGATCGTCGACGGCTTCGACTGGGGAGAGTCCCGCAAGCCGCGCGTCCCGCTCGACCGCACCGTGATCTACGAGGGCCACCTCAAAGGCATGACGAAGCGTCACCCTGGCGTCCCCCCTGCACTGCACGGCACGTACGCCGGTCTCGCCCACCCCGCGATGATCGAGTACTTCCGCGAGCTCGGGATCACGTCCATCGAGCTGCTCCCTGTGCACGCCTTCGTTCCCGAGCCGCGCCTGCTCGAACGCGGACTCACGAACTACTGGGGCTACAACACCCTCAACTTCTTCACGCCCCACACGGCCTACGCCACGGAGGAGGCCCGCAAGGGCGGCCCAGAGGCGGTCCTCGCCGAGTTCAAGGGCATGGTGCGGCTGCTGCACGAGGCCGGCCTCGAGGTCATCCTCGACGTCGTCTACAACCACACGGCGGAGGAAGGCCTCGGCGGTCCGCGCTGGAGCCTCCGCGGGATCGACAACGCGAGCTACTACCGCCAGGAGCCGAACGGCGCGTACATCGACACCACCGGATGTGGGAACACGCTGAACACGTCGACAGACGCGGGAGCACGGCTGGTGCTCGACTCGCTGCGGTACTGGGCGGAGGAGATGCAGATCGACGGCTTCCGCTTCGATCTCGCCACCGCCATCGCCCGCGACGCCGCGCACACGTACACGCCGGAGCACCCGCTGCTCACGGCGATCGCCGAGGATCCGGTGCTCAAGGACACGAAGCTGATCGCCGAGCCGTGGGACGTCGGCCTCGGCGGCTGGCAGACGGGCAACTTCCCCAGCGGCTGGCACGAGTGGAACGACAGGTACCGCGACAGGGTGCGCAACTTCTGGCTCAGCGACATCGACTACGCACGACGAGCATCGGCGCCGGTCGGCATCGGCGGGTTCGCGACCCGGCTCGCCGGCTCGTCCAACACGTTCGCCGATGAGCGGGGCCCGCTCGCGAGCATCAACTTCGTCACGGCGCACGACGGCTTCACCCTGCACGACCTGGTGTCGTACGACCTCAAGCACAACGAGGCCAACGGCGAGCAGAACCGCGACGGGGCGGACATGAACCGCTCCTTCAACCACGGCGTCGAGGGTCCGACGGACGATCCGTCCATCCTCGCCGCGCGCCGCAAGGCCATGCGCAACCTCCTCGGCACGCTGCTGCTGTCGGCGGGGATCCCGATGCTGACGGCCGGCGACGAGGTCGGGCGCTCGCAGCGCGGCAACAACAACGCCTACGCGCAGGACTCCGCGATGACCTGGCTCGCCTGGGACGACGAGCCATGGCAGGACGACCTGCGCGCTCATGTCTCCCGGCTGATCGCCCTCCGCGCAGAGAACCCCGCGCTCCGGCCCAGCCGTTACGCGCGTCTCGGCGAGCACATCCCGAACGCCTCCGTCATGGACTGGTTCGACCAGAACGGCGAGACCATGGAGAGCGAGCAGTGGACCGATCCCGGCAACCGCACGCTCCAGTACGTGGCGGCGTCCACCCCCGACACGGAGGCCGCCAACCGCATCCTCCTCATCGTCCACGGCACCGAGTCGCCGATCGACGTCAGGCTCCCCGACGATCTGGAGGGAGCGACCCGTTTCGTGTCGCTCTGGTCCAGCGCCGACGAGCGCCCGGCCGCCGACGACGAGGTGTTCGCACCGGGTGACGTGCTCCCGATCCCCGGCACGTCGATGCGTCTCTTCCGCGTCGAATAGTCGCTCGCGACCCGCCCTGTCACGCCGCTACCCGGCATGGGTCGGGAGCGGTACATTCGGGGTGTGGCAGCACGAGCGACGACCCGACCCTCGGCTCTCCGGAGCCCCGCCCAGATCCCGCTGCGCCCTCTCGGCGCGACCACGGATGTCGAGGATCTGCGTACGGCACGCATCCCGCTGTCCGACGGTGCGCCCTGCGTGCCGGGCGGCTTCACGCCCAAGGCGTTCGTCGGCGAGGTGGTCCCGTTCAGCGTCGTCTCGTTCCGCGAGGGTCACGACATCATCGGGGTCCAACTCCGCCTCACCTCCCCCGCAGGCGAGGAGAGTCTGCACAGGCTGACTCCGCGGAACGACGGCACCGACAGGTGGGCGGCAGACGTCGCTCTCGACGAGCAGGGATCGTGGACATTCCGCTTCGAGGCGTTCTCCGACGACTTCGCCACCTGGGCTCACGCCGCTGAGCTCAAGGTCGCGGCCGGCGTCGACGTCGCCGTGATGGCCGCGCTCGGCGTCGAGCTGTTGACGAGGGCCTCCGTCGAGAAGGACCGTCCTGCCGCCGAACGCAAAAGGCTTTCGGCGGCTGCTGCCACCATGCGCGACGGGGACGCTGACGCGACCATGGCGGCGGCGACGGATGTCGAGCTCGCCCGCATCTTCCACGACCGCCCGCTCACGACGCTGCGATCCGCGAGCACCCCGCGCCCGCTCCTCGTCGAGCGCCGCATCGCCGGCGTCGGCGCCTGGTATGAGTTCTTCCCTCGTTCCGAGGGAGCGAAGCGCCTCAAGGACGGTTCGGTCAAGAGCGGCACGTTCCGCACGGCCGCGAAGCGCCTTCCCGGCGTGGCTGCGATGGGCTTCGACGTGATCTATCTCGTGCCCATCCACCCGATCGGCGCCACCAACCGCAAGGGCCGCAACAACACCCTCACCACCGAGCCTGGCGACCCCGGGTCGCCATATGCCATCGGCGCCGCGGAGGGTGGGCACGACGCGATCCACCCCGACCTCGGCACGCTCGCCGACTTCAGGGCGTTCGTACGCGCCGCGGGCAAGGAGGGGCTCGACGTCGCCCTCGACCTCGCGCTGCAGGCCTCGCCCGACCACCCGTGGGTCGCAGAGCACCCGGAGTGGTTCACGACGCTCCCCGACGGCACCATCGCGTACGCGGAGAACCCCCCGAAGAAGTACCAGGACATCTACCCCCTGAACTTCGACAACGATCCAGATGGCATCTACCGCGAGATGCTGCGCGTCGTGCAGTACTGGGTCGCGCAGGGGGTCAAGATCTTCCGCGTCGACAACCCGCACACCAAGCCGCTGCAGTTCTGGGAGTGGCTCATCGCGACCGTGAACGCCGCCGACCCCGACGTCGTCTTCCTCGCAGAGGCGTTCACGCGCCCCGCCGTGATGCGCGCGCTCGCCGCCGTCGGCTTCCAGCAGTCGTACACCTACTTCACCTGGCGCAACACGAAGGCGGAGCTCGAGGAGTTCCTCACGACGATCTCGCAGGAGACGAGCGACTACATGCGCCCGAACCTCTTCGTCAACACGCACGACATCCTCACCGAGTACCTGCAGTTCGGCGGCCGTGCCGCGTACCGGATCCGCGCGTGCATCGCGGCGACGGCCGCGCCGGTGTACGGCGTGTACGCCGGCTACGAGCTGTTCGAGAACGTCGCCAGGCCGGGCTCCGAGGAGAACATCGACAACGAGAAGTACGAGTACAAGTTCCGCGACTGGGAGGGCGCTGAGGCGGCTGGCGACTCACTGGCTCCCCTCTTGCGACGGCTCAACGCGATCCGGCACGAGCACCCGGCGCTCGGGCAGCTGCGCAACCTCTCCCTGCACTGGAGCGACGACGACGCGATCCTCGTCTACAGCAAGCACCTCGATGCCGCTTTCACCGGTACGGGCGAGGACGACACGCTCCTCATCGTCGCCAACGTCGACCCGCACTCGGTGCGGGAGACGACGGTGCACCTGGACTCCACGGTCTGGGGCGTGCCCCTGGGCGAGAGTTTCGAGGTCGAAGACCTCCTCACAGGGTCTGTCTGGACCTGGACGGACCACAACTATGTGCGACTCGACTCGTTCTCCGAGCCGGTGCACATCCTGAAGGTTAGGAAGCGATCATGAGCTACGTGGAAGACGTGACGGCGTCCACCGACTGGGCTTCGGTCGCGGAGTCATCTCATCACGACCCGCACTCTGTACTCGGGGCGCATCCGCACAAGGACGCCACAGATCGCACGGTGACGCTGATCCGCGTCAGACGCCCCTTGGCCTCCTCGGTCTCGGCGGTCTTCCGCGACGGCACCCGTCTCGAGCTCGTCCACGTCGCCCACGGCATCTGGGAGGCCCAGCACGACGGGTCCCCTGTCGCCTACCGCGTCGCGACCACGTACAACGACGACCCGGAGACGATCATCGGCGATCCGTACCGCCATCTGCCCACTGTCGGCGAACTCGACCTGCACCTCATCGCCGAGGGACGTCACGAGCGCCTCTGGGAGGTGCTCGGCGCGCATCACCGCACGATCGACGGAGACACCGGCGTCGCGTTCGCGGTATGGGCCCCCGACGCCACCGCAGTGCGGGTGGTCGGCGACCACAACGGGTGGAACGGCGAATCGCACGCCATGCGGTCGATGGGCGTCAGCGGCATCTGGGAGCTGTTCATCCCCGACCTCGCCGTCGGCGCCACGTACAAGTACCAGATCCGTACTCGCGCCGGCGTGTGGATCATGAAGGCCGATCCGATGGCGCAGGCCGCTCAGGTTCCCCCGGAGACTGCCTCCGTCGTGACCAGGTCTACGTACTCGTGGTCGGACGGCGCCTGGATGACGAGGAGGGCGGCCACACACGCGGTGGCGCAGCCCCTCTCGATCTACGAGGTGCACCTCGGTTCGTGGCGTGACGGCCTCGGCTACCGCGACATCGCCGACCCGCTGATCGCGCACGTGACCGACTCCGGCTTCACCCATGTGGAGTTCATGCCTCTCGCCGAGCACCCCTTCGGCGGCTCCTGGGGCTATCAGGTGTCCGGCTACTACGCCCCGACCAGCAGGTTCGGATCCCCCGACGACCTGCGCTTCCTCATCGACCGTCTCCACCAGGCCGGCATCGGCGTGATCATGGACTGGGTGCCCGGCCACTTCCCCAAGGACGCGTTCGCCCTCGCGAAGTTCGACGGCCAGCCGCTGTACGAGCACCCGGATCCCCGTCGCGGGGAGCACCAGGACTGGGGAACGCTCATCTTCGACTACGGCCGCCCCGAGGTGCGCGGGTTCCTCGTCGCGAACGCGCTCTACTGGCTGCGCGAGTTCCACGTCGACGGCCTCCGCGTCGACGCCGTCGCCTCGATGCTGTACCTGGACTACTCGCGCAAGGACGGCGAGTGGGAGCCGAACATCCACGGCGGCCGCGAGAACCTCGAGGCCATCCGCTTCCTGCAGGAGGTGAACGCCACGGCATATCGCCTGCATCCCGGCATCCTCATGATCGCCGAGGAGTCGACGGCGTTCCCCGGGGTGACCGCCCCCACCGACCACGCCGGACTCGGCTTCGGGTTCAAGTGGAACATGGGCTGGATGAACGACTCGCTCCAGTACATCGAGCGCGATCCGATGTACCGGTCTCATCACGAGGGCGAGATGACCTTCTCGTTCGTGTACGCGTTCGGCGAGAACTATCTCCTGCCGATCAGCCACGACGAGGTCGTGCACGGCAAGGGCAGCCTGCTCGCGAAGATGCCTGGAGACCACTGGCACAAGCTCGCGAACGTGCGCGCATACCTCGCCTACATGTGGGGCCATCCCGGCAAGAAGCTGCTGTTCATGGGTCAGGAGTTCGGCCAGCTCGCCGAGTGGTCGGAGTCCCGCCAGCTCGACTGGTGGCTTCTCGACCAGCCCTCGCACGCGCAGCTGCAGACGTTCGTCGGGGCGCTCAACCGCACCTATCGCGCGCAGGCGCCGCTCTGGGAGCGCGACAACGACGGCTCCTCGTTCTCACGCCTCGGCGCACCGACATGGGATCCCACCGTCATCGCGTTCGAGCGGCGCGATGCGCACGGGGGTCGTCTCGTCGTGGTGAGCAACTTCGCCGGGGTGGAGCACGGCGGGTACCGTCTCGAGCTCCCGCGTGCGGGGGTCTGGAACGAGATCCTCAATTCGGATGCCGATGTCTACGGCGGCCGCGGCTCGGGGAACCTCGGCATGGTCGTGGCGAGCCCGGACGACGGTCGTGCCCCGACCGCGACGCTCACCCTGCCCGCGTTGTCGACGATCTGGCTGCGTTATCAGGGCGAGCCGCACGTCCCCACCATCAACAACGGCTGAGACGAACGGCGAGAGGGTCTCGGCTGCTGCCGGGACCCTCTCGCCGTTCGCTGCATCCTCGTGTCAGAAAAGCAGCGAGGTCAGACGGTTGCGCGCCGCGGCCACGCGGGGGTCGGCAGCGCCGATGAGTCCGAACAGCTCGACCAGCCGCTCGCGCACAGGGGTGCGCTCCGCGGCGGGCAGCTTCTCGAACAGGTCCAGCAGTCGCCCGAACGCGTCGTCGACGTGTCCACCTGCCAGATCGAGATCGGCGACGTCGAACTGCGCCTGCACGTCGAGCGGGCCGGCGGCCGCGGCCGCCCTGGCCTCCTGGAGGTCGAGGGACTGCACGCGGTGCAGCAGACGCACCTGGCCGAGCCCTGCGGCTGCGTCCTCGTCGCGGGGATTCTCGGCGAGAGCCTTCTCGTACGCAGTGATCGCCGAGGCGTAGTCGCCCGCCTCGATCGCAGCGAAGGCCTCGGCGTGCAGCGGTGGCAGCGGAGGCTCCTCGTCCCGTTCGGCGGGCTGCCCGTCGCCGCCCACGGTGAGGCTCCCTGCGACGCCGTTCTGCGCGGCGACCTGGAGCAACTGAGCGAACACCTCGCGCACCTGCTGCTCCGGCACGGCGCCAGTGAACATCGGCACCGGCTGACCGGCGATCAAGGCCACCACCATGGGGATCGACTGCGCGCGGAAGCTCTGCGCGAGCTGCGGATTGGCATCGACGTCGACCTTGGCGAGGAGCACCCGCCCCTCGAGCTCGCGCGTCACCTTCTCGATGATGGGGCTGAGCTGCTTGCACGGCCCGCACCACTCGGCCCACAGGTCGATGACGACGGGCACCGTACGCGAGATCTCCAGGATCTGACCGAAGGTCTCGTCCGTCGCATCGACGACGACGTCCATGACCTCTGGCGCCGGGGTGCCGCCCTGAGGCGCTGCCGGGCGACCGCGCAGGGAGGAGAGGTCGACGGCGCCGCGGAGCGCGGCCGGGGAGATCTCGCTCATTTGATGACCTGCTCTCCGAGGATGTCCTGGTGGTAGCCGAGCAACCGGATCTGCTCGGTCGATCCCTGAGCGGGGACGGCGAAGAAGAGCTGGATCAGGTAGGTCGACTCGATGCCGGTCTTCGACTCCTTGACCCCAGTGAGGGCCTTCACCTGCGGATTGTCGTCGAACTGGATGACGGCGTCGGGGTTGGTCGGGGTGACCTTCTGCGTGTCGATCACGGACACGCTGACGATCGCTCCACTGTCGAGGGTCGCGAGTGCGACAGGCGGGGCCGAGTACGGCGTCATGTCGAACTCGGCGTGCGAGGTCTCGGAGGCGCCCTTGTCGGCGAGCTTCTGCACCACGCCCTGGCGGCTGTCACGGATCGCCTGAGCGAGCGCGAGCGACTGGTCGTCGAACTGCGAGCTGAAGGCGCTCTTGTCGGCCGCGTCGACGAGATCGGAGAACGCCGCGCCCAGCTTGTCGGGAGCGATGCCGAGGAAGGCCGAGTCTGCCGGCACGAACGATGTGCCGAGCCAGGCCGCGGCTACGTTGAGCTCGAGCTTGTCCGACGACACCTCAGCGAGGTCAGTGACCTTGTAGTTCGACCAGGGGTCGGCCTGGCTCATGACGAGCAGGGTCTGCGGCGACGCCTTGTCGCTCTTGCTCGTCGAGACCATGAGCACCGTGCGCGGCCATCTGTCGGTCGCTTCGGGCAGGATGACCTGCACGTCCTCGGTCGGGATGACCGCCGGAGCAGGAGTCTCGGGGATAGCCGCGCGGAGGGTGTACTCGGTGGTTCGCGCAGCGAGCGCAGCGCCGTCGAGACGTGTCTTGGCCTTCTCCAGATCCATCGCGCCGTCGGCGTCGGCAAGAGTCGCGGAGATCTCCTGCAGGATGCGCGTCGCCTGCGGCTCGGTGACAGCCGGCGGCTTCTGGTTCTCGGGGGCGATGATCGTCGGAGACGGCGAGGGATCAGGGGTGGACGCGCCCAGCTGAGGCCAGGAGTCTGCGGAGCATCCGGCGGCGAGCAGCGCCGTCAGCCCGAGTGCGGGAAGCGCGAGCATCCGACGCCGACGGGCACGTGCCTGCGAGCGCATCTCGGTCTTCCCCTCGGCGGATGTCGTCTCGTCCGACGCCTCCGCCTCCTTCGGCGTCTCGCTGCCGTCGGCAGACGGATCGGCAGTCGCGTCGTCTCCTGCCGTGACGGCAGCGCGCTCGGCGGCGGGCACGGCCGCGAGATCGAGCGGCTCGGTGACGGGGAGCGGCCCCGGTCCCTTGCGGCGCGGACCGCGGCCACGCCGCTGATGGCGGATACCGAGGACGTAGAGGATCAGTCCGACGAGCAGGACGAGAACGCCGGAAACGACCAGCGGGCCGGCGGCCGGGGTCGAGTTATCGAGAGGCCACGACACGCTGATGTCGTTCGGCGCGTCCTTCACGCCGTCGTAGGCGATGAGCACGCTCACACCGTCGGGGACCTGCATGTCGGCGACGAGAAGGTCCTTGTCGTCGAAGGAGGTCAACCACAGGTCGGACCCCTTCGGGTCGTGCGACGAGGCGACGTCGGTCGCAGACCCGTCGGCGGGAGGAGCGTCCGTACCGTCGGCCGGCGGCGCATCCGTGCCGTCCGTGGCCGCGGGGGTGTCGGTGGGAGCAGGAGTTGCCGGGGTTGCACCATCGGTCGTCGCCGAGACGAGCTCGACCTTCAGGGCGCCGTTCTTCCCCGCGGTGACGTGGTTGTATTCGGTGTCGGCGAGCCAGGCCTCCATGTCGGCGGTGCGCCCGTAGGAGGCGAAGATCTCACCGCTGCCGCGGATCAAGAGGGTCTGCGCACCGGGGTGCTCGCGGAGCACCGCACCGTCGAGGAGCACGAACGGCGCGGGCTTCTCGACCTCGACGCTGAGCTGCTGCGATGACGGTCCCATGAAGATGGTCCGCTGGGCGATGCCCGCACCGATCAGGCCCAAGGCCACGACGAAGGCCACCACGGCCCATACGAAACGCACGAATAGTCTCCTCACGCGGCCCCGACATGACGCCAGGATCGCAACACTCGACATTTCAGACTATCGAAAGCACCTGTGTGTTGCCCACGAGGGACTCCGACCCGCGTGCGCGGCGCATCGGAGCGCCGCCGTCCGCGGGATAGCCTTGCAGCATCCGTCGTCCCGAGGAGCACTGATGAAGATCCACAACCCGTTCCGCACCGCCCTGGTGGCGACGCTCGGCGTGGGTCTCGGAATCATGCTCATCGGCAGCCTGCAGAGCCTGTCGACGATCCTCCTCTACATCGGCACCGCCCTTTTCCTCAGCCTCGGTCTCGACCCGCTGGTGTCGTTCCTCGAACGCCGGCGGCTTCCCCGCTGGCTCGCCGTCCTCGTGACCATCGTCGCGGTACTGGCGGTGTTCGTCGGGATCGTGCTCATCGTCCTCCCCGTGCTGGTGGACCAGATCTCGCAGCTCGTCGCCCAGATCACGGCGATCGTGCAGCGAGGCACGGCCATCGACGATCTGAAGGACTGGATGCAGCTCACGTTCCCGAACCTCAAGGTCGACGAGGTCTTCTCTTACATCGAGGACTGGCTCAATACGAACCTCACCGAGATCGGCGGCTCGATCGGTCAGGGTGTGCTTGTCGCGAGCGGGGCGGTGCTCAGCGGCTTGTTCGGGGCTTTCATCGTGCTCATCCTGACGATCTACCTCACGGCGTCGACCCCCTCCCTCAAGCACGCCGTCTACCAGCTCGCCCCGGCATCCAAGCGGGAGCGCTTCATCGACCTCGCCGACCAGATCACCGATTCCGTGGGCTACTACGTCATGGGCCAGGTCTCACAGGGAGTCATCAACGGTGTGCTCAGCATGATCTTCCTCTCGATCATCCAGGCGCCGTTCCCTGCCGTCCTCGCCGTCGTGGCGTTCTTCTTCTCGCTGATCCCGCTCGTCGGCACCCTGACCGGCTCGACCATCATCGTGCTCGCGTGTCTGATCCCTGGCCTGGGGTCTCCGGCGACCGCGATCGCGGCCGGCATCTACTACCTGATCTACATGCAGGTGGAGGCGTACGTCATCTCGCCCCGCATCATGAGCCGAGCGGTGTCGGTGCCTGGCGCGGTGGTCGTCGTCGCCGCACTCGCCGGTGGAAGCCTGCTCGGACTGCTCGGTGCGCTCATCGCGATCCCGGTGGCCGCGAGCATCCTGATCATCTACCGTCAGGTGCTCATCCCCCGCATGAACGAGCTCTGACGCCCGTCGCGCATCCGCTCAGGACGCCGGCCAGTGGGTCGGAAGCGGCAGCGCCGCAGGGTTGACTGCGGCGACGATCTCGGTGAGCACGCGGCGGGTCTGGCTCTCGCCGACCCACAGATGCTTGCCGCCCTCCACCGCGATGAGCCGCGCGTGCGGGATGGCGGCGAACCGGTCGGCCGCCTCCGCCGGACGCAGGTAGTCGTCGAACTCGGGGACGAGCACGACCACCTCACGATCGGAACCCGCCCAGGCCGCGACCTCCGCATCGGTGGCTCGGTGCAGCGGCGGCGAGAGCAGGATGACGCCCTCGATGTCGTGCTCGCGACCATACTTCAGGGCGAGTTCGGTGCCGAAGGACCAACCGACGAGCCATGGACGGGGCAGGCCGCGCTCGCGCACGAACTCCATCGCCGCGGCCACGTCGAACTGCTCTGCCGCACCGCCGTCGAACGCACCGTCGCTGGTGCCTCGGGGCGAGGAGGTGCCCCGCGTGTTGAATCGCAGCACCGCGAGATCTGCCGACGCCGGCAGTCGGGCAGCCGCCTTGCGCAGGATGTGCGAGTCCATGAACCCACCTGCTGTCGGCAGCGGATGCAGGGTCACCAGCGTCGCGACGGGGCTGGCCGACTCGGGGAGGGCGAGTTCGCCGACCAGTGTCAAGCCGTCCGCCGTCTCCAGGGTGATGTCCTCACGCCGCGCGGGAAGCTCCAGCGGTCCGCGGATCTCGATGCTCATGCGATCCTCCAACAGTGCGAGTGCCAGTGTCGTCGTGCGGCCAGGTCGGCGGCGTCTCCGAGTACACCGACCGCACGCCACGCGACGAGATGGGCCGTGCCCGCTTCGATACCGCGACCGCATCCGGGGCAGACGTACTCCTTCTGTGCCTGCGCGGCGGAGACGGGCTGCACCGTCCACTCCACGCCTCGCCGCACCTCAGTGCGTTTCCAGCCTGCGATCAGACGATCGAGGGAGTCTTCGGTGTCAGGGCGCGCCGGACGGCGTCGGTTCGAGCGGGCCATGACCCGCGCTCACCACCAGTGGTTCTTGGTCCAGAACGCGTACGCGCCGGCCCAACCGCCGTACCGGCCGTTGGCGTAGCCGGAACCCCACCGCAGGTTGTCCACGGGGTCGTAGCCGTTTCCGGGTACCTTGCTGCACGGCAACGCCTGAACGAGTCCGCATGCGCCGGAGCTCCGGTTGGTGGCGTTCGGGTTCCAGCCGCTCTCCTTGGAGACGATGTAGTCGACGTAGCCCCAGTCGGACTCCGCGATGCCTGCCGCGGCCATCCACTCCGCCGGAACGCCGCCACCGGTGTAGAGGACGGGGCCTCCCCCGCCTCCCCCGCCCGACGACGCGGTCTTCGCAGTCTGAGTGGGCACCGGCTTCGGGGTCACGTAGACCGCGAAGTTGCCGCGCTCGACCGGCGAGATCGCCGCGCCTTCGACGGTGACCGTGAGGTTCTGGGTGTCGTCCAACGCCGCGGAGAACACGGATTCCGTCGCGGCCTGAGCCGGAGGGACCGCGAGAGCCATGCCGGTGGGAGCGACCATCGCCGCAGCGAATCCGACGACGGCGACCGCGCTCACGACGGCTGCTGCACCGCGCCGACGGGTGCCCTTCGACGCCGCCTTCGGGCGCGAGGCGTTGTCGTTGCGTACGGGAATCATGTCTTTTCGGGAGTTCACGATGGGTGACAGCCTAGCGCGTCCTCGCTGAGACGACCATGGGAACTCTCAGCGTACGGCCAGGATCACGTCGATAGTGGCGTCGAGGAGCGCGTCGACCTGCTCCTCGCGATACCCCCCGCGCTGCATCCGGAAGGCCGCCGACCGCAGCTGCTCTGCGGTCAACGCCTCACCGTCGCGCAGGTAGCGGACGATGCGCGACGCGACGTGATCGACCTCGTCGACGCGGTACCCGAAGGTGAGCACCCCGGTGCGCGCGAAGCGGTGACGGCGTCGGCGCGCCAGGTGGTCGAGGATGACCTGCGCCTCATCCCTGGCCTGCTCAACCCACGCGCTCGCGCCCTGGGTGCGGACGGCGCGATCGCGGGCACGACCCGCCAGCGCGTCCTCGACGCGGCCGAGAGCGGCGTCGACCTCGGCGACGACGTACCCGTTCTTCACGAGAGGGAAAGACGCGACACGCACATCCGCCGCCGTGAGGTCTGCTCCCCCGGCCTCGAAGGAGGTGCGCGCTGCGGCGAGGAAGGTGTCGACCGCTGCGCGGTGGTACCCCTTGGTCCGCCCGCTCGTCAGGGAGAACGCCGGAGGCGTCTCCGTCTGCGCGCGATCACGTACGTCGTCGGAAGCCATCAGAAGAGCACCACCCAGGGAGAGAAGAGGAAATAGAGGCACAGAGCCGGGACGGTCGACGGCAGGATGCTGTCGAGCCGGTCGAGCAGTCCGCCGTGGCCGGGGAGCCAGGAGCTCATGTCTTTGATCCCCAGGTCGCGCTTGAGCATGGACTCGCCGAGGTCGCCGAGCGTCGCCGAGAGGAGGATGGCCGCACCGAAGATGGCGCCGGCCCACCAGTCCAACTCGAGCAGGAAGATGGCGAGCAGCACACCGGCGGCGATCGAGACCACCACGGCGCCGGCGAAGCCCTCCCACGTCTTCTTGGGGCTGATCCGCGGAGCCATGGGGTGCCGACCGAACGCGAGTCCGGCCGCATAGGCGCCGGTGTCGGCGGCCACGGCGACGGCGATGAACCCGAGCACCCACCACTGGCCGCCCTCCTGCCGGAGCAGGATGAGGGCCACAGCGGCGAGGAACGGCACGTAGATCTGCACGAACCCGCCGATCACGGCATCCGAGAGCACGTCGCCGTAGGTGCGGCCGTCCTTGACGACCATCTGCGCGACAAGTCGCCATACGATGACGAACGCCACCGCGACGAAGAGCATCACCCAGACCAGCCACACCTGCAGGAAATACGCCGGCAGCACGACGACGGCCGCAGCGATCAGCTGCGGAACGACGTCGATGCGGCGACCGGACGCCCTGAGAGCCCGGGAGAGCTCGTACACGCCGAGAAGCGCCGCAGCGAGGGCGAACGGCACGAAGAACACCTTGTTGAACAGCAGCGACGCGAGCAGCGCCGCACCGAACGCCAGGCCGATGCCGATGGCGACGATCAAGTCGCGCCCGGTGCGCTGCTTGATGCGCTCGTTCGCCTGGTCGAGCTGGTCCTTGGCATGCGAGACGTGCGTGCCGAACTCGTCGCGCGCCGCGCGCCACTGCTCGCGGATAGCGCCCATGTCGCCCGTGTCGAGACGGGACTCCGCAGGCGCAGAAACCGGTTCCGCGGGAAGCGGCGGGCGCGGCGGGATGGCCGCCGTGTCGAAGGCGGGGAACGCCTCATCGGCCAGCGGGATGCCGCCGGTCGTCGATTCCCTCGCCTCGCGACGCGACTGCGGTGCGCCGTCGTCGTCGCCGTTGTGGTCGGACATGCCGCCTACACCTCGAGGAGCTCGGCCTCTTTGCGCTTGAGTGCGTCGTCGATCAGGTCGACGTGCTGGCGCGTGATGGCGTCGAGCTCCTTCTCGCCACGGGCGATCTCATCCTCGCCGAGCTCGCTCTTGAGGGCGTCGAGCTCATCCTTGGCCTTGCGACGGATGCCTCGGACGTGCACCTTGGCGTCCTCACCCTTCGCCTTCACGAGCTTGACGTACTCCTTACGGCGATCGGCCGTGAGCTCGGGCATGGTGACGCGCACGATGTTGCCGTCGTTGGTCGGGTTCGCCCCGAGGTTCGGCATGTCTCGGACCGCCTGCTCGATCGCCTTCAGCGCCGACTTGTCGTAGGGCGTGATGATGAGCGAACGCGCCTCGGGGTTGGCGAGCGAAGCGAGCTGCGCGAGGGGCGTCGGCGTTCCGTAATAGTCCACCAGAACCTTCTGGAACATCTGGGGGTTCGCGCGGCCGGTGCGGACCGTGGAGAAGTCCTCCTTGGCAGCTTCGACCGCCCTGGTCATGCGAGAGGTGGTTTCAGCGAGGACGTCCGCGATCACGGTGACTCCTATCGTCGGGGTGTTCTGGCAATTCTATCGGGCCGGACCTGTCGATCCGGGAGCGGCGCTCAGGCCGTGACCAGCGTGCCGATCGGCTCGCCGAGCAGCGCACGGGTGACGTTGCCCGCCGGCTCCATGCCGAAGACCCGCATGTCCATGTTGTTGTCCATGCAGAGGCTGAACGCCGTGGAGTCCACGACCTTGAGGCCACGCTGCAGTGCGTCGCGGTAGGTGACCCGCTCGATGCGCTCGGCATCCGCGTGCTTGTTCGGGTCGGCCGTGTAGATCGCGTCGACGCCGTTCTTGGCGACGAGGACCTCCTGCGCGCCGATCTCCAGCGCGCGCTGCGCGGCCACGGTGTCGGTGGAGAAGTACGGGAGTCCGGCGCCGGCGCCGAAGATGACGACACGGCCCTTCTCCATGTGACGCTCGGCGCGCAGCGGGATGTAGGGCTCGGCGACCTGTGTCATCGAGATCGCCGACTGCACGCGGGTGGCTGCACCGGCCTGCTCCAGGAAGTCCTGCAGGGCCAGCGCGTTCATGACGGTGCCGAGCATGCCCATGTAGTCGGCGCGTCCGCGGTCCATCCCGCGCTGGCTCAGCTCGGCGCCCCGGAAGAAGTTCCCTCCTCCGACGACGATCGCGACCTCGACTCGGTCGACGGCTGCAGCGATGTCGCGGGCGATCTGGCTGACCACGTCGGGGTTGACCCCCAGCTGGCCGGCCCCGAAGGCCTCGCCGGAGAGCTTGAGGAGGACGCGGCGGCGCCCGGTGCGTTCGGTCATGGATGTGGTCCTCTCGTCCCGATTCAAGATAGTGCCTCGTGGGCATGAAGAAGGGGTTCGGATCGAGTTGATCCGAACCCCTTCGTGACTGCTACGCGCCGACCTTGAAGCGCGCGAAGTCCGTCACGGTGATACCGGCGTCCTTCGCGACCTGGGCGACGGAGAGCTTGTTGTCCTTCGCGTAGTCCTGCTCGAGCAGGGCGACCTGCTTGATGAACGCGGCGACGCGACCCTCGACGATCTTCGGCAGAGCCGCCTCCGGCTTGCCCTCGTTGCGGGAGATCTCGGTGACGATCTCGCGCTCCTTCTCGACGGCGTCGGCCGGGACGTCCTCGCGGGAGAGGTACGACGGGTTGGCGAACGAGATGTGCTGCGCGATGCTGCGAGCGGTCTCGGCGTCGTCACCCGTGTAGGCGACGACGACGCCGATCTGCGGGGGCAGATCCTTGCTCGTGCGGTGCAGGTAGACCTCGACGCTGTCGCCCGAGATCGTCGCCACGCGACGCAGCTCGACCTTCTCGCCGATGATCGCAGCCTCCTCGGAGATGAGCTGCTCGACGGTCTTGTCGCCCGCCTGTGCGGCGAGGCCGGCCTCGACCGAGTCCGCCTTGACGGCGGCGACGGCGTCGGCGACCTTGTCGGCGAGAGCGATGAAACGCTCGTTCTTCGCGACGAAGTCGGTCTCGCAGGCGAGCTCGACGAGCGTCACGGCGCCGTCCTGCTCGCGAGCGACGACGAGGCCCTCGCTGGTGGAACGGTCAGCGCGCTTGGCGTTGCCCTTCGCACCCTTCAGACGCAGGATCTCGGTGGCCTTCTCGACGTCGCCGTCGGCCTCCTCGAGCGCCTTCTTGGTGTCGACCATTCCCGTGCCGAGCTGCTCACGCAGCGCCTTCAGGTCGGCGATGGTGAAGTTGGCCATGTGTGGTGGCTCCTTGCTTCGTAGGTGTGTGTGCGTGGTGTTCGCGGGGATTACTTGGCGTCGGCGGCGGCGTCGACGGCCGGAGCCTCGACGACCTCAGCGGCCTCGACGACCTCGGCCTCGACCGGAGCGGCGCTCTCGACGACCTCAGCAGCCTCGACGGGAGCGGCGCCCTCGAGGAGCTCCTGCTCCCACTCGGCGAGGGGCTCGACCTCGCCCGACTCCGGGTTGTGCTTCTGCTGCAGGCCCTCGGCCGCAGCGTCCGCGATGATGCGAGTGAGCAGCGAGACGGAGCGGATCGCGTCGTCGTTGCCGGGGATCGGGTACTGGAAGTCGTCCGGGTCAGCGTTCGTGTCGAGGATGCCGATCACCGGGATGCCGAGCTTCTTCGCCTCGTCGATCGCGAGGTGCTCACGCTTGGCGTCGACGACCCAGAGGGCGGACGGCGTCTTGGTGAGGTTGCGGATACCGCCGAGCGACTTGTGCAGCTTGTCGAGCTCGCGCTTCTTGAGGAGGAGCTCCTTCTTGGTGAAGCCCGAAGCGGCCGGGTTCTCGTAGTCGAGCTCCTCGAGCTCCTTCATGCGGGCGAGGCGCTTCGCGATCGTCTGGAAGTTGGTGAGGAGGCCACCGAGCCAGCGCTGGTTCACGTAGGGCTGGCCGACGCGCGTGGCCTGCTCAGCGAGGACCTCCTGCGCCTGCTTCTTGGTGCCCACGAAGAGGATGGTGCCCCCGTGCGCGACGGTCTCCTTGACGAAGTCGTAGGCCTTGTCGATGTAGCCGAGCGACTGCTGCAGGTCGATGATGTGGATGCCGCTGCGCTCCGTGAGGATGAAGCGCTTCACCTTCGGGTTCCACCGGCGGGTCTGGTGTCCGAAGTGCACGCCGCTGTCGAGCAGCTGGCGGATGGTGACCACAGCCATGGTCGTCTCCTTGTTCTGGCGCAGGGCGCCGTTGAGGTTGTCGCCGATCGTTCGATCGGACTTCCTGGTGCCCGGCACACGCCCGCCATCCTTTGCGAGATGGACCTGTGGGAGTGGATGCCACGACCGGAGTCGCTCTGGGCACGCGTAGTCACCCCGATTTCGAGGTGCCGTCCAAGCATACAGGATGCGGGGAGGCCGCTCCCGCAGGCAGCGCCGGACGTGTTCCTCCACATCATCAGCGATCGGGCGATTCTCCACAGATCGCGTGGCGGCGTCCGATTTTCTCCATGCGCACCCCTCCGATCCGCGAAAGATCGTGAGATGAGCAGCCTCTCCCCTGCACCCGTCGTCCTGGCCGCCATGGCCGTGATGTTCCTCTCACCCGCCCCTATGTCGGCGGCCGATGCGGCAGCGCCCGTCGCGATGCCGTCGTCGTCGCTCGTCGCGTCCCTGAACCCGGGGACCGCCGCGCAGTCGCCCGCGGCGGAGCCGGCTGTCGATGGCGCGGCGAAGGAGAGCACGGCGAAGGAGAACACCGCGGACTGGAAGTGGCCGGTGGTCGGCCCTCGTGCAGTGACGGCGCGCTTCCGAGCGCCCGCGCATGAGTACGGCGCCGGGCATCGCGGCATCGACCTCGTCGCCGCGGACGGAACGTCGGTGCTCTCGCCCCATTCCGGCGTGGTGGCGTTTCGCGGTGTCGTCGTCGACCGGCCGCTGCTCACCATCGATCACGGCGGCGGTTACGTGTCGACGTTCGAGCCGCTCGAGTCCTCACTCATGCCCGGCACCGTCGTCGAGGAGGGCGATCCGATCGGCACCGTCATGACGGGAGGTCACACTCCCCTGGGCTCTCTCCACCTGGGGGTGAGGTGGAACGGCGACTACGTCGATCCCCAGCTGTTGTTCGGCGGAGCCGAACGGGCCGTACTCCTCCCCTGCTGTGCACCGCTCCGGTGAACACGTGTGGGTCAGGCGCGCGGGTGGGCAAGGCGGTAGGTCGCCGTGAGACGTTCTGCGGAGACGTGCGTGTAGATCTGGGTGGTCCCGAGGCTCGCGTGACCCAGGATCTCCTGTACCGCGCGCAGGTCAGCACCGCCGTCGAGGAGATGTGTCGCTGCCGTGTGCCGTAGCGCGTGCGGGCCGACGGTCTCCGCGCCGACGATGGGCGACAGCACCTCCGCGACCAGTGTGTAGACGGCGCGGGGGCCGATGCGCGCACCCCGGCTCCCGAGGAAGAGTGCGGGCGTCGCTCGCGAGGCCCGCACGGCCAACGCAGGCCGTCCCCGCGTCAGGTAGGAGGCGACCGCATCGCGAGCTGGAGCGCCGAACGGCACCACCCGCTCCTTGGAGCCCTTCCCGAGCACGCGGGTCGTGCCGCGGTCGAGGTCGAGATCGTCGACGTCGAGACCGCACAGTTCTGAGACGCGGATGCCGGCGCCGTAGAGAAGCTCGAGGATGGCGTGGTCACGCAGTGCGAGGGGATCGCCGCCGGCCGCGGCCGCTCGTTGCGCGTCGAGGAGTCCGGTCATCGCATCCTGAGACGCCACCGTCGGCAGAGTCCGCCCGCGTTTCGGGGCGATCAAGCGGAGGCTCGGATCGTGCTCGACGAGCTGCTCCTCGGCAGCCCACCCGAAGAACGACCGTGCGGCGGCGGCCCGGCGAGCGAGTGTGGCGCGCGCGTCACCCCGCTGCGTCGCGCGCCAGAGCCAGTCACGCAGCGACTCCAGATCGACGTCTGAGAGCTCGATCTCGCTGACCGCACGTTCGAAGGGGTCGGACGCGCCGGACGGGTCAGACCCGTCGGCTGCAACGGATGGGGCCGACCCGTCGGCTGCAACGGACGGGGCCGACCCGTCGGCTGAGCCGGACGAGCCGGACCCGTCGGACGCAACGGATGGGCCGGACATCGCAGTCCCGACCGACTTGTCGGACGCCACAGACGGCGCGGCGGCGACGATGGACGCCGCCAGATCCCTCAGATCCGTCCGGTACGCCTTGACGGTCGCCGGTGACAGCCGCCGCACCTTCAGAAGGTGCTCTGCGAACGCCTCAGCGGCCACCACGAGCTTCACGATCCCAGGATGCCTCGCCGCAGCTCTCGGCGCCGGACGCCTCGCCGTCGGAGTGACCGCACCGTGTCCTTGCGCCGAAGCTCGATTGCGCGGACTACCCGACCGCCCACCGCGGGCCCTCTGCTCGCCCCAGCGACAGCCTCGATCACACCGCCTTCTGCGTCACGCTGCGCCAACCGCCTCCACTCCGCACGACGACACCGTCGAGCTCGCACAGCCCGAGTACCGCACTGACCCGTTCCGCCGCGAGGCCGCTTCGGCGCGCGATCTCCCCCACGTCGATCGCCGACCTGGACCCGAGCGCGTCGAGCACACGGATCCGGTCGGGGTCAGACGCAGGGCCCGATCGATCGTGCTCTGCCTCACCTCCGCGTCCCCCGCTCCGGGTCTCCCCGCCCCAGAGCTCGCGGATCTCCCCCGTCGTCGTGACGCATCGTGCGTCGTACTCGCGGAGCAGCCGATGGCATCCTGCGGAGGTCGCCGAGGTGACGGGGCCCGGTACCGCACCCAGTGGGCGTCCGAGCGCTGCGGCGTGGCCCGCCGTGTTCAGTGATCCGCTGCGCCAGCCGGCCTCAATGACCACGGTCGCATCACTGGACGCGGCGATCAGCCTGTTACGCGCGAGGAAGCGCCACTTGGTGGGAGCCGTGCCGCACGGCGCCTCGCTGACGACCGCTCCGGTGTCCGTGATCCCTCTGAGCAGGTCGCGATGCCCCTGCGGATACGCCCGGTCCACGCCGCCCGCGAGGAAGGCGACCGTCGCTCCTCCCACACGCAACGCGGCGCGGTGGGCGGCGCCGTCGATCCCATAGGCTCCGCCGGACACCACGACCGCTCCGGAGGCGGCGAGGTCGCCGGCGAACTCTGCAGCGAGCATCTCGCCGTATCCGCTGGCGGCGCGGGCGCCGACGATCGCGACGCGAGGCGGAGCGGCGAGCAGTCCGGGATCGCCGCGCACCCAGAGCGCGAGCGGAGCATGTGGTCCGAGATCGTCGAATGCCGCCGACCACGCCCCGCCCGACGGCAGGACGAGCCGCGCGTCGACGTGTCTCGCATCGCGCAGAGCATCGAGCACAGCATCCCTCGACAGCCGACCCTGCCAGCGCGCGCGAGCGTCGCGGAGCCTGTGCCCGTCTCCCTCTCGCCCCATGTCTTCGCCGCGGTTCCCGAAAGCCGCGTTCAGGGCTCCGCGGGCGCCCAGCCGCGCGACCAGCTCACCCGCATCGCCGTCGCCGGGTTCCGCGACGACGCTCCAGATCACGCGAGCGAGCGCCTCCGCCGGGTCGCTGCCCTCCCAGACCCCGTGCAACGCGTCGACCAGTCGAGGATCGTCGCACCACGAGGCGCTCACGCCGCGACCCCTCTCTTGAGGAACAGGGCGCGGCCGATCTCGTCGACTCCCGGCCGATCCCGACCCACGAGGTCGGCCATCGTCCACGCCAGCCGCAGCACCCGGTCGTACCCTCGCAGCGTCAGCGATCCTCGCTCCAACGCCCGATCGAGCGGCTGCCGCGCAGCAGGGTCGATCGTTCTCGCCGACTGCCGCAGCCACGCCCCTGCCACGTCGCCGTTCCGCGACCACGGCGTGCCTCTGAGCCGATCAGCCGCCCGTGCTCTCGCCTCCGACACCCGGGCCTGCGCCTGCGCCGTCGTGACGTTCGAGCGCGCTCCCCCGAAGGCTGACGCCGCCGCCACCCTGGCCACGTGCAGCTCGATGTCGATCCGGTCACGCAGCGGTCCCGAGAGTCTTGTCGCATAGCGCCGGATCGCCACCGACGGGCACACGCACTCCGCCGCCCGGACGCCGTAGTTCCCGCACGGGCACGGGTTCATCGCCAGCACCAGCTGGAACCGGGCGGGGAACCGCACGTGGAACCCCGCGCGGTGCACGTCGATCTCGCCCGACTCCAGCGGTTGTCGGAGCGCATCGAGCGCCGCGCGGGAGAACTCTGCGGCCTCGTCGAGGAAGAGGACCCCACGGTGCGCACGGACGATCGCGCCGACTCGCGGTGTCCTCGACCCGCCTCCGACGAGCGCGGCCACAGACGCGCCGTGATGCGGCATCTCGAGCGGCGGCGTGGTTTCGAGCGCCGCCACTGGCTGTCCGGAGAGCGACCTGATCGACGCGACCTCCAACGCCTCCTCCGGTGTCAGCGACGGCAGCACCCCCGGCAGACGCCGTGCCAGCATCGTCTTGCCTGCCCCCGGCGGGCCGCTGAGCAGAAGGTGGTGTCCGCCGGCAGCCGCGGCGATCACCGCGTCGACGGCATCCGGTTGTCCGACGACATCGGCGAGGTCCAGCGCATCCTCCGGCCTCACCGGATCGCGCCGCACTCCGACGGCCTCGACGTCCGGAACCTCGACCTCCGCTCCGTGCCATGCTGCGACTTCGGCGAGGGAGCGCGCGGCTCTCACCTCCATGCCGGGCACGAGCGCCGCCTCGTCTGCGTTGGCGGAGGAGACGATCACCCGCGTGAAACCCGCACGCGCGGCCGCAAACACGGCCGGAAGCACGCCAGGTACCGGGCGCAACCGTCCGTCGAGCCCCAGCTCACCGATGTGCACGGTGTTGCTGACCGCGCGGCGTCGCAGCGCGCCTCCGGCGGCCAGGGCGACGACCGCGATGCCGAGATCGAACGACGATCCGTGTTTGGGCAGACTCGCCGGCGAGAGATTGACCGTGAGCCGACGACGCGGGAGTTCGAGCCCTGCGTTCTTACACGCATTGTGGACGCGCTGCACAGCCTCTCCCAGCGACTTGTCCGGAAGCCCGATGATCTTGAACTCGGGCGTCTGGTTGGACAGGTCGGCCTCGATCTCGACGAGATGCCCGTCGACGCCGGTGAGCGCGACCGCCCAGGTGCGCGCGATCGTCATCGCAGATCCTCCATGTGCTCGAGCACGCCGGTGTCGGGGTCGTCGCCGATGATCCCGATGACCTCCAATCGCAGCTGCCGCCCGTGCGCCTCGTGCGGGTGGGCTTGCATCCAGGCGTGCGCGAGCTTCCACAGCCGCCGCCGCTTGCGGACGTCGACCGCCTCGAACGGGTGTCCGTATGCCGCCGTGCGGCGGGTCTTCACCTCGATGAACGCGAGGACGCCGCGCCTCAGCGCGATGATGTCGAGCTCACCCTGGGAACACCTCCAGTTGCGCTCGAGAATCTCGTAACCGCGCTCGCGCAGATAGCGCGCCGCACGGTCTTCACCTGCTCTGCCGAGGTCGTCCTTCGCTGCCATGACGACAGCCTGGCGATGACACGGTTGGCACGTTCACGGGAGACGCACCGATCCCCGGAAATTGGGGACAACTCGTCAAAGGGCCCCGCTGTGGAGGACTACTCGCCGTCGAGCGAGAGTTCCTGCGGCAACTCGAACTCGCGGCGCTGCAGCTCCTCGACGTTGACGTCCTTGAACGTCAGCACACGCACGGCCTTCACGAACCGGTCGGCACGGTAGATGTCCCACACCCAGACGTCGCTCATCGAGATCTCGAAGTAGAAGTCGTGCTCGGTGTCACGGCGGACGACGTTGACCTCGTTCGCCAGGTAGAACCGTCGCTCGGTCTCCACGACGTACTGGAACTGACCGACCACATCGCGGTACTCGCGGAACAGTGCCAGCTCGAGTTCGCGGTCGTAGTCGTCGAAGGCTTCCTCATCCATGATGTGTCCATCCTAGAGCGCAGACCCTGCCGAGGCCGCCTCGGCACCCGGCAGCCGAGCTCAGAACAGCGTCGGGGCGTCGGTGATCGCCCACGACGCGCGGTGGTACGGCGACAGGCCCGAGCTGCGGATCGCATCACGGTGCTCCGCGCTCGCGTACCCCTTGTTGCGGTTCCATTGATATGCAGGGTGCTCACCGTGGAGATCCGCCATCAGCGTGTCCCTGGCGACCTTCGCGATCACCGAGGCCGCCGAGACGGAGGCGCAGTCGCGGTCGGCCTTGACCTGCGATCGGACCTGCAGCGGCGACGGATGCATCGCCGACACGTAGTCGTGGTTGCCGTCGAGCAGCACGAGCGCGTTGTCCATGACGACGCCCTGCTCCACGACCGAGAGGATCGCGCGCGACGCCGCCAGCCCCAGAGCGCGCATGATGCCGATCTCGTCGATCTCCGCGGCCGTCGCCCACCCGACGGCAGACGCCTGCACCCAGGCGGCCGCTCTGGCCGCGACGTCAGGACGACGCTTCTCGGTGACGAGCTTGGAGTCGCGCAGCCCCTCGGGTACACGCCGCCGTGCGCCGGCGGCATCCATCACCGCGACGCCGACGGCCACCGGGCCCGCCAGCGCACCCCGGCCGACCTCATCGAGAGACACGATGAGATCGTGTTCGCCGAGCAGGCGACGCTCGAGGGTGAGCCTGGGCGCGGTGACGGTCATTCCGATTCCGGCACGCCGTTGAACACGTCGTGATGGCCGTCGATCAGACCGAACCGGTCGAGGGGCCAGGTCGTGAGGAACGCCTTGCCCACCACATTCGAGAGCGGCACGAATCCCCCGCTGGGGAGATCCTGGTGCTCACGGGAGTCGCGGGAGCGGTCGCGGTTGTCGCCGAGCAGCCACAGGGAGTCCTTGGGCACGACGACGTCGAACGGCGTGTTGGAGGCCGCCGTGTCGCCGGCGGGAAGATTCAGGTACGAGAGCTCGTCGATCGGCGCACCGTTGATGGTGATCTGACCCAGCGCATTGCAGCACACGACGTGATCGCCCGGCAGACCGATCACACGCTTGACGAGGTGGTCCTGGGAGTCGGTCGCGGAGATGCCCACGAGGTTGAGCACCCAGTCGATGGCCCCGACCAGGGGCGGCGGCGCAGGGGTCTGCGGCTGCGGATCCAGCCATCCGCCTGGATCCTTGAAGACCACGACGTCACCACGCGAGTAGTTCGTCCAGCGCGGTGTGAGCTCGTCCACGAGGATCCTGTCGTTGACCAGGAGCGTCCGCTCCATGGACGCGGACGGGATGTAGAAGGACCGCACCACGAACGTCTTGACGACGAACGACACGAGAGCCGCGATGACGATGATCACCAGCACGTCGCGCAGGAACATCAAGAACCCGCGCCGCTTGCGGGTGGCGGGCGCCGACGAGGGGGCGGAGTCAGTCGTCATCACGTTCCTTCACAGTCGAGCACCGCACGCACACGGTTCATCTAGGGTCGCACACGCCGGAGAGAACACAGCACCCCGGGACATCGTGTCCCGGGGTGCTGTGGAGAACCTGCGACTCAGCGGTCGCGCTTCTCCTTGATCTTCGCCTTCTTGCCACGCAGCTGGCGGAGGTAGTAGAGCTTCGCGCGACGCACGTCACCGCGGGTGACGACCTCGATGTGGTCGATCACCGGGGAGTGCACCGGGAAGGTGCGCTCGACGCCCACCTGGAAGCTGATCTTGCGCACGGTGAAGGTCTCACGCACGCCATCGCCGGAACGGCCGATGACGACGCCCTTGAAGACCTGGATACGGGAGCGGCTGCCCTCGGTGATGTTCACGTGGACGTTGACCGTGTCACCGGCGTTGAAGTCGGGGATGTCGGAACGGAGCGAAGCCGCGTCGACGGCGTCGAGGATCTGCATGATCGTCTCTCTCTGCACTCGCCACAGGTCGTGATGCATGGTGGAAGGAACAAGAAGTGTGGTGTGCAGTACGGAGCAGAGCATCCGCGGGTTCCCCTGTGGCAGAACCGGTCACGGCACAAACAACCATTCTGCCATGGATGGACGCCGCCGCCAAAACGCGCGGCGCCCTCTCGACGTCAGTCGCGCCGCTCGGTCTCCTGCACGACGATGACCTCGTGATCCGTCGGCGTCGGCGGGCGCTCGCCCTCGCCGGGTGCCGTCGACCAGCTGATCGTCTCCCTGAACCGGACCCCGCTGCCGCGCGCCTCGTTCCACAGCTGCCAGAGCTGCAGCCAGATCAGGCCGATGCCGACGACGATCGCCGCCGCGAGCAGCCACCCGAATGCGCCGTCGATGAAGCAGCCGACGGCGATGGTCAGTCCGTGCCAGAGCGTGAAGCCCGCGACATCCCACCACGACACCGCACGCTCGGCGCGGACGGACGGTCGCGACCTGGTCAGCACCGTCAGCAGCAGTTGCCCCACGAACACGGAGGGCATGGCGATGAACAGCACCCAGAGGATCGCCCAGCCGCCCTGGAACGCGATCCACCCGATGAACAGCCACAGCGGCAGCACGAACGCGGCCGGCAGCAGCCAACGGAAGAACGCCTGACGAACCCACATGCTCAGATCGTACGTCGCGGCCCCGTTCCCATGCCCGGTGTTCGCTGAGAGCACGCGGATGCCGTCCTCCCCCTGGACATCGGGGAGAATGGACGAGACGAGAGGACTACCGATGATCGAACTGCGCACCCCCGCCGAGATCGAGGAGATGCGTGCCGCAGGCCGCTTCGTGGCCGAGACGCTGGCGACCCTGCGTGACGAGACGAAGGTCGGAACAAACCTCCTCGCCATCGACCGCCGCGCCCACGACATGATCCGCCGAGCCGGAGCGGAGTCCTGCTACATCGACTACCACCCGTCCTTCGGCGCGAGCCCTTTCGGCAAGGTGATCTGCACGTCGGTCAACGACGCCGTGCTGCACGGCCTCCCCCACGACTACACGCTTCGAGACGGTGATCTCGTGTCCCTGGACTTCGCTGTCTCCGTCGACGGCTGGGTCGCCGACTCCGCCGTCTCGTTCGTCGTCGGCACGCCGCGCGACGAGGATCTGCGCCTGATCGAGACCACCGAGCGCTCGCTCCACGCCGCGATCGCCGCGGCCGTGGTCGGCAACAAGATCGGCGACATCTCCGCCGCGATCGCGGGCGTCTCGCACGGCGAGGGCTACTCCATCAACACCGACTTCGGCGGTCACGGCGTCGGCCGCATCATGCACGGCGACCCGCATGTGCCCAACGACGGACGTGCAGGGCGCGGCTTCCCGCTGCGCGCCGGCCTCGTCTTCGCGCTGGAGCCGTGGCTGCTGGCCACCACCGACGAGCTCATCACGGATCCCGACGGCTGGACGCTCCGCAGCGCGGACGGCTCCCGGGGCGCGCACTCCGAGCACACCGTCGCCGTCACCGCCGACGGACCCATCGTGCTCACCGACAGGTCGTTCCTCGGCGTCGACTGAGGACTGGTCTCAGCCGCGGCTGTACACGAAGACGTCGGTGATGTGCGGCAGGTCGAGCACATCCCTCGATGCCGTGTCCTGGTCATCGTCGAGCACGACCTGCAAGCGCTCGCGCATCCGCGCGCGTCCGGTCTCGTCGGCGACGAGGTAGCTGCTCACCGTCTGCCATCTGCGCAGGTAGTCGGCACGGGTGATCCGTTCGGACCAGTGGATCTCCTCGCGCCCCCGCAGCACGAACCCCGGGAGCTCGACGGATGCCGTCTCCGTCGTGCGGTCGGTCTCGCCGACCGCTGGATGGAGCACCCGATGGCACGCGACGTCCCATGCGCAGCCGGGATCGGAGCGGTTCCAGACCAGTCCGAGCCGACCAGCGGGAGCGAGCACGCGGGCGATCTCCGCACAGGCGACGTCCCGGTCGAACCAGTGGAAGGCCTGGGCGACGGTGACGACGTCGGCCGATGCGTCCGCCAGCGGCATCCGCTCCGCGCCGCCGTCGAGTGCTTCCGCCCACGGGAGCTCGGCGCGCAGCACGTCGAGCATGGCGCGTGACGGCTCGACGGCGATCACCCGATCGGCACGCGCCTGGAGGAGCCTGGTGAACTTGCCGGTTCCGGCGCCGAGGTCGACGGCGGTCGCCACCTGCTCGGGAAGGATCGCCTCGGCCGCCGCATCGGGGAACCCGGGGCGGAAGCGTTCGTAGTCCTCTCCGATGCTCTCGAAGGACCGGGCCAGCGTCTCATCGACCATGCCTCGACGCTATCAGCGAGGACGGATCTCGACAGGCGCGCGCGCTGTGCCATATTGAGTGCATGATCCCCGCGGACCGTCACGTACCGGAACGGCTGTTCCTGGCGCGCCACGGTCAGACGGCTTGGAACATCCAGCACCGCCTGCAGGGCCAGCTCGACTCGCCGCTCACCGCCGACGGCATCCGCCAGGCCGAGGCAACCGCGATCCGGCTGTCGGGCAGCGGCATCCTCACGGTGTGCACGAGTCCGCTCGGGCGCGCTCTGCACACGGCGACGATCATCGCCGAGCAGCTGGGTGCTGAACTCGTCGAAGTTCCTGAACTCGCCGAGGTGCATCACGGCGACATGGCCGGAATGACCTGGGAGGAGATCGACGAGCTCTACCCCACCGCTCGCGCCGACCGATCGGCGAACCGTTACGGGTGGGCGTTTCCCGGTGGGGAGAGTTATGCACAGGCACGGGTACGTGCCCGCCATGCGCTCTCCGCCTGCGGGTGGGCAGCGTCGGGTGCTCCCCTGCTCGTGACGCACGAGATGATCGGGCGGATGCTGCGCGCCGAGCTCCGCGGGCTGGATCCCTACAGTGCGCTCGCGCTCCGCCACCCGCACGGGATCGTCTTCGAGATCGACCGCGGGTCCGAGCGGATGCTCTAGTCGAGCAGGTCGGGCCGGCGGCGACGGGTCCGCTCGATCTGCTGCTCCCGACGCCAGGACGCGATCGCACCGTGATTGCCGCTCAGCAGCACGTCGGGCACAGGTCGATCCCGCCATACCGAGGGCTTGGTGTACGAGGGGTACTCGAGCAGCCCGTCCTCGTGCGATTCCTCGACGAGGCTCTCCGGGTTGCCGACGACGCCCGGGATGAGACGACCGATCGCCTCGATCATCGCCATCGTGGCGACCTCTCCCCCGTTGAGCACGTAGTCGCCGAGACTGATGAGCCGTACCTCGCCGAGCGTGGACGCGTACTCGAAGACGCGCTCGTCGATGCCCTCGTAGCGTCCGCAGCCGAACACGAGGTGCTCCCTGGTCGCGAGGTCGCGAGCCGTCGCCTGAGTGAACACCTCGCCGGCCGGCGACGGGAAGATGATCGTCGGGCGCTCGGAGGCGCCGGCGAGCTCGTCGAGCGCGAGGCCCCATGGTTCCGGCTTCATCACCATGCCGGCACCGCCGCCGTAGGGGGTGTCGTCGACCGTGCGGTGCCGGTCGTGCGTCCAGTCGCGCAGATCTCGCACCGACAGATCGAGGATGCCGGCATCCTGCGCCTTGCCGAGCAGGGACAGCGTCAGACCGTCGAAGTACGACGGGAAGATGGAGAGGACGTCGATGCGCACGGGCAGAACCGTATCAGCGGTCACTCAGAGGCGTCGGCGTCCGCGGATTCCGCGGCGTCGCCGGCAGCATCCGGGAGCTCCTCGAAGAGCCCGGCAGGCGGCGTCACGACGACGCGGCCTCCGGCGATGTCGACCGTGGGGACGATGGCCTCGACGAACGGGACCATGATCTCCTGCTCACCGGACTTGACGATGAGGAGATCCTGCGCCGGCATGTGCTCGACGCGCACGACGCGGCCGACGACGGTGTCGTCACGCACGACGTCGAGACCCACGAGCTGGTGGTCGAACCAGGCGTTGTCCTCGACCTCGGAGACGTCCTGATCGATCCAGAGGATGGCCTTGACGAGCCCCTCGGCCGCCGTGCGGTCGTCGACGTCGTCGAGGAACACGACGGGGTTGCCGTTCATCACGCGGTACTCGCGCACGGTCACGGTCTTGCCGTGCCACGGAGATGCCTCAGGCACCTGCAACGTGAACTCGGCCCCCGTCACGAAACGACGCTCGGGGTTGTCGGTGTACAGCTCCAGCTTGAGGGCGCCCTTGAGGCCGTGCGCCTTGACGAGGCGTCCGACGCGCAGCTGGTTCTTGCCCTGGTTCCTGTCCTTCGACACCACGTCAGTCGTCCGCGACATCGACGCGGACACGACGCCCGTCGGCCAGGGCGGCCACGAGCGTGCGCAGTGCCTTCGCTGTGCGGCCGCCGCGCCCGATCACGCGTCCACGGTCGTCGGGGTGCACGCGCACCTCGAGCAGGTCGCCCCTGGGCGATGTGGATGCATTGATGCGCACATCCTCCGGGTGATCGACGATCCCCTTGACGATGTGTTCGAGCGCGGCGGCGAGCACGACGGATTACTCGGCGTCGGCAGCGGGAGCCTCAGCGGCCTCCGCGTCGGCCTCGACGGCGGCGGGAGCCTCCTCAGCGGGAGCCTCCTCCTTCTTCTCCGCCTTGGGCTTGATGACCGACTTCTTGGAGGAGTCAGCCTCGAACGCCGACTTCTCGTCGGCGACCTTGAGCGTGGACTTCGCGTCCTTGTCGCCCTTGAACTTGCCCCAGTCGCCCGTGATCTTGAGGAGGACGGCGACCTGCTCGGTCG
>JAGIAK010000001.1 GCA_017744855.1 Microbacterium sp.
ACCCCACGGTGTCGAACTTCCTGATCGACACCTACAAGGACTGGATCGACATGGGCTTCGACGGCATCCGCGTCGACGCCGATCGGCTGTCCCTGCGGGCCGCCGACTCCGACGCCGCGGCGCTCGTGCTGCTGCGCGCCGGAGCCCGCGATCTGGAGATCGCCGCGCCCACCCTCGAAACCGCCTTCACCGCTCTCACGGAGGACTGACCGATGCTTCTCTCACCCACCATGCTGCGCATCGAGGCCGTCCGCCAGCTGCGCAACCCGTACACCCTCGCGTTCACCCTGGCGATGCCTGTCGCGATGTACCTGCTGTTCGGCGCGAGCATGAGCTACGGCAAGCTCTCCGCCGGTCACGGCAACGTCGCGTTCTACGTGATGACGTCGATGGCCGCCTACGGCACGGCCGTAGCGATGAGCTCGCTCACCTCCCTCGCCGCCACCGAGGCGAAGCAGGGCTGGGGCCGCCAGCTCGCGATGTCGCCCCTGTCGATCACCGGCTACGCGCTCACCAAAATGCTCACCGCCGTCTCCTACGCCGCGCTGTCGGTGCTGGCCGTGTTCGTCGCGGGTCTCGTCACGGGTGCCGAGGCCGACGAGGCCTGGCGCTGGTTCGCGACCGCGGGCATCGTGCTCGGACTCGGCCTCATCTACGGCCTGTGGGGCCTCGGCGTCGGCCTGTTCTTCAACGGCGACTCGGCGACCGCGCTGGCCTCGATCTCGATGACGTTCTTCGCGTTCTTCGGCAACGTGTTCATGCCCCTCGACGGTGTGATGCTCGACATCGCCCGGTTCACGCCGTTGTACGGCTTCGTGGCGCTGAGCCGCTGGCCGCTCACAGAGGGGCGTCTCACCACGGGGCAGACGGACGAGCTCTGGATGCTGCTGCTCAACGTCGCCGTCTGGGTCGCGCTGTTCGCCCTGCTGGTGATGGCCGGGGCCAAGCGGTCGCGTGCCCGTCAGTGAGGCGCGTGCCCGTCGGCGGTCGCGTGCCCGTCAGTAAGTTGGAATCATGACAGATCAACGGGGCGACGCCGCCGACTTCGCGGCCGCGGGGGCGCCTCCGGCGGCGTGGGCGGCGACCGGGTCGCGCGGGGAGACGGGTAAGGATCCCTGGGCGCGGTTCGGCTGGCTCATGGCGGTCGTCTGGCTGGTGTTCCTGCTCTATCCGCTGTTCGCGCTGATCGGTTCGGAGGCGCCGCTCGCGTGGGTGGTCGTGGGCTGGGTCGCGCTCGCTGCGTTCGTCGTCCTGTACGTCAACGGCTTCATGTACGGCATGAGGGGCGGGGGAGGACTCGGCCGCCCCGTCGCCCCGAGGCAGTGGATCACGTTCGCACTGCTGATCGTGTGCGCGCTGGTGTCCGTGCCCGCCGAGGGCGGATCGGCGCTCAGCTTCCTGCCGTTCATCATGTCGTTCGCCTCCTACGGGCTGACGCGGCTGTGGCACTGGATCACGCTCGCGGCGTCCGTCGCGGTGACGGCGGCGTGCGTGTTCGTCCTCCCCGGCGGACTCGACTACGTCTCGGTGCTCGCCATCGTCGCCCTGCTGGGCGTGGTGAACACCGTGTCGACGTGGCTGATCATGCGCTCCTCCGAGGCGGAGCGTCTCGGCCTCGAGCTGGCGACCAGCGAGGGCCGAGAGGCTGTGGCGCGCGACGTGCACGACCTCATCGGGCACTCGCTCACGGTGGTCGGGCTGAAGGCGCAGCTGGTGCGTCGGCTCATCGACACCGACCCGGAGCGTGCCAAGGCAGAGCTCGCCGACATCGAGCAGCTCACCGCCGAGGCGATCGCCGGAGTGCGGGCGACGGTCGCCGGTGCCAGGGCCACGACTCTCGTCGAGCAGCTGGACTCGTGCCGCGACGCCCTGCGCGCGGGAGACGTCGAGCTCGTCGTCGACGGGGCGCCGGCCGCGCTGTCGGCCGCGCAGGCCCTCACGGCGGCGTGGGTGCTGCGGGAGGCGACGACGAACACGCTGCGGCACGCGCACGCCTCGCGCGTCGAGGTGCGGATCGCTCCCGGACGGTTCGCGTTCGCCGATGACGGTGTCGACGGCGTCGGACCGGAGCAGGCGGAGGGCAACGGCATCCGCGGGATGCGCGAGCGGGCGTCGGCCGCCGGGGCGACGTTCTCGATCGGACGGGGCGACGGCGGGGGCACCCGCCTGGAGGTGACGTGGTGAGCGAGGTGATCCGTCTCGTGATCGCAGACGACCAGGCGCTCGTGCGCGGAGCGCTCGGCGCACTCCTCGATCTGGAGCCCGACCTGCAGGTGGTGGGCATGGCCGCCGACGGCGCGGAGGCGCTGCGGCTGGTGGCCGAGCTCGCGCCCGACGTGTGCCTGATGGATGTGCAGATGCCCGGCATGGACGGCGTCGAGACGACGCGGATGCTGCGAGCGGCGAACCCGCGCACGAGGGTGTTGATCGTGACGACCTTCGCCCGTCCGGGATACCTGCGCTCGGCGCTCGACGCGGGTGCCAGCGGGTTCATCGTGAAGGACACCCCCGCCGAGAAGCTGGCGGATGCCGTGCGGCGGGTGCATTCGGGAATGCGGGTGCTCGATCCTGCACTGGCCGAGGAGAGTCTGTTCGACGGCGCGAACCCGCTCAGCGACCGGGAGCGGCAGGTGCTGCGGCTGGCCGCCGACGGACGGTCCGCCGCCGCCATCGCTGCCGAGGTCTTCCTCTCCGCCGGCACGGTGCGCAACCACCTGTCTGCGGCGATCGGCAAGACCGGTGCGGCGAACCGCGCCCAGGCGGTGCGCATCGCCATGGACAAGGGGTGGCTCTGAAGGGAGTCCCGTGATGCGGCTTTCGGCGCCGGCATCCGGCATCCGAACCTGGCGTCTGAACCTGGCGTCCGGTACCGGCGTCCGAATTTCGGAGGATCGGTCGAAACTCGGATGGTTCGTCGGATATCGTCCGAATTCGCGGGGCCAGTCCGAATTTTCGGAGCGTGCGCATGGGGTGGCGGGGGCGCCTTCGGAAGCTGTCATGAACGATGCGGGAAACCGGTGTCGCAATGTCGGTGGCCCGGCGTAGGTTCGTCACGTGCGGGAGGCTCCCGCGGAAGAGGGTGTGACATGACCTGGAAGATCGAGCTCATCTTCGTGCCGGTGACCGACGTCGACCGCGCGAAGGAGTTCTACACCAAGATCGGCTTCAATCCCGACCACGACCACGTCCCTTACGAGGGGCTGCGGTTCGTGCAGATGACCCCGCCCGGGTCGGCGTGCTCGATCGCATTCGGCACCGGCCTCGACATCCCGCTCGAGCCGGGGCAGCAGAAGACCATCCAGGTGGTCGTACCGGATGCCGACGAGGCGAAGGCTCAGCTCGAGGCTCTGGGCGTCGCGACCAGGGGAGTGGAAGACCTCGGCTGGGGTCGTTTCGTCTGGTTCGACGACCCCGACGGCAACACGTGGACCCTCCAGGCCCTGCCCGACTACGCCGCTGGAGCGCAGCAGGAGGGCTGAGTCGAAAGCGCCGGTGGTTCTCCGCCACCGGCGCTCGGTGGCCCCGCCGGGTCTCCGGCACCGGCTCTGCGCGGCGTCGGTGATCGTCTGCGCCAGGTCGGCCCTCGGTTGAGTCCGCGCTCTTGCATCTGCGCTGTGCGGCGTCGGCAATTGTCTGCGCCAGGTCGGCTCTCGGCTGATCCCGCAGCTTGCGCTCTTTCGCTCTTGCGCTCTCGTCAGGCGATACGGGTGGCTCCGCCCGAGACGACGATGCCGCCGGTCTCGGGGATCGTGACGGTGAGCAGGCTCGGTCGTCCGACGTGGGCACCCTGTCTGATGGTGACTGTGCGTCCGGCGAAGCCGTGCTCGCGGAGGAAGGCGCCCGTGGATGCCGCCGCGGAGCCGGTGGCGGGATCCTCGGTGATGCGGCCGACGGGGAAGAGATTGCGCGCCTCGAACTCCGCGGGACCGGCGGAGAACAGCACCGTGACCGTTCCCAGCCAGCCCTGTTCACGCATGAGCGCGGCGACGGCGGAGGGGGAGAACCGGAACTGGTGGAAGAGCTCCCGGTCCGCCAACACGAGGATCGGATGCCGGTTGCCTGCGAACGATTCGGCGGAGGGGAACCGCGGATCCAGGTCGCCGTCGTTCAGCCCGAGCAGGCCGAGCAGTCGATCCCTGACGCCGATGTCCAGGTCGAGCACGTGCGGTTCGACGCTGGTGAACGACACCGAAACCGCGCCGTCGGCATCCGCCGTCGACCGCAGCGCGATCTCGCCGGCCCCGGTCTCGAACAGCACGTCGCCGGCACCGGACCGCTCGGCGAGAGCCACGGCGGTCGCGACGGTCGCGTGGCCGCAGAACGGCACCTCGGCGGCGGGCGACCAGTACCGCACGCGATACCTCTGCACGGCGCCCGTGTCATCACGACCGACGATGAACGCCGTCTCCGAGTACCCCACGTCGGCCGAGATCCGCTGCATGGTGGCGTCGTCGAGCGACGCCGCGTCGAGGACGACGCCCGCGGGGTTGCCGCCCTCGGGGGTCGCGGCGAACGCGCTGTAGCGCAGGACCTCGGGAGCATCCGTCATGTCTTGGAGCCTATTCGACGCCCCGCACGTCCGGATCGTCAGACCGGGATCACCCGGCGCGCTCGCCCGCTGCGGTCGATCTGAGCGCGGTCAGGAGTTCACGCGGATGATCTCCTGCTGGTACGGCGCGATCACGTCTCCGGAGATGCGCAGATCCAACAGCAGGAACCGACGGGTTGCTGCATCCTCCGTCGTCCACTCCGCCAGCCGGTCGAGGTCGCCGAGGGTGCGCACCACCACGCCCTCGGCGCCGACGGCGGCGCCGAACGCCGCGAAGTCGACCTCGGGGATGCGCATCGGTCCCTCTGCCAGCCCCTTGAGCCCATAGAGGTTCACCTCGGCACCGTATGCGGCGTCGTTCCAGATCACGGCGATGCCGCGTCCACCGGCAGCACGCACAGCGGACTCCAGATCGGCGATCGCCATCAGGCCGCCGCCGTCGCCGCTCGTGAGCACGACGGTCGAGTCGCGACGTGCGAGGGCCGCGCCGACGACACTGGGCCAGCCTTGTCCGATCGACTGGAAGGCGGTGCCGACCATCATCATGCGGTCGGGGGCGGTCACCGGCCAGTACATGTTGGCCCAGCCGATGAAGTGCCCGCCGTCGGAGACGACCACGCGGTCGTCCGGAAGCAGCTCGGCGATACGTCGTGCGGCCGAACGTGGGTCGAGGCGGCCGTCCGCGGCGAGGTCGTCACCCTGGTCGTAACTCCGGGCCGCGGCGACGTCCACGGTCTCCCTCCACGGGCGGCCCGACCGGGCGCGCGTCGATTCGTCGGTCTCGGCGGGCACGGTTTCGGACGCATCGGCGTGCACAGCTTCGGAGGTCTCCGCGGGCACAGCTTCGGAGGTCTCCGCGGGCACAACTTCGGATGCGGCTTCCGACACGCCGGCCACCGCCGCAGTCACGTCGGCGTGTTCGGCGCCGGCTCCGAAGCCGTGCCCGGCGGTGCCGGCGGTGACGGCGGTGCCGGTGGAGCCGGCGGTGTGGGTGGAGTCGGCGGTGCCGGCGGTGCCGGTGGGGGTCGCGGATGCTGCGCCGAGACGCCGGACGAGTTCCTCGGCGGCGAGGCGGGCGTCCGCACGCACGAAGCCGCCCACGTGCGGGTGGGTGGCCGCCGGAGCGATATCGATCTGGAAGACCCGGGTTCCCGGGGCGAAAAGCTCACCGAACCGCATCGTGAACTGGTTGAGTGAGGCGCCGAAGACGACCGCGACGTCGGCTGTGCGCACCAGCTCCATGGCGCCGTCGGCACCGAAGCCGCCGGTGACGCCGAGGTCGTACTGCGACTCGGGGAAGATCCCGCGGCCGAGCGCCGACGACGCGGTCAGCGCTCCGGTCGCCGCCGCCAGCTCTCCGAGAGCAGTACCGGCCCCGGCCAGCCACGCACCGCGGCCGGCGAGCAGGAACGGCCGCTCCGCATCGCGCAGCGCGGTCGCGATCTCGTCGAGCATCCCGACGGCGAACTCGCCGCGCGGGGCGAGGGCGGCGGGCACGCGCGGCTGGGGGGCCTCGGGCACCTCGCCGGCCTCCAGCGAGGCGACGTCGTAGGGGATAGCGAGCACCACGGGCACCCGGTAGGTGAGGGCGTGCTCGATCGCGATGACGGTGGTGGCCGCGGCATCCGCGCGTCCGACCGTGTACGTCCGGGCGCCGACGGCGGAGGCGAGGGCGATCTGGTCGACGTCCCAGGGGCGCGGGCCCGAGGTGGGCTCGTCGCCGACGACGAGCACGAGCGGTACGTGCGCCTGCACCGACTCGGCCAACGCGGTGAGCGTGTTGGTGAAGCCGGCGCCGTACGTGGAGGTGCCGGCGGCGATGCGGCCCGAGGCGCGGAAGTGCGCATCGGCAGCGACGACCGCGCCCTGCTCGTGACGGACGGCCGTGAACACGGCATCCGTCTGCTTCTCCAGGGCGTCGAGGAAGTAGGCGTTGCCGTTGCCCATCACGCCGAAGACGGCGTCGATGTGCTGGGCGAGGGTGAGGGCGACGTGCGCGGACACGGTGGGCATGCGGAAGCCTTTCGAGACAGGGACGGAGAGAGCTGATTCCGTATGTGTCTCGCCCCCGCATCGGCGCGGGGTGCTTCGTGCCTCTTTTTCAGGCACCGGCGGTGTCAGAGCCGGACCCGTCGATTCTAGCCCTGCACGGCGTCGCGCGCGACGACGGAGGTCGCGGTGACGATCCGGACCGCCCGGCGGTGAATGCGGGCCCGCGCATGCACGAGAATGAAGGGATGACGGATGCATCGAACGAGCGCGAGACGCTGACCTGGGACGGCTTCGGAACGGCGACGCGGGATCTCGCGCGCAGCATCCTGGCCAGCGGCTTCGAAGCGGAGGTCGTCGTGGCCATCGCCCGCGGCGGACTGCTTCCCGCCGGCGCCATCGCCTACGGCCTGGGCGTGAAGAACTGCGGCGCCATCAACGTGGAGTTCTACACCGGCATCGGCACCGTGCTCGACGCCCCGGAGGTGCTGCCGCCCGAGCTCGACATGAACTACCTCGACGGCCGCCGCGTGCTGCTCGTCGACGACGTCGCCGACTCCGGGCGCACGCTCGCGCTCGCCGTGCAGCTCCTCAAGGACAAGGGCGCCGACGTGCGCTCGGTGACGATCTACACGAAGCCCTCGACGATCATCCAGCCGGACTACGCCTGGAAGGACACCGACCTCTGGATCAACTTCCCGTGGTCGTTCCAGGGCACCGTCCGCGAGCAGGACCTGGGTCTGCCGCCCACCGCCTGATCTTCACCCCCGCGGCGCACCTGCGGATCCCGCCGGGGGGCACAGCTTCGGAGCGGTCACGCGCGGGTCGGGTGCTCGGCGGGCACAGCTTCGGAGCGGACGACGACCGGCTGACTCCTTGGCGGGCACAGCTTCGGAGCGGACGGGCGACACGCCGCCGGATGACGGAGATTCGCGGCGCGTCGGATGCTGCATCCGAATCTGTGCACGGACGGGCCGGGCACGACCGGGCAGGGCCGGCCACGGGCACGGGCACGGCGCCGTGCCCGGAACGACGGCTCAGCCCCGAAGCAGACTCCGCAGGGTCTGGATGGTATCGGCGTCTGCCGCGGTCTTGTCGGGTCTGTAGTGCTTGACGCGGGCGAAGCGCAGCGCGATGCCGCCGGGATAGCGGGGCGAGCGCTGCACGCCGTCGATCGCGATCTCGACGACGAGCTCGGGCCGGAGGGACACCGCATAAGCCGTGCGCCCCCGCTCGTACTGGGGGAACGTTTCGGTCTGCCAGCGCAGCAGCTCGTCGGTGAGTCCCTTGAACGTCTTGCCGACCATCACGAAGCCGCCGGGCTCGCCGAACTCGCCGTCGGGGTCGCGGGCGCCCAGATGCAGGTTCGACAACCAGCCTCGGCGCCGGCCGGATCCCCATTCCGCACCGAGCACGACGAGGTCGTAGGTGAGCACGGGCTTGACCTTGACCCAGGACTTGCCGCGGCGGCCTGCCGTATACGGGGAGTCGACGGACTTCACGACTACCCCTTCGTGCCCCGCAGTCAGCGCCTCGCGCGACAGCTGCTCGGCGGCCTCCGCATCGTCGGTCACGGCTCCCGGCATCCGCCACTCTGAGGCGACGCGTTCGAGCACGTCGAGCCGCACCGACAGGGGGTCGTCGATGAGGTCGCGACCGTCGACGTGCAGCACGTCGAAGAACCACGGCCGCAGGGCGAGATCCCTGGCGGCGTCGGCACCGAATCGTGACATCGTCTCCTGGAACGGGCGCGGCCCGCCGTCTTCGTCGAGGGCGAGCGTCTCGCCGTCGAGGATCACATCGCGCACGGGGAGTGCACGCACGATCTCGACGATCTCGGGCACCCGATGGGTGATGTCGGCGAGGCTGCGCGTGTACACGCCGACCTGGTCGCCGCGCCGATGCACCTGGATGCGGGCCCCGTCGAGCTTGTACTCGACCGAGGCGAGGCCCGTGATCTCGATGGCCGCGGTCGGCGTCGCGGCGGTGGACGCCAGCATCGGGAGCACCGGGCGCCCGACGACGAGCCCTACCTCGTCGAGCTGCTCGGCGGTGCCCGTCAGAGCGAGGAGCGCGGTCTCTCCCACGTCGCCGGCCAGCATGGCCGCCCGGCGCACAGACGCCGCCGGCCGGTCGGCCGCCTTGGCGATCGCGTCGAGGAGCACCCCCGCAAGGGCTCCCGTGCGCAGCTCGCCGAGCATCGCACGGGCGAGGAGATCCCACTCCTCGGAGGTGGCGCGGGCGGCGAGATCGGTGAGCACAGCGGTGCGTGCCGCTGCCGAGCCCGAGCCCGATGCCGCGGACAGGGCGTCGAGCGCGTGGTCGACGTCGGCGACGGTGAGCGACGGCGCGTCGGCGTGCACGACGTCGAGCGTGGTGAGCCCGCGCCAACCTACGCCGAGCCGACCCTGCCGTGGTTCGGCGAGCAGGAGCCCGGTGAGGGGCAGGATCTCGTTGGCATCCGCTCTTCTCAGCAGCGCCGCAAGGGCGTCGATCTTGGCCAGTCGTGACGACGTGGCGGCGACCTCATCGGTCGTGGCGACCAGCTCTGACAGCTCCATCCCCGCATTGTCGCACCGGCCTCCGACATCGGCCAGGGACTCGCGAGTCGGGCTCAGCGCCCTCGGAACTCCGGCGTCCGCTTCTGCTGGAACGCGGCGAAGCCCTCGCGGTAGTCGTCGGTGTCGCACAGGGCGGCCTGCGCGGCGTTCTCGATGCCCACCGCATCCCACAGCGCGAGGCGCTCGTCGCGGATGCGCGCCACGAGGCTCTTGCTCGCCAGGAACGCGGCGGTCGCACCGCGTGCGGCCCGTGACGCGGCATCCGCCGTCGCCTGTACCACCTCGTCGTCGGGGAGCACGCGCGAGAACAGGCCCGACTGCACCGCCTCCGTGCCGCTCATCAGCCGCCCCGTGTAGATGAGGTCGAGCGTCTTGTGCGCGCCGAGCCGGTCGAGGAACAGCGCGTGTCCGCCGGAGTCGAGCGTGGCTCCGAGAGCCGCGAACGGGGAGCCGATCTTCGCCGACTCCGCCACGTACACGACGTCCGTCGCGATGAGGAGTCCGAGACCCACGCCGAGACATGCTCCGTGGGCGACCGCGAATGTCGGAGCGGGGAAGCGCGACATCCTCTGCAGCAGCGGGGTGACGCGTCCGCCGAGATAGCCGATCACGTCGTCGTCGCGCGGGTCGACGCCCGAGATGTCGCGCCCCGCGCAGAAGGCGCGGCCCTCGCTGCGCAGCACCAGAGCGCGCACCCCAGCCGACTCCGCAGCGTCGTATGCGGCGCCGAGCTCGGCCAGCGCCTGCTCGTCGAGGGCGTTCAGTCTCGCGGGCGCGTTCAGCACGACGGTCGCGACGTCGTCGGCGATGGTGAGATCGATCATCGGATGCTCCTCGAGGCATGGTCGATGACGAAACGGCCGGTGAGGTACGGGGTCATCGGATGCTCCTACACGTCGTAGTCGACCACGAGGCGGTCGCTGGTGGGGTGGGACTGGCAGGTGAGCACGTAGCCGCGGGCGAGCTCGTCCGGCTCCAGGGCGTAGTTCTCCGTCATCGTCACGCTGCCCTCCACGACGCGGGCACGGCAGGTACCGCAGACGCCGCCTGCACAGGCGAACGGCGCGTCGGGACGCACGCGCAGCGCGGCGTTCAGCACGGATTCGTGCGCGTCGACGGGGCTCTCCACGGTGGAGGAGACGCCGTCGAGGTTCACCTCGATGCGCACGGTCTTCTCGCCCTTGTGCACCTCGACCGGCCGGGCGGTTCGCAGAGGTTCCTCGCCCGTCGTGAACAGCTCGAAGCGGATGTGCTCGCGCGCGACGCCGACGTCGGCGAGGACCTCGCGGCACAGGTCGACGAGCGACAGCGGCCCACACAGGAACCACTCGTCGACGTCGGCGGGGTCGATGAGCACGCGGAGGATCGTGCGCAGCTTCTCCTCGTCGATGCGGCCAGAGAGCACGGGCGCGGTGCGCTGCTCGCGCGAGAGCACGTGGTGCAGCGTGAGCCGGGTCGGGTAGCGGTCCTTGAGGTCGGCGAGGTCCTCCAGGAACATCACGTCCAGCGTGGAGCGGTTCGTGTAGAGGAGGGTGAAGCGCGAGGTCTCCGATCGCGAGAGCACCGTATGCGCGAGAGCCATCAGCGGCGTGATGCCCGACCCGGCGGCGATGCCCACCACATGACGGTGGTCGAGATCGGGGAGTGCCGAGGTGAAGGTGCCCTGCGGGCTCATCACGTCGATCTGGAAGCCCGGATGCAGTCCGGTCTGCGCCCAGGTCGAGAACAAGCCGCCCTCATCGCGCTTGACGGCGACGCTGAGGCGCGTGGGCTTCCCGTCGGCGCGATGCTCCGGCGCACGGCACAGCGAATAGGAGCGGCGCACCTCGGCTCCCTCGAGCGTCGTCCGCAGCGCCACGTACTGGCCGGGCAGGTGGTCGTACTCGTCGGCGAGGTCGGCGGGCACGGTGAAGGTGACCTCGACGGCGTCGTCGGTGAGCGGGCGCACGTCCTCGACCGTCAGGGTGTGGAACCGCGCGCGCTTGCGGGGCGCCGAGCCGGACGACGGCGCAGGGACGGATGCCGCCCCCGGGCGCTCCGCGGATGTGAACAGCGACATGTCAGTGCACCTTGAAGTGGTCGAAGGGCTCGAGGCAGGCGCGGCACTCGTACAGCGCCTTGCAGGAGGTGGAACCGAACCGCGACACCTCGCGGGTGTCCAGCGATCCGCACCGCGGGCAGCGCACGCTGAGCGCGAGCCGGATCGGCCCCTGTCCGACCGCCGCTCGTCCGGAGGGCGGGGCGATGCCGTACTCGGTGAGCTTGCGCTTGCCGGCATCCGACATCCAGTCCGTCGTCCATGCGGGCGACAGCACCAGGCGCACGTCCACCTCGGGGTATCCGGCCGCGGTGAGCGCGAGGATCACGTCGTCGCGGATCGCATCCATCGCCGGGCACCCGCTGTACGTCGGCGTGATGTCGACGCGCACGGCGTCGCCGTGGAGCTCGACCGCGCGCAGCACCCCGAGGTCCTCGATCGTCAGCACCGGGACCTCAGGGTCGGCGACGGCTGCGGCGATGCGCCACGCCTCGGTCTGCGTGAGGGCGGTCACCACGTCGCCCCCGGATGCCGTCTGGCGAGCACCTGCATCTCGGCGAGCAGGTGCCCGAAGGGCGTGGAGTGGGCGCCGCGCCGGCCGCCGGCGGAGGATGCGGCCGTCGACGGCACCTCCAGCTCAGCCTCGGCGAAGACGGTGTCGACGATCCGGTCGAACCCGTCGCGCAGAGCCGACGGGCGCACGGCGGCGTCGCCCAGCCGGTCGATCAGCGGCTCGTCGCGGAACAGCTCTGCCACGTAGGGGTGCACGTCGCCGACGGCGCGGATGATCCGCCGCCGCGACTCCTCGGTGCCCCCGGCGAGGCGCAGCATCCACTGCACGGCGTGGTCGCGGTGGTAGTCGACCTCTTTGAGGGCCTTCTCCGCGATCGCGGCGAGGGTCTCGTCGCTGCTCGACCGCAGCGCGGAGTACAGCTCGAACATGTACGTCGACGCGAAGAACTGGCGGGCGATCGTCTGGGCGAAGTCGCCGTTGGGCTGTTCGACGAGCCACGAGCTGCGGAACTCCGGCTCGTCGCGGAAGTACGCGAGGTCGTCTTCGCTGCGGCCGTCGTAGGAGCCTGCGTAGTGCAGCAGGGAGCGGGCATGGCCGAGCAGGTCGAGGGCGATGTTGCCGAGAGCCACGTCCTCCTCCAGCTCGGGCGCGCGGGAGATCCACGCGCCGAGCTGCTGCGACAGGATCAGGGCGTCGTCGCCCAGCCAGAGCGCGTACTCGGCGACATCGGCCGACGCCGCGACGGCGCCCGTCCCCGCCAGCTCAGCGCTGAGCACGAGCTCGTCGACCGAGACGTCGCCATGGATGTCGTCGTGGATGTCGTCGTGCGCGCTCACAGGTGCGGCACCCCCTCGGACGCCGTGTAGTACACGGCGTGCCGGTAGTTCTTACCCGCGGGGCTCTCGAAGTAGGCGCCCTTCGCGTCGGGGTCGCTCGTGGTGATCGCGTCGGCGGGCACCGCCCAGATCGACACGCCCTCGCCGCGTCGCGTGTACAGGTCGCGCGCATTGCGGATCGCCATCTCGGCATCCGGTGCGTGCAGCGAGCCCACGTGCACGTGGCTGAGTCCGCGGTTCGCGCGCACGAAGATCTCCCAGAGGGGCCAGGGTTCGCGCTCGTCGGCGCCGGGGGAGGCCATCATGCTGCTCCCGTCGTGTCACCGGTGGCTGAGCGAGCGGAGCGAGACGAAGCCCGGGCGTACTCGGCCGCCGCCTCGCGCACCCACGCGCCCTCCTCGTGCGCCGTGCGGCGCCGCTCCAGACGTTCGGCGTTGCAGGGGCCGTTGCCCCTGAGCACCTCGAAGAACTCGTCCCAGTCGATCTCGCCCATGTCGTACTGCCCCGTGTCCTCGTTCCAGCGCAGTTCGGGGTCGGGCAACGTCACCCCGAGGATCTCGGCCTGCGGCACGAGCATCCCGACAAAGCGCTGACGCAGCTCGTCGTTGGAGAAGCGCTTGATCTTCCACTTCATCGACTGCGCGGAGTTCGGGGACTGATCGTCGGGCGGCCCGAACATGGCCAGGCTCGGCCAGTACCAGCGGTTCACGGCATCCTGCGCCATCTGCCGCTGCTCCTCGGTGCCGCGCATGAGGGTGAGCAGGATCTCGAAGCCCTGTCGCTGATGGAACGACTCCTCCTTGCACACGCGCACCATGGCGCGGCCGTAGGGGCCGTACGACGCCCGGCACAGCGGCACCTGGTTGCAGATCGCCGCACCGTCGACGAGCCATCCGATCGCGCCCATGTCGGCCCAGGTGGGGGTCGGGTAGTTGAAGATCGAGGAGTACTTGGCCTTCCCGCTGATGAGCTGGTCCATCATCTCGTCGCGGGTGATGCCGAGCGTCTGAGCCGCGGAGTAGAGGTAGAGCCCGTGGCCGGCCTCGTCCTGCACCTTCGCCATCAGGATCGCCTTGCGTTTGAGGCTCGGCGCCCGTGTGATCCAGTTGCCCTCCGGCTGCATGCCGATGATCTCGGAGTGCGCGTGCTGCGAGATCTGGCGGATCAGCGTCTTGCGATAGGCATCGGGCATCCAGTCGCGCGGTTCGATGCGCTGCTCGTTCGCGACGAGCTCGTCGAAGAGGCGCTCGTCGTCGGAGGGCTCGGCCTCCACGAGGGAGAGGTCTGCAGGACTGGTCATCGTCGACTCCTCGGCATACGGCCATCTTTACTGACCGTTCGTTAGGTAATTCTGTCACGGGGTGGGGGTGGGCGCAAGCAGGCGGTGGTGCGGGATGCGGGCGTCGCCGCTGGATGCCGGCATGGCTCCGGTGGATGCCGGCATGCGCACCGTTCGCGGGGCCTCGATGTCGGTCGCGTGAGGCAGAGTGGAGGCATGACCTCGACTACCTCCTCCGATCTCCGCGACGCGGCGCTCGCAGCGCTGCGCGATCTCGTCGGCCGGCCAGACGTCGACTTCCACGACGGCCAGTTCGAGGCGATCGAGGCGCTGGTCGGCGGGCGGCGGCGGGCGCTCGTCGTGCAGCGCACCGGATGGGGCAAGTCCGCGGTGTACTTCGTTGCGACGCTGCTGCTGAGGCGTCAGGGCGCGGGACCGACCGTCCTCGTGTCGCCGCTGCTGGCGCTTATGCGCGATCAGATCGCCGCAGCCGAGCGAGCGGGGGTGCGCGCGGTGGCGATCAACTCGACCAACGCGCACGAGTGGTCAGATGTGCTCGCCCAGCTCGAGCGCGACGAGGTCGACGTGCTGCTCGTATCGCCTGAGCGGCTGAACAATCCCTCCTTCCGCGAGGAGCAACTGCCGACGCTCGTGCGCCGCATCGGCATGCTCGTCGTCGACGAAGCGCACTGCATCAGCGACTGGGGTCACGACTTCCGCCCCGACTACCGCCGCCTGCGCGACCTCATCGCGCAGATGCCGGCCGAGGTCCCCGTGCTCGCCACGACCGCCACCGCCAACAGCAGGGTCGTCGCCGACGTCGCCGAACAGCTCGGCGGTGAGGATGCCGGGGTGCTCACGATTCGTGGACCACTCGCCCGGGCGTCCTTGCGACTCGGCGTGCTGCAGCTGCCGAACGCGGCGAGCCGTCTCGCCTGGCTCCTGAGCCACCTCGACGACCTCCCTGGTTCCGGCATCATCTACACGCTCACGGTGGCGGCGGCGGTCGACACGGCCCGCCTCCTGCGCGAGCGCGGCCACGACGTGCGCGCCTATACGGGGCAGACGGATGCCGACGAGCGGGCGGAGTCTGAGGGCATGCTCAAGCGCAACGAGGTGAAGGCTCTCATCGCCACGAGCGCGCTCGGCATGGGCTTCGACAAGCCCGATCTCGGTTTCGTCCTGCACCTCGGTGCGCCGTCGTCTCCTGTCGCCTACTACCAGCAGGTCGGTCGTGCGGGGCGCGCGAGCGACAGCGCCGATGTGCTGCTGCTGCCGGGTGTGGAAGACCGCGACATCTGGCACTACTTTGCGACCGCATCGATGCCCGATCGCGATAGGGCCGAGCGAGTGCTCTCCGTGCTCGGCGACAGGCCGGTGTCCACGCCGGCGCTCGAGGCGATGGTCGACATCCGCCGCACCCCGCTCGAACTGCTGCTCAAGGTGCTCGACGTCGACGGGGCGGTGCGCCGCGTGCAGGGCGGGTGGATCGCCACGGGAGAGCCATGGACCTACGACGCCGAACGGTACGAGCGCATCGCAGCAGAGCGGGTGGCGGAGCAGCGCAGCATGCTGGACTACGAGCAGACCGGCGGCTGCCGCATGGAGTTCCTGCAGCGCGCGCTCGATGACGATACCGCCGTGCCGTGCGGCCGCTGCGACAACTGCACCGGTGCCTGGTTCCCGCGCGACATCGAGCAGGAGGCGACCGCGACCGCCGCGCAGTCCCTCGACCGTGTCGGCGTGCCAATTGAGCCGCGGCGCGCCTGGCCCACCGGCGCCGATCGGCTCGGTGTGCCGGTGAAGGGGCGCATCGCGCCGGGGGAGCAGGCGGCGGAAGGGCGCGCGCTCGCTCGATTGACCGACCTCGGCTGGGGCGGCGCCCTGCGCGAACTGTTCGGCGCCGGAGCTGCGGATGCAGTGGTACCGCCGCAGCTCCTCGCAGGATGCGTGCGGGTGCTCGCCGACTGGGGGTGGGAGCAGCGGCCGGTCGCGGTGGTCTCCGTGCCCTCCCGCTCGAGGCCGCAACTCGTGACCTCGCTCGCGCGCGGGATCTCCGAGATCGGGCGGTTGCCGTACCTCGGCGAGCTCGGGCTCGTGGGTGGAGGGCCGAGCGGCCAGCCCGGCGGCAACAGCGCGTTCCGTCTCGCGGGTCTCTGGGAGCGCTTCTCCGCCGATGGCCTCGACATTCCCGACGGTCCGGTGCTGCTCGTCGACGATCAGGCCGACAACCGCTGGACCCTCGCGATCGCCGCCCGCGCGCTGCGGCAAGCCGGCGCGACCGACGTGCTCCCGTTTGTGCTCGCCCTCCGCGGCTAGAGATCCCCCGCGGGGCGACCCCCATGCACGGTTTCGGATGCGGTGCCGGGCACAGTTTCGGATGCGGTGGCCGACACGCCGGCATCCGTGTCCCACCGTCGGCGTGTCGGAGCTGGGCTCCGAAACTGTGCCCAGCGCCCCTGGTTCGGCTCCGAAACTGTGCCCAGCGCCCCTGGATCGGCTCCGAAACTGCGCCCAGCGTCCAGGGCTGGGCTCCGAAACTGTGCCCAGCGTCCAGGGCCCGCCTCCGAAACTGTGCCCCGCGTGCGAGGTCAGCGCAGGTCGTACACCCGCTTGTACTTGCCCTCGCTGCGGGGGAGCGCTCCGGGCTCCTCCAGTCGCACGGCGACGCTCGATCCGATATGCGTCTTGATGCGCTGGGCGAGCACGAGGGCCGCGGCCTCGCATACGTCGCGCTCGAGCGCCGGATGCCGCTCGATCCGCACCGTCATCGCGTCCAGGTGGCCCTCGCGGCTCAACTCGATGACGAAGTGCGGCGTGAGCTGTTCGATCCCCAGCGCGAGCTCCTCGATCTGCGTCGGGAAGATGTTCACGCCGCGCAGGATGATCATGTCGTCGTTGCGGCCCGTGATCTTCTCCATCCGGCGCATCGCCGGCCGCGCGGTCCCCGGCAGCAGCCGAGTGAGGTCGCGCGTGCGATACCGCAGCACCGGGAACGCCTGCTTCGTGAGAGACGTGAACACCAGCTCCCCGATCTCGCCGTCGGGGACCGGTTCGCCGTCGGCATCCACGATCTCCGGCAGGAAGTGGTCCTCCCAGATGTGCGGACCGTCCTTGGTCTCCACGCACTCGTTGCCGACGCCGGGGCCCATCACCTCGCTGAGGCCGTAGATGTCGACGGCGTCGATGTCGAGGCGGCGCTCGAGCTCCGCGCGCATCTCGTTGGTCCAGGGCTCGGCGCCGAGCACGGCGACCCGCAGCGAGGTCGACCGCGGGTCGATCCCGGCCGCCTCCAACGCATCGGCGATCGTGAGCAGGTAGCTCGGGGTGCAGAGGATCGCGTCAGGCTCGAAGTCGCGGATCAACTGCACCTGTCGGGCGGTCTGCCCGCCCGACATCGGGATCACCGTCGCCCCGAGCTTCTCAATGCCCGCGTGCGCGCCGAGCCCACCGGTGAACAGGCCGTACCCGTAGGCGTTGTGCACTTTCATGCCTGGTCGGATACCGGAGGCGCGCAGCGACCGCGCCACCAGGGTCGCCCAGTTGTCCAGGTCGGTCTGCGTGTAGCCGACGACCGTCGGACGGCCGGTCGTACCCGACGACGCATGGATGCGGCGGACCTCGGCCATCGGCACCGCGAACATGCCGAACGGATAGTTCTGCCGCAGGTCCTCCTTGGTCGTGAACGGCAGCCGCCGCACATCGGCGAGGGTGCGGATGTCGTCGGGGGAGACACCGGCCTCGTCGAGCGCGCGCCGGTAGTGCGGCACGTTCGCGTGGGCGTGCGCCACGCTCCACCGGAGGCGCTCCAACTGCAGCGCCTCCAGCTCGGAGCGCGTGAGGCGCTCCTCCGGGTCGAGTGCGTCAGACGTCGTCGTCATGGCTCCTCCTCAGGCGAACCGGGCTAGCCGGCCGCGCGGTTCGTGGTGATCGAGCGGCCCCTGACCTCGGCGACCACGTCGCCCGTCTCGTCGCTGACCGTGATGTCGTACAGGCCGGTGCGTCCGCTCACGATGCGGCGCACGGCCGTGGCGCGCAGCGTCTGCCCCGCCCCGGTGGACTTCAGGAACGTGATGTCGGCCCCTGCCGCGACCGTGACCCGCTCGTCCTCGTTGCAGGCGATCGCGAAAGCCGTGTCGGCGAGCGTGAAGACGAGACCGCCGTGCGTGATCGCGAAGCCGTTCAGCATGTCGTCGCGCACGGTCATCGACACGATCGCGTGCCCCGGCTCGTCGAGCTCGACGACCATGCCGAGCATCGCCGAGGCCGCGTCTCGCCGCATCATCTCCCTCATGCCGACACCGCCTCCGCGGCCTGCTCCTTCGCGACGAGGGTCAGCACGTCGTAGGTCGCGACGATCTCGTCCTTCTGGTTGCGGATCACCGCGTCCCACCGCACCTCGCCGTACTCGTCGGTCTCGCGGGGGGTGATCTGCTTGGCCGTCAGCTCGACCCGGATCTCGTCTCCCGGCGACACCGGGGTGAGGAAACGCAGGTTCTCCAGGCCGTAGTTCGCGAGCACAGGTCCGGGCTCCGGGTCGACGAAGAGGCCGGCGGCCCAGGACACGAGCAGGTAACCGTGCGCGACGCGGCCGGGGAAGAACGGGTTGGCCGCGGCCGACTCCTCGTCCATGTGTGCGTAGAAGGTGTCGCCGGTGAAGTGCGCGAACGTCTCGATGTCGTCGAGGGTGACCTCGCGCGATGCCGAGGCGATCTGGTCGCCGATCCGCAGCTCCGACAGTGACTTGCGGAACGGATGCCGGCCGTCGCTGTGCGCGGCGGCCCCCGCGTGCCAGACCCCGGTCAGCGCCGTGAGCATTTCGGGGGAGCCCTGCACGGCCGTGCGCTGCATGTGGTGCAGCACGGCGCGGATGCCGCCGAGTTCCTCTCCGCCGCCGGCGCGACCCGGTCCACCGTGCACGAGGTTGGGCAGCGGAGAGCCGTGCCCCGTGGAGGAGCGGGCGTCGTCGCGGTCGAGCAGCAGCATCCGTCCGTTGAAGGGCGCGATGCGGGTGGCGAGCTCCACCGCCTGTGCGGGGTCGTGCGTGGCGATGCTCGTCACGAGCGATCCGCCACCGCGGGCGACGAGCGCCGCCGCCTCGGCCGTGGTGCCGTACGTGAGCAGCGACGACACCGGGCCGAAGGCCTCGACGCCGTGCACGGCCTCGACCTGCGGGTCGTCGAAGCGCAGCAGCACGGGCGCCACGAACGCACCGTCGGGGGCCGCGGCGGTCGATCCGTCGGCGAGGTGCACCTCGGGGGCGTCGGTCGAGCCCACGACCACCCGGCCGCCGGCATCCTGCAGCGCGCGCACCTGACGCAGCACTTCGTCGCGCTGTGCGGTCGAGGCGAGCGGACCCATGGTCACGCCCTCGGCGCGCGGGTCGCCCAGCACCGTCTTCTCAGCGATACGGGTCTGCACGGCGGCGATCACGGCATCCGCCGATCCCGCCGGGACGATCGCCCGTCGGATCGCCGTGCACTTCTGGCCGGCCTTCGTCGTCATCTCGGTGACGAGCTGGCGCACGTAGGCGTCGAACTCGGGCGTGCCCTCGACGGCGTCGGTGCCGAGCACGGACGCGTTGATGGAGTCGGTCTCGGCCGTGAAGCGCACGCCCCCGGTCTGGACGGACGGATGCCGGCGCAGGCTCTCGGCCGTCGAGGCGCTGCCGGTGAACCCGACGATGTCGCCCAGGCGCAGGTTCTCGAACAGGTCGGGAACGCTGCCGCTGACGAGCTGCAGCGACCCCTCGGGCAGCAGCCCGGACTCGACGAGGATGCGCACCATCGCCTCGGCGAGGTACCCGGTCGGTGTTGCGGGCTTGACGAGCGTGGGCATGCCGGCGAGGAACGCGGGCGCGAACTTCTCCAGCGACCCCCACACCGGGAAGTTGAAGGCGTTGATCTGCACGGCCACGCCGGGGAGCGTCGTGTAGACGTGGCGACCGAGGAAGGAGCCGTCCTTCGACAGCGGTTCCACGGGACCGTCGACGTGCACCGTCGCGTTCGGCAGCTCGCGGCGGCCCTTGCCCGAGTAGGAGAAGAGCACGCCGATGCCGCCATCGATGTCGACCCACGAGTCGGTCTTCGTCGCGCCGGTGCGCGCCGAGAGGGCGTAGAGCTCCTCCTTGCGCTCGGTGAGGGCGAGGGCGAACTGCTTGAGCAGCAGGGCGCGCTGGTGGAAGGTGAGCCGGGCCAGGCCCGCCTGTCCCGTCGTGCGCGCGTACTCCAACGCGCCCGCGAGGTCGAGGCCCTCGGTGCTCACCGTCGTGATCGTCTCGCCGGTGGACGCGTCGCGCACCTCGGTCGCATGCGTCGGGGACGACGGCGTCCACCACTCGCCGCGGACGTAGCTGGGCAGGTACTCGGTCATCTCTCCTCGTTCCATTCGTAGAAGCCGCGGCCCGTCTTGCGACCAAGGTGGCCCTCGTCGACCAGTCGTCTCAGCAGGGCGGGCGGGGCGAAGCGCTCGCCGTAGGCACGCTCCAGCTCCTCGGCGATCCCGAGCCGCACGTCGAGGCCCACGACATCCGTCGTGCGCAGCGGTCCCATCGGATGCCGGTATCCGAGCGTCATCGCCGCATCGATGTCGGTGGCCGAGGCGACGCCCTCCTCCAGCATCCGGATCGCCTCCAACCCGAGCATCACGCCCAGGCGCGACGAGGCGAAGCCGGGGGAGTCACTAACGACGATCGGCGTCTTGCCCAGAGCCTCGACCCAGGAGCGGGCGCCGGCGACGACGGACTCGTCGGTCGCCGTGCCGCGCACGATCTCGACGAGCGCGGAAGCGGGCACCGGGTTGAAGAAGTGCAGTCCGAGGAACCGCTCCGGCCGGAGTCGTGGGGTGGCGAGGTCGTCGATGGAGATCGAGGACGTGTTGCTGGCGAGCACCGCGGATGCCGCCATCGCGGCCTCGGCGCGGGCGAGGGACTCCTCCTTGAGAGCGCGGTCCTCGGGCACAGCCTCGATCACGAGGTCGCAGTCCGCGAACACCGCCGGGTCGGAGCCGGTCGTGAGTCGGGCCCGCAGGTCCGCCTCGTCGAGGGCGGGATCGCGCTCGACGGAGCGGCGGATGCTGTCGCCGACGCGCTGCGCCGCGGATTCCGCGCTCGCGTCGTCACGCTCGACCACTGTGACGCGCGAGCCGGCGAGCAGGAACGCGTGCGCGATGCCGGCGCCCATCCTGCCGCCGCCCAGCACTCCCACGCGCTCGGGAGAACTCTCGCTCATCGCTTCTTCCTCACTTCGTCTCCCTGCGCTCGCTCAGTGCGGCGCTCCAGGAACGCGGTCATGCGCCGGTGCTTCTCCGGCGACTCGAACAGCTCGGCCTGCAGGTCGAACTCGATCGCGGGATGCTGTGCGCGCGGCGTGCGCAGTGCCCGCTTGGTGTGCTGCGTGGCGAGCGGGTCGTTGGCGGCGATACGGTCGGCGATGGCGTGCGCGGCGTCCATCAGCTCGTCTGCGGGATGCAGCGACGACACCAGCCCCCACTGCAGGGCCTCTTCGGCGTCGAGCGTCCGTCCGGTGAGCAGGAGGTCGCTCGCCCGCGCCTCGCCGACGATCTCCGGCAGTCGCCAGGTCGCACCAGCCGCGGCCATGATGCCGAGACCCGTCTCGGGGTTGCCGATCTTCAGTGCGGGAGTGGCGATGCGGATGTCGGCCGCGTAGGCGAGCTCGGCCCCGCCGCCGAGCGCGTAGCCGTCGATCGCGGCGATCACGGGCATCGGCAGTTCGCGGATGCGGATGAACGCCAGGGCGTTGATGCCGCGGCGCGCATCGTCGGCCGTCCGATCGCGCAACTGGGCGATGTCGGCGCCTGCGGCGAAGACCCCGCCGCTCCCGGTGAGGATGAGGGTGCGCGGCGCCGCCTCCAGCGCGCCGCACAGCGTGTGCAACGCGTCGATCGTCTCCTGATCGATGGCGTTGCGCTTCTCGGGGCGGTCCAGCACGGCGACGACCCTGTCCGGCAGCTCCTCGGCGCGCAGGGTCATCGCACGCGCTCCACGATGATCGCGGTGCCCTGTCCGACGCCCACGCACATCGTGGCGAGGCCGTAGCGGGCGTCCTCCCGCTCCATGCGGCCGAGCAGCGTGACGATCAGACGCGAGCCGCTCGACCCCAGAGGGTGTCCGAGGGCGATGGCGCCGCCGTCGGCGTTGACGATCTCGGGGTCGAGCCCCAGGCGGCGGATGCAGGCGAGCGACTGCGACGCGAACGCCTCGTTGAGCTCGACGGCGCCGAGGTCGGCCACGGTCAGCCCGGCCTTGGCGAGCGCCTTCTGCGTCGCGGGCACCGGACCGAGTCCCATGATCTCCGGGGCGAGCGCGGCCGTGGCCGAGGCGACGATACGGGCGCGCGGCCGCAGTCCGTGGCGCTCGACGGCCCCCGCGCTCGCCACCACGATCGCCGAGGCGCCGTCGTTGAGGGAGCTGGCGTTGCCCGCGGTGACCACGTTGCCGCCGGCGACCACGGGGCGCAGAGCGGCGAGCGCGTCGGCCGAAGTCTCGCGTCGTGGGCCCTCGTCGGTGTCCACGACGCCGCGAGGAGTCTCGACGGCGACGATCTCGTCGGCGAACCTGCCGGCGTCGATCGCGGCGAGGGCGAGCCGGTGGCTGCGCAGCGCGAAGGCGTCGGCATCCGCTCGACTGATCCCATCGACCCTGGCGACCTCTTCGGCGGTCTCCGGCATCGAGAACGTGGCCTTGTCCCTGGCTGCGAGACGGGGGTTCGTGAACCGCCATCCGATCGAGGTGTCGAAGGCGGCTCCGGGCTTGGCCCAGGCGCGGTCGGGCTTGGTCTGTACCCACGGGGCGCGTGTCATCGACTCGACGCCGCCCGCGACGACGAGGTCGGCGTCGTCGTCGCGTACGGCGTTCGCGGCGAGGGTGACGGCCGACATGCCGGATGCGCACAGGCGGTTCACGGTGAGTCCGGGGATCGAGTCGGGGAGCCCGGCGAGCAGCACGGCCATGCGGGCGACGTTGCGGTTGTCTTCGCCCGCCTGGTTCGCGGCGCCCAGGATCACCTCGTCGATGAGGTCGGCGGGGATGCCGGAGCGGGCGACGGTCGCACCGACGACGACGGCGGCGAGATCGTCGGGACGGACGCTCGCGAGGGCGCCGCCGTAGCGTCCGACCGGGGTGCGCACGCCGTCGACGAGATAGGCCTCGGACATCGTCATCCTCTCCATCGCGAGCGCCGGCGGATAATTCCAGACCGATCGTTCAGGAATACGATCTCAGATCGTCGCGCGGTTGGCAACTCATCCGTGGTGTCAGACTGGACGGCATGTCACAGGCAGAGACCGCAGCGGCCGCCCCGAGGCGCGGACGGCCAGGATACGACCGCGATCAGGTGCTCGCCGTCGCGGTGAAGGTCTTCAACGAGCACGGGTACGACGCCACCAGCGTGGCCGACCTCACCGCAGCCCTCGGTCTCACGAAGTCGGCGCTGTACCACCACTTCGAGTCCAAGGCCGCGATCCTCGAGGTCGCTCTGAACGACGCCCTCGACGGGCTCGAGCGCGTGGTCGACGACGCCGTGGCGCAGCATCCGCTGGCCGCCGACCGGCTGCGCTCGATCGTGCGCGGCGCCGTGCACGTGCTCACCGCCAAGCTGCCGTCCGTCACCCTGCTGCTGCGCGTGCGTGGCAACGGCGAGGTCGAGCTCGCCGCCCTGCGCCGCCGACGTGCGTTCGACCAGCGCGTCACCGCCATCGTCGCCGAGGCGCAGCGCGAGGGGCTGATCCGCGGCGACGTCGACGCGGCCGTCGCGACGAGGCTGATCTTCGGCATGATCAACTCCGTGGTGGAGTGGTACCGCCCCGGCGGCCCCGTCGACCCCGACGAACTCGGCGAGGACATCCTGCGCGCCACCCTCGACGGCCTGCAGTCCCGCTGACCTGTACCGCGCCGCCGGGTTCAGTCGGCGCGTCGTGCTGCTAAGCCGCGCGGGATGCTGCGGGTGGTGCCAACTGAGCGAGGGGCGGGGATCAGTCGTCGGCGGGTGCGATGCGCGGGGGCCACGTCGGCGTGCCGAGCTCGCGGGAGATGTTCCTGGCTGTCTCGCGCAGCGCGTTGAGCGCCGCATCGGATGCCGGGCCGTCCGAGGTCGGCATCACCAGGGCGACCGCGGCCACGATGTCGCCGCGGGCGTCGGCGACGGGCGCGGCCACCGACGACTCGCCGAGCACCGCCTCGTCCACCTCGGTCGCGGCGCCGCGCTCGGCGATCGCGGGGAGGTCGAGCGTCAGGCGGGCGACGTCGGTGACGGTGTCTCCCGTGAGGCTGCGCAGGGGCTCGGCGAACACGCTCTGCTGGAATCCCTGGTCGTAGGCGAGGAGCACTTTGCCCATGGCCGAGGCGTGCGCGGGGATCGCGACGCCGGTCTCCAGCATCTGCTGGCTGTCGTCGGGCCGCAGATTGTGATGGATCACGAGCACGTCGGTGAAGTGCGGGGCGCCGAGCCGCACGGAGAGGCCGGTGCGGCGGGAGAGGTCCTGCGTCCATCGCATGGCGCGGGCGCGCACGTCGAGAGTGTCGAGGTAGACGTTGCTGAGCCGCAGCAGCGTGGGGCCGAGCATGTAGCGCTGGCCACCGCGCTCCTTGGCCACGAGCCCGTGCTCGCGCAGCGACTTGACGATGCCGTGCACGGTGGACGGCGGCAGATTCAGCGAGAGGGCGAGATCGGTGATGCCGAGGTGCCGGGCACCCTGCAGCAGTTCGAGCACCTTGGCGGCGCGGTCGATGGCCTGGATCACGGGGCCGTCCTCCTCTCCCGGGGCGTCGTCGCGCCGGCGTGCGCATCGGGTCTTCGGAACGATCTTGACAACCCGACTGGCTCCGAGCATATTCGACATTGACGAATAACTTTCCGATTTTCGCGAAAGACTCGCCCACGAGGATCAAGGGAGATCGCACGATGAAGAAGCTCATCAACAAACCCGAGGACGTGCTCGTCGAGTCGCTGCGGGGAGTGGCAGCCGCCCACCCCGAGCTGTCGGTCGACCTCGAGACCCACGTCATCACCCGGGCGACGCCCAAGGCGCAGGGCAAGGTCGTGGTGGTCTCCGGAGGCGGGTCGGGCCACGAGCCGCTGCACGGCGGCTTCGTCGGCACGGGGATGCTGGACGCCGCCGTCGCCGGAGAGGTGTTCACCTCGCCCACGCCCGACCGGGTGCAGGCCGCGACCAAGGCCGTCGACCGTGGGGCCGGTGTGCTGCACATCGTGAAGAACTACACCGGCGACGTGCTGAACTTCGAGATGGCGGCGGAGCTCGCCGCGATGGAGGGCATCGAGGTCGGCACCGTCATCGTCGATGACGACGTCGCCGTGCAGGACTCGCTCTACACCGCCGGCCGTCGCGGCGTCGGCCTCACCGTGCTGCTGGAGAAGATCGTCGGCGCCGCCGCGGAGGAGGGCCAGGACCTCGCCGCCGTCGTCGCACTCGCGAAGAAGGTCAACGGGCAGGGGCGGTCGATGGGCATGGCGCTCACGAGCTGCACGGTGCCCGCTGCGGGCAAGCCCACCTTCGACCTCCCCGACGACCAGATGGAGATCGGCATCGGCATCCACGGTGAGCCGGGTCGTCACCGCGAGCCGCTGGCTCCGGCATCCGACATCGCCCGCCAGCTCGTCGAGCCGATCCTCGCCGACCTCGATTTCGCCGGCCCCGCGATCGTCATGGTCAACGGCATGGGAGCGACCCCGCAGATCGAGCTGTACCTGATGTACGCCGAGGTCGCCGCGCTGCTGGAGAAGGCGGGCGTGCAGATCGTGCGCAACCTCGTCGGCAACTACATCACCTCCCTCGACATGGCGGGATGCTCGGTCACGGTGCTCAAGGCCGACGACGAGATCCTGCGCCTCTGGGACGCCCCCGTCGTGACGCCCGGCCTGCGCTGGGGCGCCTGACCCGCATCCCGAACGACACACCTCCCCGCTCAGGGTCGCGCTCGACGTCCTCGCGTCGAGCGCGACCGCAGCACCCCGGAACCCAGGAGCACTCATGACCTCGACCATCGACACGACAACCCTGCAGGACTGGATCTCGCGATTCGCCGCAGCCATGACCGAGAAGCGCGAGTGGCTCACCGAGCTCGACTCGGCGATCGGCGACGCCGACCACGGCGCGAACATGGCCCGAGGCATGACCGCGGTGGTGGAGAAGCTCGGCGCCGGCGCGCCGGCCACGATCGACGAGCTGCTGAAGGGCGTGGGCATGACCCTGGTCAGTTCGGTGGGCGGCGCGAGCGGCCCGCTGTACGGCACGTTCTTCCTGCGCATGGGCATGACCGCGGGCGCGGTGACGTCGCTCGACGGACAGGCACTCGCGGCCGCGCTGCGTGCGGGGCTCGACGGCATCGTCGCGCGCGGCAAGCCCGAGGCCGGCGACAAGACCATGTACGACGCGATGGCCCCCGCCGTCGACGCCCTCGACGCGGCGCTGGCAGGCGGAGCGGACCTCGGCGCGGCGGTCTCGGCGGCAGCGGATGCCGCGGCAGCCGGTCGCGACGCCACGCTGCCGCTCGTCGCGAGGAAGGGACGCGCCAGCTACCTCGGCGAACGCAGCGCGGGTCATCTCGACCCCGGCGCCGCATCGACCGCGATCCTGTTCGAGACGCTGGCCGCGGCCGTCGAGGGCGCGGCCTGATGATCGGCGTCGTCGCCGTCTCCCACAGCGCGCGGCTCGGGGAGGCGGCGCTGGAGCTTGCCCTGCAGATGGTGCAGGGCGGCGGCGCGCAGGTGCGCGTGGCGGCGGGGGCGGGAACGGATGCCGACGGCACGCCGATCCTCGGCACCGATGCCGTCGCCGTCGCCGGAGCGATCGACGAGCTGGCCGCGGAGTGCGACGGGGTGCTCGTGCTCATGGATCTGGGTTCTGCCGTGATGAGCGCCGAGCTCGCATTGGAGTTCCGCGCGAGCGACGTGCCGGTGCAGCTCGCTCCGGCCCCGTTCGTGGAGGGCCTGCTCGCGGCGGTGGTCGCCGCGTCCGCCGGAGGAACACTCGACCTCGTCGCCGAGGAGGCGATGGCGGCGCTCGCCGCGAAGACCGGCCAGTTGCAGGAGGACGACACGGCGACAGTGGGTGCCGGTGGCGATGGTTCTCCGGATGCTGCGCTCGCCGCTGCCGACGTCATTGCGGCACCCACGGCTGCCCGGCCGGACGCCGCCGGCGTCGGCGACGGGACCGACGCGGGCGGCGTTCCACGAGTCACGCGCGTGGTGCGCGTGCGCAATCCGCTCGGCATCCATGCCCGTCCCGCGGCCCTCGTCGCGGAGGCGTCGGCAGGATCCGACGTGCGTCTGCGCAAGCTCCCCGACGGACCGGAGGCCCCGGCGGCGAGTCTGAGCCGTCTGCTCGTGCTCGGCGCGCGTCAGGACGACGAGATCGAGCTGTCCGCGAGCGGACCTGACGCCCCGCGTACGCTCGACGCGCTCGCTGCACTCTTCGACGACGGGTTCGGAGAGGGCGTCGGTACCGGGTCCGGTGCGACGCCCTCCTATGCCGGAGCGGATGCTGCGGCGCTGGTTTCTTCGGCATCCAGCGCTGCGGCGTCGGGATCGACGGCATCCGGAGCTCTCTCCGGTGCGAAAGCCCTCGATGTCACTGTGCCGATCGAGCCGGGCGCCGTGCTGCGGGGGCGCGGGGTGAGCGCCGGCCTCGCCGCGGCATCCGTCGTGCACCTCGCGCCGCCGCTGCCGGAGCCGGACGCGACCGTCGTGATCGCGCCGGAGGACCGCGAGGCGGAGGCCTCCGACATCCACTGGGCGGCCGTCGCGGTCGCCGACGACCTGCGCTCCCGCACGGCCGAGGCGTCTGGGGAGGCGCGAGCGATCCTCGACGCCTCGCGGCTGCTCGCCTCCGATCCCGAGCTCGTGTCGGAGGCGTCCGCCCTGGTGCGCACCGCCGGTCGCAGCGCCGCACGGGCGGTGTGGGACGTCGCCGCGGCGCACGAGAAGGCACTCGCAGCGCTGGGCGGACGCATGGCCGAGCGCGTCGCCGACGTGCGCGACGTGCGCGACCGCATCATCGCGGAGCTCCTCGAGGTCGAGATGCCAGGCGTGCCGCAGCGGGACGAGCCGTTCGTGCTCGTCGCGACGGACCTCGCCCCCGCGGACACCGCCGCGCTGGGGGGCGGGAGCTGCGTGGCGCTCGTGACCGAGCAGGGCGGCCCGACCTCGCACACGGCCATCATCGCCCGCGCACTGGGCATGCCCGCCGTCGTCGGCGTCTCCGGAGCCACGGGCATCCCCGCGGGCACGACCGTGCTCGTCGACGGTGATCGCGGCGCCGTCGAGATCGATCCGTCGCAGACGCGCATCGCGGAGGCCGCGGAGGCCTCGGTCGTCCTGCCGTTCGACGGGAGGGGTCGACTCACCGACGGCTCGCCGCTGCCCCTGCTCGCGAACGTGGGCGGAGCGGCGGACGCCGAGGCCGCGGCTGCCGCGGGGGCCGAGGGGATCGGGTTGTTCCGCACCGAGTTCTGCTTCCTCGACCGCACGGAGGCGCCGACCGTCGCCGAACAGGTCGCGGCATACCGAGGCGTGCTCTCCGCGTTCCCCGGGCGCAAGGTGGTCGTGCGCACGCTGGATGCCGGCAGCGACAAGCCGCTGCCTTTCGCGAACGCCGATGACGAGGAGAACCCGGCGCTCGGCGTTCGGGGCCTGCGCATCGCCCGCCGCCGCCCGGCGCTGCTCGACGATCAGCTGCGGGCGCTGGCTGAGGCCGCGTCGGCGGAGACCGCGCAGGTCGAGGTGATGGCGCCGATGGTCGCCACCGTCGAAGAGGCGCGCGACTTCGCGGAGCGGGCCAGGGCGGCGGGGCTCAGCCGGGTGGGCGTGATGGTCGAGACGCCGTCGGCTGCGCTCCTCGCCGCTGAGCTGTTCGAGGTCGTCGATTTCGTCAGCCTCGGCACCAACGACCTCGCGCAGTACACCCTCGCCGCCGACCGCTTGCTCAGCGATCTCGGGGACCTCAACGATCCGTGGCAGCCCGCGGTGCTCCGCCTGATCGGTGAGGTCGGCGCGGCCGGGCGCGCCGCCGGCCGTGCGGTCGGCGTGTGCGGTGAGGCAGGGGGAGACCCCGCCCTCGCCCCCGTGCTCGCGGGGCTCGGCGTCACCAGTCTGTCGATGACCTCGCGCTCCCTCGGGAGGGTGGCCGTGGCGCTCGCCGCCGTCACGCCCGCGCAGTGCGAGGCCGCGGCGGCTGCCGCGACGGCGGCCTCATCGGCGGCCGACGCGCGCGCCGCGGCATCCGCCGTGCTGGCCCGCTGAGCCGGGACCGCTGATCACGGACCGCTGAGACCTGGTCGGGTGCCCCGTCGTGCCGGCAGACGTCTCGGGTCAGAGGCGGCCGAAGGCGCGGAGCGGGTGCTCGACGAGCTCGGTCACGCGCCGTAGGAACGAGGCCGCGTAGCCGCCGTCGCACACGCGGTGGTCGAACACCAGCGAGAGCTGCACGATGCGTCGGGGCACGATCGCTCCGTCCACGACCCAGGGTCGCTCCAGGATGCGCCCGATGCCGAGGATCGCGACGTCGGGGTGGTTGATGATCGCCGCGGAGCCGTCGACTCCGAACCCGCCGTAGTTGTTCAGGGTGAACGTCGATCCGCGCAGCCGCTCCGGCGGCATCCCTCCCGCGCGAGCGGTCTCCGCGAGTTCGCGCAGCGCGCCGTCGAGCTCGGCGACCGACAGCTGGTGCGCGCGCGGGATGACAGGGACCATCAAGCCGCGGGGCGTATCCGCGGCGATGCCGAGGTTGACGCCCTCGAACTCGATCACCTCGTTCGCGTCGGCGCTGAGCCGGGACGCCAGCAGCGGATGCTCGGCGAGCGCCATCAGCACGAAGCGGGCGAGGAGCGCCGTGATCGAGGGGGCGCGGCCGCCTGCAGGGGCCATCTCGGCGCGCGCCTCCCACAGGGCGGTCGCGTCGACGTCGACCCACACGGTCGCCTCGGGGATCTCGGCCCTGCTGCGGCTCATCGTCGCGTTGGCCGCCTTGCGCAGCGGCGACATGCGCGTGCGGCTGCGCACGGCCAGACCGTCCAGCTCGACGGCATCCGCCGCGGGCGCGGCATCCGTTCCCGTGATCGCTGTGGCGGCAGACGCGCGCGCTGGTGACGCCGCCGCGCCGACGCCATCGACCGCGTGGTCGACCGCCGCGCGCAGCACGTCGGCGCGGGTGACTGCTCCGTCGGCTCCGGTGGGCGTGATCCCGTGCACGTCGAGTCCGAGGTCGCGGGCGAGCCGCCGCACGAGGGGCGAGCGCACCGCGACGGGGCGACGCGGGGCGGCACCGGACGCCCGTCCTCCCGCAGTTGCCGCCGCCGACGCCGAGACCGAGGCCGCCACCGATGCCGTTGCCGGCGTCGAGACCGAGGCCGCCACCGGTGCCGTCGCCGCGGGGCGTCGCCGGCGTCCTGTGGTGCGGCTCGTGGACGTTCCGTAGCCGATCAGCACGTTGCCCGACCCGGCGCGCTCCTCGGCGCGGTACGCCTCGTGCTCCGTCGCTTCTCCGGCATCCGAATTTCGGACCGAAGCTCGATTCTCGGATGCTGCGGGCTCGATCGTCCGAGAATCCAACATCTGTCCGATCTTCGGATCGACTCCGGCACCCGGATCGACTCCGGCACCCGGATCGACTCCGGCACCCGGTCCGGCTCCGGCACCCGGTCCGGCTCCGGCATCCAAGCCGGCGTCCGCGACCTCCAGCACCGGGGCGCCGACGTCGATCGTGTCGCCGGGCTCACCGTGAAGCGCCAGGACGACGCCCGCGAACGGCGACGGCAGCTCCACCACGCTCTTCGCCGTCTCCACCTCGGCGATCGCCTGGTCCGTCGCGATCGTGTCGCCGACCTTCACCAACCACTGCACGAGTCCGGCCTCGGTGAGCCCCTCGCCGAGGTCGGGCAGACGGAAGACCTGCACCACACCCGTGCTCATGATTCGTCCTCCCAGTGCAATGAGTCGATCGCATCGAGCACGCGGTCGACGTCCGGCAGGTACCAGCGCTCGAACTTGGGCGGGGCGTAGGGGGTGTCGAACCCGGTGACCCGGCGCACCGGCGCCTCGAGGTACTCGAAGCACCGCTCGAACACGCGCGCCTGGATCTCCGACGCCACGCTCGCATAGCCCGGCGCCTCGGCGATGACGACCGCGCGACCGGTGCTGCGCACGGCTGCGGTGACGGTCTCATCGTCGAACGGCGAGAGCGATCGCACGTCGACGACCTGCACGCTGCGCCCCTCGGATGCCGCCACCTCCGCGGCTTCCATCGCGAGGCCGACCGAGGCGCCGTAGGCGAGCAGGGTCACGTCGGTCCCGTCGCGGGCGATGCGCGCGGTGCCGATCTCGGCGGTGATCGAGGTATCGACCTCGCCCTTCGACCAGTACAGCTTCTTCGGCTCCAGGAACACCACGGGATCGGGCGAGGAGATCGCCGCACGCAGCAGTGAGTAGGCGTCCTGCGGGGTCGACGGGCTGACCACGGTGAGTCCGGGGGTGTGCGCGTAGTACGCCTCGGACGAGTCGCAGTGGTGTTCGACCCCGCCGATGCCGCCGCCGAACGGGATGCGGATCACCATCGGCATCCGCACGCCGCCCCTCGTACGGTTGCCGAGCTTGGCCACGTGGCTGACGATCTGCTCGAACGCGGGCAGCGCGAAGGCGTCGAACTGCAGCTCGACGACCGGCCGCATCCCGTTCATCGCCATGCCCGCGGCCGTGCCCACGATGCCGGACTCGGCGAGCGGGGTGTCGAAGCAGCGGTCCTCGCCGAACCGCTCGGCGAGCCCGTCGGTGATGCGGAACACGCCGCCGAGGGTGCCGACGTCCTCCCCGAAGACGACCACCTCCGGATCGGCGGCGATCGCGTCGGCGAGGGCGAGGTTGAGCGCGGCCGCCATGCTCATCGTGGCGGTCGTCGTCGTGGGGGCGTCGAGCCTCAGGTCGTCGTGGGTGATGGTCATCGGTGGCCTCCCATGCTCTCGGCCGGCGTGCGGGCGATCTCGTCGCGCAGCATCCGCCACTGCTCCTCGCGCTGCGGCGATCGGGTCTCGGTCACGAAGCGGAACAGGTCTTCGGGATCGAGCTCGGCGTCGGTGTTCAGCGCCGCGCGCATGGCCGTCGCGATGTCTTCGGCGCCCGCCGCGTACTCCTGCTCGACGGACTCGTCGAGCACGCCCGACGCGGTCAGGTGCGCGCGCAGGCGGGTCAGCGGGTCGCGCTCGATCCACGCCCGCACCTCTTCGCGCTCGCGGTAGCGGGTGTCGTCGTCGGCGTTCGTGTGCGCCTGCATGCGGTAGGTGTGCGCCTCGACGAGGCTCGGGCCCCCGCCCGAACGCGCCCGGTCGACGGCCTCGCCCAGCACCGCGAGCACGGCGGCGACGTCGTTGCCGTCGACGCGCTGTCCCGGCATCCCGTAGCCGATCGCCTTGTGCGCCAGCGACGGAGCGGCGGTCTGCCGGGACAGAGGCACGGAGATCGCGTACTCGTTGTTCTGCACGAGGAAGACGACGGGCACGTGGAACACGGCGGCGAAGTTCATCGCCTCGTGGAAGTCGCCCTCGCTGGTGGCGCCGTCGCCGCAGAGCGCGAGCACGACGGTGTCCTCTCCGCGCTTCTTCGCGGCGTACGCGAAGCCGACGGCGTGCAGCAGCTGGGTGGCCAGCGGCGTCGCCTGCGGAGCGACCCGGTGCTCCTTGACGTCGTAGCCCGAGTGCCAGTCGCCCTTGAGAAGCACCAGCGCGTCGGCGGGGGAGACGCCGCGTCCGATCACGGCGACGGAGTCGCGGTAGGTGGGGAAGAGCCAGTCGGCATCGCCGAGGGCGAGCGCGGCGCCCACCTGGCAGGCCTCCTGCCCGTGCGACGACGGGTAGACGGCGAGGCGGCCCTGGCGCACGAGCGCGCCGGCCTGGTCGTTGATGCGGCGGCCCTCGACGAGCCCGCGGTACGCGCGCAGCAGCGTCTGCGCGTCAGGCATCGCGTAGTGCTCGTCTGCGACGACCTGCCCGTCCTGGTCGATCAGCCGCACCGCGCTGTCGCGCGGGAGCATGTCCGTGTGCTGCATCCGTCCGCCCTCCTTGCCGAACTCGATATGACCAGCATCCGCTCAGATCGTCAGTCGTCCAAGGCGCAACCGTGAATACTGAACGAGTGGTCTGCTATTGAGGGTTCTCGTGCCGAAGTGTCAGAATTCTGTGACAGAACGAAGGGGTTCCATGATCACTCTCGACGAGACCGACCTGGCGATCCTCGCCGAGCTGCGCGCCGACGCCCGTGCATCGATGACCGCGATCTCGGATGCCGTGCACATCTCGCGCGCCGGCGCGCACGCCCGAATCAAGAGGCTCACCGACGCCGGCGTCATCACCGGGTACACCGTGCGCACCGACCCGGTGCTGCTCGGCCACCACGCCAGCGCCTACGTGACGCTCGCCATCGAGCAGGCGACGTGGCAGGAGGTCAGCGCCCGGCTGCGGGCGATCCCCGAGATCGAGCACATGGCCCTCGTCGGCGGTGACTTCGACGTCATCCTGCTCGTGCGCGCGAGCGACGCCCGCGACCTCCGCCGCATCGTGCTGGAGGACATCCAGGCCATCCCGTCGATCCGCTCCACCCGCACCACCCTGATCTTCGAGGACTTCACGCTGAACTGAGGCGGGCTGCCCGTCGCACGCTCGCGCCCCCGCGTGCCCGCCCCCGGGCGTGCCTGCCTCCGGTGTGCCCGCCCCCGCCGTCCGGCCGCCGAGACCTGCACCGGCCGCCGTGGGTCTCTGCGAGGCGTGCAGTTCCCGACGCGGAGTTCACTGCATACGCCAGAATGCTGGAGTATGCAGTGAACATGGCCCTGATCTGGGAGTTTTCAGGGACGCTTTGTCCGTGGTCCCCGGTTGGATGGGGGTATGACAGCACTGGCGAACGCAACGGTCGAACAGGTGAGTACCCTGTCCGGGCTCACCGAGGTGCTCGTCGAGGTCGATCGCACTCTCAACGGGGTGCTCGCGCTCAAAGAAGGGCTGCTGGCCCTCGGTGCCCGGCTCGCACTCGACATGGCGGGGGATGACGATGATCACGGCGATCTGAGTCTGCGTGCGGTGGCGGCGGAGTTCGCCGCGGCACTGCGCGTGAGTGATCGCACAGTGCAGGCGCGGATGGCGGAGGCCGAGGTGAAGGTGACGCGGTTCCCCGGGGTGTGGCGGGCACAGGGGGAAGGACGGATCGGCGCGGGGCATGCGCGGGCGATCCTCGATGCGGGCATGCATCTCGACGACGAGGCCTCGCGCGAGGCCTATGCCGACCGGGTGATCGCCTTCGCGGAGTCCGAGTCGCCGAATCGTGTCGGCCGGATGGCTCGGCGGGTTGCGGAGCAGTTCCAGCAGCGCACGTTGGGGGAGCGGCACCGCGACGCCCGCCGTGAGCGCCGAGTATGGGTGGCCGACGGGGTCGATGGCATGGCCCAGTTGGGACTTCTCGGCCCCGCGGTGCTCGTGCACGGAGTGTTCTCGCGCCTGACGGCCATGGCCGAGCGGGTCCGGGGCGGTGCATCACCTGGTGCCGACGACCGTCGTATCGATGAGATCCGGTGTGATCTCGCTCTTGATCTCTTGCTCTCCGGAGCTCCGGCGGGGCATGACACCCCCGACGGTCTGCTCGCGGCGATCGACGCGAAGGTGTCCCTGACCGTGCCCGTCCTCACACTGCTCGGAGAAAGCGACGTGCCGGCCGAGATCGATGGCCGGATGCCGGTCGATCCGGCGACGGCACGGCGACTTGTCGGTGCCGCGTCGGGTTGGGATCGTATCCTCACCCACCCGGTGACCGGCGCGGTGCTCGCAGTGGATCGGTACCGGCCATCGGCCGATCTGATCCGACACCTCACGGCTCGCGACCAACGGTGCCGGTTCCCCGGGTGTGGGAGAGCAGCTGTCGACTGCGATCTGGACCACACGGCGGACGCCGCGCTCGGCGGGCCTACGACCCTGGGGAATCTCGGCGACGTCTGTCGACGCCATCACGTGCTCAAACATCATTCGCCGTGGCACGTCGAACAGCTCGACGGCGGTGTGTTCGCCTGGACCAGCCCCACCGGCAGGATCTACATCGATCGACCCCCGGCTCAGAACACCGTCACTTTCACCGAAGACGACGATCCGCCGTTCTGATGCTGTTTTTCTGATGCCGCCGTTCTGATGCCGCCGTTCTGATGCTGCCGTTCTGATGCTGGCGTCTTGCGTGCCCTGCGTACGGGCGGCTCGCCCCGCATCCTTCGCACTCGGACATCTCCGGCGCGCTCCGCGACAAGCAGCCTCGGGGTGCGGCATCCGACAATGAGAAGATGACCGGCATCCGCACGGGCCGGCCTGCGTTCCCCGCTCGAAGGAGAGTCCCGATGTCCGATTCCGCCGCATCCGCAGCCGCCGCGCTGCTCGACCGCATCCAGGCGCCGGAGGGCGCGGGACGAGAGATCCCGGATGCCGCGACCCGCGAGATCATCGGGCGGGCACCCGTGCACTCCGTCGCCGACCTCGACGACGCCATCGCCCGCGCCCGTGCGGCGCAGCCCGCGTGGGAGGCGCTCGGTCATGAGAGGCGCAGCGAGCTGCTGCTGGCCGCGGCCGACGCGATCGACGCGAACGCCGAGGCCCTGGCGTACCTGCTCTCGCGTGAGCAGGGCAAGCCGTTGAACGGACCCAACGCGCGCTTCGAGCTCGGCGCCTGCTCCGCCTGGCTGCGCACCAACGCCACCACCGTGCTCGAGCCGCAGGTGCTCGTCGACGATGAGACCCTGCACGCCGAGCTGGTCTACAAGGCCGCGGGAGTCGTCGGCGCGATCGGACCGTGGAACTGGCCGCTGATGATCACGATCTGGCAGATCGGCCCGTCTCTGCGCATGGGCAACACGGTCGTCGCCAAGCCCAGCGAGTACACGCCGCTGAGCGTGCTCGCGATGCTGTCGGTCATGAACGAGGTGCTCCCCGACGACGTGCTCATCGGCATCTCGGGCGACCGCGAGGTCGGCGCCCGCATCGCCTCCCACCCCGACATCGACAAGATCATGTTCACCGGCTCGACCGCCACCGGACGCCGCATCATCGAGAGCTCCGCAGGCAACCTGGCCCGCCTCACCCTCGAACTGGGCGGAAACGACGCCGGAATCGTGCTGCCTGGCACCGACGTCGCCGCCGTCGCCGAGGACCTCTTCTGGGGAGCGTTCATCAACACCGGCCAGACGTGCGCCGCTATGAAGCGCCTGTACGTGCACGACTCCGTGTACGACGACGTCGTGAACGCGCTCGGCGAGATCGCGGCATCCGTGCCGATCGGCAACGGGCTCGACGAGAACAACGTGCTCGGCCCGCTGCAGAACAAGCAGCAGTTCGACATCGTGTCGCGTCTGGTCGACGAGGCGAAGGCGTCCGGCGCCCGCGTCGTCACCGGCGGCGAGGCCGCACCGGAGCTGGGCGAGCTCTTCTACCGGCCTACCATCGTCGCCGACATCTCGAACGACGCTTCCCTCGTGCAGGAGGAGCAGTTCGGACCGGCACTGCCGATCATCCGCTACTCCGACGTCGACGAGGCCTTCGCCTGGGCGAACGCGGTCGACGTGGGCCTCGGCGCCTCGGTGTGGGCGAGCGACCCGGAGGCCGCGCGCGACGCCGCGACCCGGATGCAGTCGGGCACCGTGTGGATCAACTCGCACGGCGGACTGCACCCGATGGTGCCGTTCGGCGGGGTGAAGAGCTCCGGCTACGGACTGGAGTTCGGCGTCGAGGGACTCAAGTCCGTCGCCGTCACCCAGGTCGTGTCCGGCCCCGGTCGGAAGGGCTGAACGTGTCGGAGGATTTGAGCGCCTTGGAAGACCGGGAGCGCCACGGCGACGCCGGCGTGCGCTCGGTCATCGTCGTCGGGGCTGGCACGTCGGGAGCGATCGTCGCACGACGGCTGGTCGACGCCGGTGTCGCCGTGACGCTCGTCGAGGCCGGCGGATACGACACGAACCCCGCGATCCATGACCCGTCCCGCGCCGGCGAGCTCTGGCACGCCGCGGAGGACTGGGACTTCTTCACCGTGCCGCAGCAGCATGCGGCCGGCCGGCGCCTGCATCTCCCTCGGGGCAGGGTCACCGGCGGCTCGCACGCGCTGAACGCCATGATCTGGGTGCGCGGCGCGGCATCCGACTACGACGGCTGGGAGCGTTCCGGCGCGACCGGCTGGGGATGGTCGGAGGTCGAGCCGGTCTACGACGCGATCGAGAACGACCTGCTGCCGGTGACCGACGACTACCCCCTGTCGCCGATCCAGGCATCGATCATCGACGCCGCCGTGCAGGAGGGGCTGCCGCGCAACGAGAACTACAACGGCGGCACGCTCGACGGCGTCTCGCAGGAGCAGGTGACGATGCGCGACGGACGCCGGGTGAACACCTGGATGGCGTACGCGCAGCCCGTCGCCGAGAAGCTCACGATCATCACCGGACGCGAGGTCCACTCGGTGATCGTGGAAGACGGCCGGGCGCTGGGGGTCCGGCTCGGGGAGGGTCCGGATGCTGAGGAGGTGCGTGCCGACGAGGTGATTCTCTCGGCGGGCGCCATCGGCTCGCCGGTCATCCTGCTGCGGTCCGGGATCGGACCCGCACAGGACCTGGCCGCGCTCGGGATCCCGGTCGTGCAGGATTCGCCAGGCGTCGGCAGGAACCTGCACGACCACCTCCTCTCCCCGGTCATCTTCACCACGCGGGAGCGCCGCATCGGACCGCCGCAGCCGGGCGTCTCCGTCACGCAGACGCACCTGTTCTGGCGCAGCAGCCCCGACCTCGCCGAGCCCGACACGCAGCCGATCCACTTCTCGGTGCCGATGTGGGGCGAACTGGAGCCGCGCGGCGACGACGGCTTCACGCTCATGGCAGGACTCGTCGCCCCGCACAGCCGCGGCTCGCTGACGCTGTCCGGGCCAGGGCTGGCCGACGCACCGCTGATCGACCTCGCAGCGCTCTCCGACGATCGCGACCTGGCGTCGCTCGCGGCATCCGTCCGCCAGTGCCGCCGCATCGGCGCACAGCCCGCGCTCGCCGAGGAGTGGGGCGCCGTCGAGGCGTATCCCGGCGCGGAGGTCGCGGACGCCGACGTCGAGGACTGGGTGCGCCGCACCGCGATCACCTACCACCACCAGGTCGGTACCTGCCGCATGGGCGAGGACGCGGATGCTGTGGTCGACCCGCAGCTGCGCGTGCGCGGCGTGGCCGGGCTGCGCGTGATCGACGCCTCCGTGATGCCGACGGTTCCCACCGGCAACACGAACGCCCCCGCCGCGATGATCGCCGAGCGCGGGGCGCGGTTCCTGCTGGAGGGATGACTCTCGCCCTCGGCGGTGGTCAGGAGTTCACACGATTCGAAGGAGCGGATGCTGCATCCGCTCCTTCGTTGCGTGAGAAATCCTGCGGTGCGTGTGCGGCGAGCGGGCCAGTTGTGGGGGACAGCAAAGTGCCCCCGGATGGTGATCCGGGGGCATTGCCAGGCGATGACGACACCGGCTCAGGCCGAGTACACCTCGCGGCCGGCGAACCACGTCGACAGCACCCGGGCGTCGATGATCTGCTCGGCGGGACCGGAGACGGCGTCGCGGTCGAGCACCACGAAGTCCGCGGACTTGCCGACGGCGAGGGAGCCCGTGTGCGCGCCCAGCCCCATCGCGGTGGCGGCGTTGATCGTGAAGACCTCGAGCGCCTCCTCGGCGGTGATCGCCTGCTCCGGCCACAGCGTGCCGGGAGCGCGCCCGAGCGGATCGGCGCGCGTCACGAGACCCTGCAGGCCCTCCAACGTGTTCGGGGACTCGCACACCGGCCAGTCGGACCCGCCGGCGACGAGGGCGCCGACGTCGAGCAGCGCACGATTGGGCTGCGAGTGCTCCGCCCGCTCGCCGAGCACCTCGGCCAGCGCCTGCGGGATCACCCCGGGGAACCAGATGAACGGAGAGATGTCGGCCGACACGTCCAGTGCGGCCAGGCGGGGGATGTCGGCATCCGCGAGGAACTGCCCGTGCGCGATCTGGATCGGCGTCGTGAAGCCCTCGGCACGGATCCTCTCCGCGACGTCGAGCACGAGCCGGGCCGAGCCGTCGCCCGTGCAGTGCACCTTGGCGCCGAGTCCGCGCTCTGCGACACCGCGCAGCCAGCCGTGCAGCTCGTCGAAGGTCATCGTCGTCTCGCCGTGGAAGTGCGCGCCGTGCACGGCATCCGCGACGTAGGGCTCGAGGAAGGATGCTGTGCGGGCGGGCGGGACCCCGTCGAGGAAGATCTTCACGAAGTCCGGGCGGTGGTGCGGGGTGCGGAACTCCTCGCCGCGGTCGATCAGTGACCGGCCGATCGGATCGAACCCGAAGATCTCGTCATTGACCAAGAGCGAGGAGACGACCCAGGCGTTCAGGTCGCCCGCGTCGTCGAGCGCGGCCAGCGCAGCGAGGATGTCGGTGGAGACCCCCGCATCCTGGAACGTCGTGATGCCGAACGAGTTCAACAGCTCGACCCCGCGCCGCGACGCCGCGACGTGCTGCTCCGGCGTGAGCCCGCCGCTGCGATCGTACGCCTCCTGCACGGGGATGCCCGCAGCCTCCAGCAGCACGCCCGTCGGGGTGCCGTCGTCGGGGTCGAGCACCGTGACGCCGCCGGCGGGGATGCTGTCGGCGGTGATGCCGGCGAGCTCCAGCGCGCGGCTGTTCGCCCAGCGGTTGTGCCGGGAGTCCTCGACGATCACCACGGGCCGCCCGCCGGCGGCTTCGTCGAGCCGCCGCCTCGTCGCAGTGTTCGCGAGCGAGGGCAGCAGCGTGGTCGCCACGACACCGCCGATGATCCACGCGTCGTCCGGCAGCGTCGCCGCCTTCTCGCGCACCCGGTCGAGGATCTCGTCGAGCCCGAGCGACGGCGGCAGCGACAGCTCGAACAGCTCGGTGCGGCCGGCGAGGGCGTGATGGTTGTGCACGTCGACGAAGCCGGGGTACACCGCGGCTCCGCCGACGTCGAGCATCCGAGTCGCCGGACCCCGATGTGCGGACACCGCAGACAGCGATCCGACCGCGGCGATACGACCGTCGCGCACGGCGAAGGCCTCGACCACGGGCCGGGCGCGATCCGCGGTGCGGATCACCGCCCCGGTCACGATGAGGTCGGCGGCCAGAGACGTGGCCAGAGCCGGGGCGAAGTCGTCCTCCCGGCGACGCGCGACGTCGTCTGCGGCATCCGTCATGATCTAGATCCTCCCGAACTCGGCGGGCTCGAGACCCTCGGAATGGCGGGTCGTGGAGATGAGACGGCCATGCGCGCCGAACGTGAAGTGCGTGGGGATCTCTCCGGTCTCGTCGAGGCCGAACAGCACACCGTGCGAGCGGATGGCGTTCACGTCGCGGTGGTCGGCGATCGTCACCGAGGCGCACGGGATCACCTTCTCCCGCCACGCGAAGATGTAGATGCCGGGGCGCACCTCCCACACGCTGTTCTCGTCGGTGTCGGCGAGGCCGCGCTCGGGGCCGGCCAGGCACTGCCACGAGTACCAGCGCTCGGAGAGGTACACGTGCTCGTAGGCGTGCTCGGTGCTGTACACCCACTCCACGCGGCGGCCGATGAGGCTCGTGGTCGGTGCGGCCTCCGCTCCGGTGACCTCCGCGCCCTCGATGACGCTCGGGGCGAAGACATGCTGCACGCGGGTCTTGCCCTTCTCCGGCGCGGGCAGGATCACCGAGATCACGGCGAGGGCGCGGCCGTGGCGCAGATCGAGCACCAGCGACACCGCCTCGTTCGGCAGGTAGTTGTGGTGGAACTGCACGTAGAACAGGTCTTCGTCGACCTCGACGGCCTCGTAGTCGTCGGTGTCGGATGCCGCCTCGGTGCTGTCGTCGGCACCGGGCTGGTAGTCCCAGGTGACCGTGGTGTCGGCGAAGCGGTGCGTGATGCGGGTGCCTCGGCCGTCGACGACGGTGATCTCCCGGCCGCTGAGAGCGGTGGTGTGCGGCGCCTTGTTGGCGTCGAAGCCGGGGGCCAGGCCCTCCAGGGGCAGCCAGGTCGACGTGTCGGCGGGGTTCATGGTCATGGTGTCTCCTATCGGAAGATGGTCGAGGGGAGCGGTCAGCGGGTGCTGAACTGCTCGAGGTCGCTGGACAGGCCGTCGTACACGGCGGGCTTGGCGCGCTTCAGATAGACGCCGTACACGATGCCGCCGATCACGGCCAGCACGAGCAGCAGCGGCATCAGGCGGATGGCGAGCTCCTGAGATCCGGCGACGATGTCGAAGTTCACCACGGCGAGGATCGAGATCGACGCGATGCCGAGGAAGCCGATGCCGGGGGCGATGAACGTGCTCCACCAGCGCTGGTCCTTGCGCCGACGGAAGTACACGACGATCGAGATCGCGGCGAGCCCCTGCAGGATGAGCACGCTGAGCGTGCCGAAGCCGAGCATCGCCGGGACGAGGGTGACGATCGGGTCGGCGCCGGCGATCGCGAAGATCACCGCGACGATCGCCGCGAACGACGCCTGCACGATGCCTGCGAGCTGCGGCGCCCCGTTGGTGCGGGTGCGGGCGAGCGCGTTGGGCAGGATGCGGGCGCGGCCCAGCGAGTACAGGTAGCGGGTCGCGGAGTTGTGGAACGCGAGCATCGCGGCGAAGAGGCTCACCAGCAGCAGGATCATCATGACCGTGGTGAGCGGGCCGCCGAGGTAGGTCTGCGCCAGCGTGAAGATGAGGTCGCCGGTGGGGAGGTGGTCGACGGCGGTGGCCTGCGCCTGGGCGACGCCCGTCGCGCTGACGACGGCCCACGTGGTGACGCCGAGGATGATGCCGATCGCGATGATCGCGGTGTAGGTCGCGCGCGGGATGGTGCGCAGCGGCTGCTTCGCCTCCTCGCTGAACAGCGCCGTCGCCTCGAAGCCGAGGAATCCGGTGGCGGCGAGCAGCAGGCCGATGGGCAGCGAGCCCGAGAACACCCACTCCGGGCTGAAGGCGGCCACGTCGTACCCGGTCTGCACGAGCACGGAGATGTCGAACACGACGAGCATGAGCGTCTCCAGCACCAGGCAGACGCCGAGCACCTTCGAGCTGAAGTCGACGCCCACCCTGGCGAGCACGAAGCAGACGACGATCGAGGCGAGGCCCCAGACCAGCCAGTGCACGTCGAGCCCGGTGAGGTCGCGGATGATCGTCTGCATGAAGAATCCGCTGGTTCCGATCGTGCCGACCACGAAGAAGTTGTAGCCGAGGGTGGCGATGAGACCGGCGATCAGACCGCCGGTGCGGCCGAGGCCCTTCACGACGAAAGCGTAGAAGCCGCCGGCGTTCACCAGCTGCTTCGACATCTGCGCGTAGCCGACGGCGAAGAGGAGCAGGATCGCCGCGACCAGGAAGAACGACATCGGGGTGCCGCCGCCGTTGCCCAGAGCGATCGCCAGCGACGCGACGACGACGATGCCCGTCAGCGGCGCCACGGCGGCGAGGACGAGGAAGACGATCCCGGCGACGCCGAGGGCGCCGGGTCGGAGTGCGGTGTGCTCCTGAGGAGTGGTCATCGGATCGGCCACGTCGGGCTCCTTTGCTCGGTGACGGCCGTGCGCGCACGGCATCGACGACGAGGGGAATCGTCGATAGAGCGAGTCTGCTCGCCTCCGGCTGCGTGCGCTTGACGCTGAGCGAAGGACGATGGTGCCAGCGTGCACACACGGCCGTGCGCCGTTCAGAGCGCGGATGCCGGAGAGCAGGATGACCGTGACGACACCGCCGTCCTCATCCGCGCCGCCGGCGCGCCGGCGCCCGTCACGGAGGAACGCATGGACCTGCAGCTGCGCGGAACGACCGCCCTCGTCACGGGCGCGGGAAGCGGGATCGGCCGTGCTGTCGCGCTCGCGCTCGCCGCGGAGGGCGTGCGGCTCGCACTGCTCGACCGTGACGAGGCGGGGTTGCGCGAGACCGCGGAGCTCGTGAACGGCGAGGAGGAACGCCAGGACGCGCTGATGCTCGTGGCCGACGTCACCGATGAGGCGCAGGTCGCGGCTGCGGTGGGTGCCGTCGACCGGTTGGACGCGGTGGTCTGCTGCGCGGGCATCTCCGGCCCCGTCGGCTCGGGCATCGAGGACGTCACCCTCGCCCAGTGGAACGCGGTGCTCGCCGTGAACGTCACGGGTCCCTTCCTCGTGCTCAAGCACGCCCTTCCCGCGCTGCGGGCGGCGGGCGCGGCATCCGTCGTGCTGATCTCCAGCGACTCCGCCGTCGTGGCCTCGCCCGGCATGGTGCCGTACTGCACGTCCAAGGCGGCGCTCGTGCAGTTCGCGAGGGCGCTGTCAGTCGACCTCGCAGGCACCGGCATCCGCGTCAACACCGTCGCACCGTCGGTCGTCGACACCCCGATGAGCAGGGGTGACCTCGGCGACTCCGCGTTCGACGCCCCCGGGTTCCCCGTGCAGTCGGGCGACGAGGTCGCCGCGCACGTCGCCTACCTCGCCTCGCCGCGCTCGCGCGCCGTCAACGGCACGACGGTCCTCAGCGACTTCGGCTACAGCGCCCGCTCCGGCTTCCCCGCCTGAGCCCCCCACACTCACCCCAGAGAACCGCGCGCACGCGCCAGACACACACAGGAGCAGACATGGGACTCGTAGTCGGATCGACGGTCTCCGGACGCGTCGTCGTCATCACCGGGGGCGGCACGGGCATCGGTGCGGCGATCGCCGAGCGGTACGCCGCCGAGGGCGCGCACGTGGTGGTGGTCGGACGCAGGGCCGAGCCGCTGCAGGCGGTGGAGAAGGCCGTCGGGGCGCACCCGATCGTCGCGGACGCCGCGGACACCGAGTCGGCGAAAGCCGCCGTGGCGGAGGTGCTCGCGACGTTCGGGCGCATCGACGTGCTCGTCGCCAACGCCGGCGGCCACGGGTTCTCGCCGGTCGCCGAGACCGATGACGCCAGCTGGGAGGCCGCGATCCGCGCCAACCTCACCACGGCGTTCACGATGGCGCGCGAGGCGCTGCCTGCGCTGATCGAGGCGAAGGGGCAGATCGTCATCGTCTCGTCGCTCGCCGGACTGTTCGCGGGGCCCTCTGTGGCCGGGTACACGGTCGGCAAGCACGCGCTCATCGGCCTCACCCGCACCCTCGCCCGCGACTACGGGCGTCACGGCGTGCGCGTCAACGCCGTGTGCCCCGGCTGGGTGCAGACGCCGATGGCGGACGAGGAGATGGACGAGTTCGCCTCGCACGCCGGCCTCGGCTCGCGCGAGGAGGCCTACGCCACGGTCACGGCCGACGTGCCGCTGCGCCGTCCGGCACGGCCCGCCGAGATCGCCTCGGTCGTGCGATTCCTGGGCTCTGGCGAGTCGTCGTACATCACCGGCGCGGTCATCGTCGCCGACGGCGGCTCGCACGTGGTCGACGTGCCCACCATCGCCTTCGACCACGCGGGGATGTAGAGTTCAGTCGACGCGCAGCTCGAAGCCATCGTCGACGGGGACCACCGATACGTGCGTCAGATCGGCGACGTGGAACTCGGGGGAGTGCTTCACGGCGTGCGCGCCCACTCCGACCACGCGCATGCCGGCGGCGTGCGCGGCCTGGATGCCGGCTTCTGAGTCCTCGAACACGACGCAGTCGGCGGGGTGGACGCCGAGCAGCTGTGCGCCGAGCAGGAACCCCTCGGGGTCGGGCTTGGAGCGCGTGACGTTCTCGGCGGTGACCGTGAGCGCCGGCACGGTGAGTGCCGCTTCACCCATCCGGGCGTTCATGAGGGTGACGTCGGCCGAGGTCACGATCGCGTGCGGGAAGGGCGCCAGATCGGCGAGCAGCCGGTCGGCGCCGTCGATCGCCACGACGCCGTCGACGTCGCTCGCCTCGTTCGCGAGCATGGCCTGGTTCTCGGCGAGGTTGATGGCGTGGTCGCGCTCCGGCAGCATGATCGCCATGCTCTGGTGCCCTTGGCGCCCGTGGATCACGCTGAGCACGTGCTCGCGGTCCAGCCCGTGCGGCTTCGCCCACTCGAGCCACAGCCGTTCCACCACGGCGGTCGAGTCGACGAGCGTCCCGTCCATGTCGAGGAGGACGGCGCGGGCGGGGACGATCTCGGTCATGCTCCCAGGCTAGTGCGAGATCAGCGGGCCTTCTCCGGCACAGACGCACGGCTCTGGCACGGATGCACGACAGACGTGGTCATCCCGTCGTGCATCCGTGCCGGGGTCGTGCACCTGTGTCGCATCCCGGGAGCATGACCGCGGGCGGGTCAGCCGCCGAGGTACGCGCGGTGCAGCAGATCGGCGTCTGCCTGCAGAGCCTCGGCGGTGCCCTGGAACGACACCTGCCCTCCCGCGACGACCACGGCCTCGCGGGCGAGGCCGAGTGCGAGCTGCGTGAACTGCTCCACGAGCAGCACGCCGACGCCCGACTCCGCGATCGACTGCACGATGGGCATCAGCCGCATGAACACGACGGGTGCGAGGCCGAGTGACATCTCGTCGATGAGCAGGATGCGGGGCTTCGCCGCGAACGCACGGGCCAGCACCACCATCTGCTGCTCGCCGCCCGACAACAGGGCGGTCGGTGAGTCGATGCGCTTCTCGAGCTCGGGGAACTGCACCAGTGCGGCATCCAGTTCCCCCGGGGTGCGCGCGGTGAGCGCGATGTTCTCGCGCACGGTGAGCGAGGGGAACACAGCGCGCCCCTGCTCGATGTGCACGATGCCGCGGCGAGCCCTGGCGACGCGCGAGAGCTTGTCGATCGGCACACCGTCGAGCGTGATCGAGCCCGCCGAGTGCGGGGTCACGCCCGAGATGGACTCGATCAGGCTGGTCTTGCCCGCACCGTTCGGCCCGACGAGCGCCAGCACCTCTCCGCCGGCGACGGTCAGGGACACGTCGGAGATGACGGGACCGGCACCGCGGCTGACGGTCACGCCGTCGAGGACGAGTTCGCTCACTTCAGCAGCTCCGTCTCTCCCATGTACGCCTTCACGACGTCGGGGTTCGCGAGGACCTCGGCCTGCGGCCCGCTCGCCAGCACCCGGCCGAAGTCGAGCACGGTGAGGGTGGGGCAGACCGAGCGCACGAGGTCGAGGTCGTGCTCGATGATGATCAGCGCCACACCGTAGCGCGTGGGGAGCTCCCGCAGGCGAGCGGCCAGCGCCAGGTGCTCGTCGTGCGAGAGGCCGGCGGCCGGCTCGTCGAGGATGAGCAGGCGGGGACGGGAGACCACGTTGGCCGCCACCTCCACGAGTCGGCGGGTGCCGACATCGACGCTCGACAACCGTGCTCTGGCGGGCGGGCAGCCGAAGAACTCCAGCACCTCGTCGATGTCGGATGCCGCGAGCCGGCGCCGCGCGACGAACCGCACGTACGCGCCGACGGTGAGCGCGGGCGGCACCCTGTCCTGCTGGAAGGTGCGGCGCAGCCCGAGCCGCGCGCGGCGCGTGGGGGAGAGACCGGCGAGGTCGCGGTCTCCGAGCAGCACGCGTCCGCCGTGCTTGGGCAGGAAGCCGCTGATCGCGTCGACGAAGGTCGACTTGCCCGCGCCGTTCGGCCCGATGAGACCCATGATCGACGCGGCGGGCACCTGGAACGACACGTCGTCCAGCGCCTTCAGCGCGCCGAACTGCACCGTGAGGCCCTCGACCGTGAGCACGGGCGCCCCGTCGAGCGCGGCCTCGTCGACGGTCGCCGTGGTCGTGGTGGTGATCGCAGCGGCGTCGGCCCCGGCATCCGGTGGCAGCGCGGAGAGCGTCGCGTTCGCGGTCTTGCGGTCGGTGCGCTTCCAGATGAGGTCGCGCACGGTCTGGCCGAGGTTCGTGCCGCTGGTCAGCGCCTGCACGCCCAGGATGCCGAAGACGACGAAGCCCCAGTTCTGGTCGACCTCCCAGCGCTTGAGCAGCTCGGGCACGAGCACCCAGAGGATGCCGCCGAGGATCGCCATGTCGATGAGGTGCGCGCCCGACATGATCGCGAGCACGTAGAGCGCGAGCGACTGCAGCGGGGTGAAGCTCGCAGCGAGGGGGAGCTGCACCTGCCCGGCGAGCAACCCGCCCGCGATGCCGCCGAGCGCCGCCGACACCGCGAAGGCGCTGAGCTTGGCCGACTGCACGCTCTGCCCGGAGGCGGCGGTGCCGCGCTCGGAGAACGCCACGGCCTTCCACGACGATCCCCAGCGCCCGCGCTGCAGGAAGAACACCGCGAGCGCGCACACGGCGAGCACGATGACCGCGAGGAAGAAGAACTGCCGGTCGTTGGAGAACAGCTCGGGGCGTTCCACCGCTATACCGTCGGCGGAGCCGGGGAACTGGATCTGCACGAGCGTGACGTCGGCCGCCGCGGCGAAGCCGAGGGTGACGACGGCGAGGTTGACGCCGCGCAGGCGAAGGGCGGGGAGTCCGACGAGGATGCCGGCGAGCCCCGCGGCGATGCCGCCGGCGAGCAGCCACACCACGAACCCGCCAGGGGCGTGGATCACGCTCAGCAGCGACACGATCCACGCGCCGATCGCGGCGAACGTGAGCTGGCACAGGGCGATCATGCCCGCGGAGCCCGTGACGATGCCGAGGCCGAGGATCGCGATCGACGCGATGATCGCGCTGATGGCGAGGAAGACGAAGTAGCCGTTGAGGCCGACGCTCAGCAGGTAGCCGACGCCGATCGCGGCTGCGGCCACGACGAAGGGCCAGGAGAGGCGGTAGCCGCGGCTCTCGGTGAAACGTGTGCGGTCAGCGTGCGGCATCCCACACCTCCTTGCGCTGCGTCCAGAGCAGCAGAACGACGATGAACAGGAACGGCAGGAAGTTGCGCACCAGCGCGACCTCGTCGATCTGGGCGACGAGGCCGCCGAGCACGCCCAGCACGACGCCGCCGATGACGGCGAGATCGAGTCGGCGGAAACCGCCCAGCAGCGCGGCCGCAGCGGCGGGGACGATGAGCATCGAGAGGCTGGTCGCGTCGTTCGACTGCGATGGCGCGACGATGATGATCGCGATCGCGCTGATGACGCCGGTGACGAACCACACCGCGATCGACAGCGGGCGCGAGCGGATGCCGAGGAGTTCGGCGGTGGTCGGTCGCTCCGACAGGGCCCGCAGCTGCGTGCCGACCCTGGTGCGGCGCAGGATGACGCGCACGGCGACCGCTGTGATGATCGCCATCACCACCGTCGCGACGGTGACCTGGCTGATCACCACGCCGCCGAGCGAGAAGGCGGGGCCGGCGATGATCGGAGTGAACGGCTGCGGCTTGTTGCCGAACAGGATGAACGACAGCGAGATCAGCAGGAGCAGCGGGCCGACGGTCATCGCCGAGCGGGTCGTGGTCGACGCCTCGGAGAGCCAGGTCGCGGCGATCCAGCCGATCGCGGCGGCGAGGAGGCCGGCGATGAGGATGCCGAGCACGGAGCCCAGCCAGATCGGCAGGCCGAGGTGGCGTACGAACCAGACGGCGGTGAACGCGCCGAACATCCCGGTCGCGGCCTGGGCGAAGTTGACGACCCGCACGAGGCGGCTCATCAGGGTCAGGCACACGCCGAGGACGGCGTAGAGGCCGCCGGCGGCGAGACCGGCGATGGCGCCTTGCAGCATGAGGCGTCCTTTCTGATCTGAGGGGGTGATTCCGGGCTCCCGGTCGTCGAGCGAGTGGACCCGCGTCCCGGTCCCACGGTCGTTGAGCGAGCGAAGCGAGACGAAACGCGACGAGCGAGTCCGCCGCCTGGTCGTTGAGCGAGCGAAGCGAGACGAAACGCCGTGTTCCTGCGTCGAACGCCGGATGAGGCGTTTCGTCTCGGTCGCTTCGCTCCCTCGCTCAACGACCCGGGAGTCGCTCCGTTCCCTCGCTCAACGACCCGGGTGGAGCTTCGCTCCCTCGCTCAACGACCGGGAGGAGCTCTGGTCGGTCGCTCAACGACCGGGAGGGGCGGTCACTTGCCGATGCGCAGCCAGTCGTCGGCGACCTTCTCCCAGGCGTTGGTGCCCGACTTGAGGATGATCGGCCAGCCTGCGGTGTTCTGCGTGCCGAAGGCATACGGCGTGCCGACCATCGGGTTCTCGATCGGCTTCATGCCCTGAAGCGCCGCGGTGACGGTCTCCCGGTTGATGTCGCCCTTCATGCCCTTGAGCACCTCGATGAAGTACTTGGCCGCGAGGTAGCCGCCCTGGCTGAACGAGGTGAGCGGGATGTCGTTCTTGGTCATCAGCTCACGCCAGTCCTTGTTGATCTCGTTGTCGTCCGTGAACGGGTAGAACTCCGCGGGGACGTAGATGCCGGCGCCGGCGTTGTCGATCGCCTTGGCGAAGTTCTCGCTGTAGACGCTGGTCAGGTACAGCCAGGTGACGTCATCCCAGCCCTGCGCGTTGGCGGCCTTGACCTGGCCGATCGCGTCGGGCTCGACGGGGTTGATCGCGAGCGCCTTGCAGCCCTGCTCACGCGCCTTCACGATGTACGGCGTGTAGTCGGATGCACCGTAGGGCACGGTGTCGTCGACATACTTCGGCTTCTTGCCGGTGATCTCGGTCCACTTGTCGATCGCGGCCTGGTAGGTCGGACGGGTGGAGCCGGCGATCTCGAGCAGCACGCAGATGTCGTCGAGGCCGAGCACCTCCGAGCCGTACTGCAGGGTCAGCGTCATGTCGTTGAACGGGCCGACGTTGGCCGGTGAGATGTTCTTGCTGTCGAAGCATCCGGTGTCGACGCCGATGCCGGGGATGGAGAGGATCTTCTCCTGCTCGTAGTACTTCGCGTTGATCTCGCACTCGATCAGGCTCGCCGAGCCGACCAGCGCGACGGCCTCGTCGCTGCCGACCAGCTCACGGGCGGACGCCGTGGCGGTCGCAGGGTCGCCCTTGTCGTCGAGGGTCTTGTACTCGATCTTGCGGCCGTTCAGTCCGCCCTCGTCGTTGAACTGCTTGAAGACGGCGGCCGCGGCCTGCGAGGCCTCGGGGAACGTCGCCGGACCGCTGATGGTGTTGACGGAGCCGACGACGATGGGGGCGTCACCGCCTCCGCCGTCTCCTCCGCCGGCGCAGCCGGACAGGATGAGGGCGGTCACGGCGATGAGCGCCGCGGCGCCGGATGCTCGCTTGTTCATGAGTGCTTCCTTGCCTCTCGTGGTCGGGTGGTGCGTGGTGGTGCTGCGATGGTGATCGGGTGGTGCGGGTTCAGTCGCGCAGGGCGCGGTCGACGAGCTCGGTGTCGGTGAACTGCTCGAAGGCGGTGACCCTGCCCCCGGTCAGCCGCCACACGTGGGCGACGCGGGCGGCGAAGAATCGACCCGTCTGCTTGTGGGTGCCGGAGTAGGTGCCGATGCCGACGACCACGTCTCCGCCGTCGACGACCTCGTCGATCGCGACGGTGTAGTCGTCCCAGTCCTCCTGGATGCGCTGGAAGACGTTCGCGGCGACGGCGGCAGGGCCGATGTAGGTGCCGGCGTACGGGAACCCCGCCGCCTCTGTCCACTGCACGTCGTCGGCCAGGGGCGCCAGCATCCCATCGAGGTCGCCGCGGTCGCTGGCGGCGTAGTGGTCGCGGATGACGTCTGCGTTGCTCATGTGCGGTCCTCGATCAGACGGGCTGGGCGTCGGGGTACGACACCGAGCCGAGCGGGTAGATGTGTCCACCGGCACGCGAGTGCTCGGCCTGTCCGTCGCCGTCGAGCCCCAGGAAGATGCCCGTGGTCATCAGCTGGTAGCCGAGGTCGTGCAGCCAGACGCTGGCGACGGCGATGCGGAACTCGCGGAAGCAGAACAGGTAGAGACCGTCGGCGAACTTCCACACCGTGGAGAGGTCCATGTCGCCGTGGCCGCGCTGCACGCCTTCCAGGCACTGCCACGCGTAGCGCTGGCTGGAGACGTAGACGTGCTCGTAGAGGTGGTGCGGGCTGTAGCGGTAGACGTTCCGCTTGCCGATGAGGTCGCGGCTCGGACCAGGCACCTCTCCTGTGGCCTCGCCGCCGTCGGTCGTGGCTGCCCAGAACTCCTGACCGACCTGCGGGGTGCCCTCGACCGCCTCGGCGGCGATCCGGGAGCGGATCACGGTGGCGCGGTGCGTGGTGGTCGAGTAGACGACGGTGATCGCCTCGCGCTCGCGGCTCTCCAGGGGGATGTTCACGAACACGACGTCGTCGCGCACGGCGACGGCATCGTAGGGGTCGGCGCCCTCGGCTCCGAGGCCCGTCCAGGTCACCGCCACGGCGTCGAAGGTCAGGGACAGTGTGGAGCCGTCGTCGAGGGTGAGCACGAGGGCGGTGCCGGCGAGAGAGGTGTTCGGCAGACGGAAGGTGTCGATGCCGGCGGCGAACTCGTCGTATGTGCGCCACTCGTCGAGCGCGGGATCGGTGGTGATGTCGGTCATGGGTGTCCTGACGTCGCACGCGGCGGAGCGTCCTCGCTCCGGGCACCGCAGCTTCGCGGTGCGCATGCCTCATGCTCGATCCGGGCTCGGCATCCGCTCAAGGCGCGCGCGACCATCGCGCGCCGAGAGTCAACCGGCGTGCCCTGACGGGCAAGGACGGGGCAGGTCTCGGTTCGCGCCGGTGGGCGTCAGCGGGTGCCGCGTGCTCTCCGGGGAGGGCGTCGCGGGGTGGGAGAGCGCTCGTCAGTGCGCGGCGCGGTACTCGCTGGGGGAGACGCCGAAGGCGGCCTTGAACGCGCGGCTGAAGTGCGCGGCGTCGACGAAGCCCCACCGGGCGGCGATGGCCGCCACCGGGCGGTCGGCGAGCATCGGGTCGAGCAGATCGCGTCGGCACTGCTCTAGGCGGCGCGTGCGGATCCACGTCGATACGGTCACGCCCTGCTCCTGGAACAGACCGTGCAGGTGGCGGGTGGAGATGAAGTGCGCGGAGGCGATGGACGCCGGCCCGAGATCGGTCGAGGCGAGGTTGCGGTCGATGTACGAGCGGATGCGCTGCACGAGCGCGCGGTGCGGATCGGCCGACACCTCGTCGAGCCCCAGTTCGCGCGTGAACACGGTGGAGACCAGATCGAGCGCGCTGTGCGCGAGGCGCGCCCCCGTCGTGCCGGCGAGCTGGTCGAGGTTGCCCGCGAGCTGGGTGAGGTAGGGCACGACCATGCCGCCCAGACCCTCTTGACCCGAGATGCGCACGGCCGTCAGCTGGCCGACCATGTCGGGCGGCAGGCTGATGAGATGCTTCGGGAACATCACGACCATGGTGCGGAAGTCCTCGTCGAAGACCAGGGAGTACGGGCGGTCGGTGTCGTAGACGGCGAGGTCGCCCGGACGCAGCACGGCCTCGCGGTCGTCCTGGATGAGCAGGCCGGTGCCGGCGAGCATGAGGCTGAGCTTGAAGTACGAGCGGTCGCTCCTGGCGATGAGCTCCGGCGTGCGCTCGACGACGTGCGAGGTGGCGCGGAGATCCGTGACGTGCACCTCGTCGACGGAGGCGCCCCGGATCATCCCCCGGAAGCGATCGGCCCCCTGGCTGGACACCTGGAGCGGCACGAAGGACTCCGAGACCGCGGCGCGGAACTCGCTGATGTTGCGCGCGACCAGGGTCGACACCGATTCGGCAGTGGCTGCACCGTTCATGGATGATCACCTCGGGCTGGTGGAACGACGTCGTTGTATACGATCCGTGGGCCGATGCTATCACCCGTCGTCGCCGCGCGTCACGGCTTCTAGGATGTGACGGGTGAGGACGAGCATGAGAGCGATCGGCGCACGGATCCTGCAGGTGCTGCGTCAGCTGCGCGGGCCGGACACCTCAGACGCCGTCTTCGAGGCCACGGCGCTCCTCGTCGGCGCCGGCTTCTTCGTCGTCGGTTTCGCGATCGCGTTCCCGGTGTTCTTCGGTCACGAGCTGGCGATCAGCGGCGCAGGCTCGATCGGCACCTTCGCCGCCTACGGGGGAGCGCTCACCGCCGTGCTCGCTTTCGTGCTCGGCCGGCTGCTCGTGCGCCCCCAGGAGGTGCGGCCGGAGCAGGTGCGCGACGGGTTCAGCGTGCCGGGCGACCGCCTGCGCTGGTACGACCTCGCCGCCATCGCCTTCGCGCACGCGGCGATCGCCTTCCTCGGCTGGATCGGCATCGCCGAGCTGCTCGAGCGCAGCTTCATCGGCGCCCCGGTCTTCGCCTTCCCCGGCGCCATCCTCGTCAGCGTCGCCTTCGCACTGACCGCGTACGTGAGCTTCCTCACCGCGGTGGCGCTCACGCCGATGGTCCTCTCGCTCGTGCTCGCGGTGTTCCTCGTCGTCGGAGCGTTCGCCGCCATGCTGGCATCCAGTGACCCGGACTGGTGGCGACTCAACCTCTCGGCCCTCGGCATGAGCACCAATCACGCGTCCGTCGCCTTCAACGTCACGCTCATCATCGCGGGCATCATGATCACCACGATCTCCCGTTACGCCACCGCGGGCCTTCCCGTCGACGACGACAAGGCGCGACGCGGACGGTTCATCGTGCGCGGCGGGCTGATCCTCATGGGCGTCTTCCTCGCCTGCGTCGGCATCTTCCCCGTCGACGAGTTCTTCCTGGTGCACAACACGGTCGCCACCGGCATGGCGGTCGTGTTCGCGGTGGTCGTCGTGGGGCTGCCGTGGTTCCTGCCGTCGATCCCTCGGGTGTTCGTGCTGTTCGGCTGGATCTACGTGCTCGTCATCGCGATGCTCGGCGCCTTCTTCGCGGTCGGGTACTACAACCTCACGGCCGTCGAGCTGATCGCCGCCGTGCTCATCTTCAGCTGGATCATCGTCTTCCTGCGCACGGCGGGCTCGGTCGTCCCCCATCCGGAGGCGGCCGCCGTCGACGCAGACCCCGCGGCATCCGTGAGAGCGGAGCGCGCGGGGTCTGCGTGAGTGCGGTCAGCAGCGCGGAGCGCGCAGCAGCGTGATACCGGCGACGAGGCCGACCGCGGCGATGGCCGCCGCACCCACGAACGCCGCGCTGTAGCCCTCGGCGTCTCCGGCGGCCGCGCTCACCGATGCGCTGAGCGCCGACAGCGCGGCGAGCCCGACCGCCGAGCCGATCTGGTAGCTCGTGTTGACGAGACCGGATGCCACGCCGGCATCGGCGGGCGGTGCGCTGGCGATCGCAGTGCTCAGCGAGGGCACGAACGCCAGCGACATGCCGGCCGCGGCGACGAGCGATGCGGGCAGCACGTCCGCGGCGTACACGCCGTCGGCCGGTGCGAGGGCGAGCCAGGCGATGCCGACGCCGAGCAGCGCGAAGCCGCCAGTGACCATCGCCCTGGTGCCCCAGCGTGCGGCGAGGCGCGGGGCGACCAGGGTCATGCCGAGCACGATCACCGCTGTCATCGGCACCAGCGCGGCGCCGGCGGCGAAGGCCGATGCCCCGAGGACCTTCTGCAGGTAGAGGTTGAGGAAGAACCACATCGGGATCCACGCGGCTCCGAGCAGCAGCTGCGCGATGTTCGCGCCGCCCAGCAGCGGCAGCCGCAGCATCCCCAGACGCAGCAGCGGCTCGGATGCCTTCGCCTGTCGGACGAGGAAGGCGACGAGCAGCAGGATGCCGACGACGAGCGCTCCCAGCGTCTCCAGACTCGTCCAGCCGGCCTCGGGGGCGCGGACGATGCCGAACACGGTCAGTGCGAGGCCCGCGGTGCCGGTCACGGCGCCGACGACGTCGACCCGCCCCGGTGCGCGGGTGCCGCGGGGGAAGGCGAGGGGTGTGAGGGCGAGGATCGCGACGGCGATCGGCACCGTGACGTAGAACACCCACGGCCAGCCGAGGTACTCGGTGAGGACGCCGCCGAGGAAGACGCCGGCCGTACCGCCGATGGGGGCTGCGGCGCCGTAGACCGCGAAGGCGCGAGGCAGCTGCGGGGTGCCGCCGAACAGCGTCATCAGCAGTGCGAGCGCCGCCGGGGCGATGAGTGCGGCTCCCGCCCCCTGCACCGCACGGGAGGCGATCTCGACCCACGGCGACGTCGCGAGCCCAGCGCCCACCGAGCCGAGCAGCAGCACGATCCAGCCGGCGGTGAAGACGCGGCGGGCGCCGAACAGGTCGGCGAGACGCCCGCCGAGCAGCAGCAGGCCGCCGAAGGCGATCACGTAGGCGTTGAACACCCAGGACAGGCCGTCGGCGGTGAAGCCGACGTCCCTGGCGATGTCGCTGAGGGCGACGCCGATGATCGACGTGTCCATGATGACGATGAACTGGGCGGCGGCGATGAGCGTCAAGCCCAGCCCTCGGTGCGGGGTGCGGGGGAGCGCTGCGGCTCCCGCGCTCGTGGTCGTGGACACGGGGGATCCTTCCGATGGGGACGCCGTCGGTCGGCATCCGTTCGAAGGAGAGAAGTTAATACCCCCTGGGGGTATTCCCGAATGTGTGTAAAAAGGCTGATCCCGGGGTGCGCCGCGGCACCCCGGGAGGGGCGTTCAGCCCTTCACGCCGCTCGCCGCGATACCCGCGACGAACACGCGCTGCGTGACCAGGAACACCAGCAGCGTCGGCAACGACGCGATGACGGCTCCCGCCAGCACGACGTTCTGGTACTCGAAGCTCATCGTGTACGACATGAGCCGGTTCAGCGTCAGCACCACCGGGTAGAGAGCCTCAGAACGGAGGATCGACAGCGGCCAGATGAAGTTGTTCCAGGCGTAGACGAACATGAACACCGCGAGCGTCACGATCGCCGGCTTGAGCAGCGGCACGACGAACTGCCAGACGATGCGGAACTCTCCAGCGCCGTCCATGCGCGCCGCCTCGATCAGCTCGTCGGGGATGTCGCGTATGAACTGCCGCATCAGGAAGATCCCGAACGCGTTGGCGAGCCACGGCAGCATGACCCCGAGATAGGTGTCCGAGAGCCCCATGCTGTTGACGAGGTAGTACAGCGGTACAAGGGTGACGATCGGCGGGAGGAACATCGTGGCGACGATCGCCCAGAACAGCAGGTCGCGCCCCTTGAAGGTGTGCTTCGCGAACACGTACCCGGCCAGGATGCTGGTGGCCAGCACGCTGATCGTCGACCCGCCGGCGATGATGACGCTGTTCATCATCGACTGCAGGAACGGCACGGCGGTGAGGGCCGTCGCGGCCTGGTCGAGCGTCGGGTTCGTCGGGAACCAGGTCGGCGGGATCTGCGAGAACTCCGCAGGTGACTTCAGCGCCGAGATCACCAGCCAGTACAGCGGGAACAGCGGCAGGAGGGCGACGACCGCGAGCAGCACGTACAGCACGGCCGTGGAGACGCGCCGTCGCAGCGGCATCCGTCGTGGCGGGATGGACGCCTGGGGCGTCCGAGTCGCCGACGGTGCGGGGGCCGCGGGGGTCGCGGTGGTGAGCGTCATCGCGTGCGTCCCTTCATGACGATTCCGAGGACCCCGCCCACGGCGATGATCATCAGGAAGAGCGAGACGGCGAGCGCCGAGGACTCCCCGGCCATGCCGTACTGGAACGCCGTGCGCTGGATCTCGAACGACACCATGTTCGTCGAGTTCGCCGGACCTCCCTGTGTCAGCAGGTAGATCGGGTCGAAGACCTGGATCGAGTTGATGAAGGTCATCAGGATCACGAACACGAGAGACGGCCGCAGCAGCGGGATCGTGATCGACCAGGTCTGGCGCACGATACCGGCGCCGTCGATGCGGGCGGCCTCGTAGAGGTCCTCTGAGATCTGCGTGAGTCCGGCGATGAGCAGGATGACGTAGTAGCCCAGCATCTGCCACACGTTGAAGATCACCAGCGACACGAGCGCCCACTGCGGGTCGCTGAGCCATCCGGGCGGGTCGATGCCGAGCGCGGCGACCATCGTGCTGAGCGGACCGTAGCCCGGGGCGTAGATGTTGCTCCAGATGATCACGATCGCGATCGTCGGGATCACATAGGTCGCGAACAGGAGCACGCGCACGACGCCTTTGCCCTTGAGGCGGGGGAAGAACAACAGGAGGGCGATGAGCAGTGCGATCGGCACGGTGATCACTATCGACAACACCACGTACAGGGCCGTGTTGCCGAGTGCCTGCACCCGGGTGGCGTCGGCGAAGAGGCCGGAGTAATTGTCCAGGCCCACCCACGTCATGTCGGTGATCGGGGTGAACATCGACCAGCGGTGCAGGCTGATCCACACGGTCATCAGGGTCGGGATGAGGGTGAAGACGCCGATGATGATCAGGGCGGGGCTGAGAAACAGCGCCGACCAGCCTCTGGTCGAGGCGATGCTTCGGCGCTTCGGGCCGCGGAGGGAGGGCGCCGCGGCTGCGCGTTCGAGGGTCGTCAAGACAAGCCTTTCGAGAAGGTGGCGGGGAGACGCGTCGCGCCTCCCCGCCGGGGTGTCACTGAGCGGACTTGAGTGCGGCGTCGACGTCGCGTGCCGCGTTCTCCATCGCCGTCTTCGCGTCGACCTGACCGTTGATGAGCGCCTCGAGCTGGCGCTGCAGCGCGTCGGTCGCCGCGGGTCCGCCGAGCACGGTCGGGAACGGGGTCGCATCCTGGAGTGCCGTGACGTACGACGAGAGGAACGGGGTCTCCAGCTGCGCCGCATGCGCCTCGAGGTCAGATGCCCGGGTGGGCAGGATGCCCATCGACAGCAGGATGTCCGCCATCGCGGACGACCCGCTCTCACCGGAGTCCGGACCGTTGAGGTAGCTGAGGAACTCCCAGGCCGCCTTCTGGCGGGCGACGGACGCCTTGCCGTTGACCATCGTCATCCACGAGTACGAGATCGACGAGGACTTGTCTCCGCTCGGTCCCACGGGGATCGGCGCGGTGGCGACCTCGTCGAAGCCGTCGCCCATGCCGTCGCGCAGTGCGCTCTCCCACCAGTTGGCCATGATGATCATGCCGGTCTGGCCGTTGACGAACGAGTCGAGGTAGGGGCCGGTGGTGTTCGCGTTGGCCGTCGACTTGCGCGGGTCGGTCGACTTATCGGCGATGAGCTTCGCGTACAGCTCCGCCGTCTCGATCGCCTCGGGGCTGGTCAGCTCCGACGCCGTGCCGTCCTCGTTCAGGAACGAGCCGCCGTTGGACGCGAGCAGCGAGAGGAACGGGTGCACGACACCCGAGTTCCAGCCCGTGATCACGCCGAGGCCCTGCTGGTCACCGGTCGTGAGTGCCTTCGCATCCTTCACCAGGGCGTCCCAGTCGGCCGGCGGTTCGGAGATGCCCGCGGCGTCGAACAGCGCCTTGTTGTAGTTGAGCTGGTAGAGATCGATCTCGTTCGGGATCCCGTAGACCTTGCCGCCGTTGCTCGCGGCCGCGGCGACGCCAGCCGGCCAGTTCGCCGTGACGTCGTCGGCCACGTCGGACGGGGCGGCGGCGGCGAGCCCGTCGCGGACGAGTTCGGGCAGCCACGCGTCGTAGATGCCGACGATCGCGGGGCCGTCGGCCGAGGCGCCCTGAGTGCGCAGCGTCGAGAGCAGGTTGCCGAACGGCACCGCCTGCACCTTGACGGTGATGTCGGGGTGGTCCGCCGTGAATGCCTTGCCTGCATCCTCCAGCATCTTGACCTGATCGGGGCCCCAGTGGGTGAGGAAGGTGAGCTCCTGGGCGCCACCGGCGTCGCCGGATCCGCCGGTCGAACCGGTGCAGCCGGCGAGGGACAGCGTCGTCGCGAGTCCCAGTGCGGTGACCGCGAGAAGTGATTTCTTCATGGTTCCTTCGTTTCTGTGGGTGTGTGTCGGGTAGGGGTGAGGCTCACGGGCCGGCGAGGGCGAACTTCTCGGTGCCTGCGCTCTTGAATGCGGCGGCGCGCTGCTCGCCGACCAGGCACCCCTTCACCTGCATGAGGGCGGAGTAGTAGTCGATGAAGCGGAAGCCGTACGTCTCGCCGCGGGCGAAGGCGTGCTCCTGGATGCCGGTGCGCCACAGTTCGTAGGCGGCATCGGGGATGCCGAAGAACGTGTCGGCCTCGAAGCCCTCCATGTCCTCCCAGTTCTCCGCGTGCAGGATCGTCGGCACCGAGAAGCGTTCCGCGTCGATCTCCTCGATCGGGATGGAGGCCAGGAACGCGCCGCGCAGCGCGGCCTGGGCCGCGCGCTCGTGATCGCGGTGCATCGAGTGCAGCCAGTGCGTGATGAGGATGTCGGGCCTGGCCTCGCGGATCACCTCGGCGATCTGCTCGGCCACAGCCTCGTCGTCGGGGAGGAACCCGTCGGAGTAGTCGAGCGTGATCAGCTCGGCCCCGATCGTGTCGGCGAAGAAGCGGGCCTCGCGGAGCTTCTGCCCCCGGTACTCGCTCGGTGCGATCGTGGGGTGGCCGCGCTCGCCGTAGGTGCAGTCGACGATGATGGCGCGCCCGCCTTCGAGCACGACCTTGGCGAGGGTGGGGCCGGCGGTCAGCTCCATGTCGCCGATGTGTCCGCCGACGGCGATGACGGTCTTAGGCATTGCGGTGTGCTCCGATCTCTGCGCGAAGGATGTCGAAAGTGCGGGTCGCGGCGAATCCGGTCTTGGCGTAGAGGGCTGACGCCGTCGAGCCCTCATCGGCCCACAGGAACCACGCGCTGTGTGCGCCGAGAGCGGTCATCCGCTCCAGGGTGAGGTGCAGCAGCACCTTGCCGAGCCCGGTTCCACGGCTCTCCGGGAGCACGCCGAACGGGCCGAACCGCTCGATCACGGACTCGTAGGTACCGTGCATCGCCCAGCCGAGCACCTCGCCTGCCGGGTTCTTGGCGATGAGGATGCGCTCAAGCGGCATGCCGCCGAGCACGCCCTCGCGGATCGCACGCGCCCAATCGGAGTTGAACGATTCACCGGCGATGCGGATCAGGGGTACGAGGTCGTCGTCGCCAGGAGTGCCCAGGTGCCACCCCTCCGTGCGGAGCGTGTCGATGCGCTCACGCACCTCGGTCGGCATCTCGTATCCGATCAGGGAGCGGTCCATGGCGCTCGGATGCTCGATACGCGTGAAGCCGAGCGAAGCGAGCAGGGCGGATGCGGCGGGGTAACGGTCGGCGTCGAGACCGGGGAGCACGTAGTTGGGGGTGTACGCCGAGAAGATCACCTCGGTTGCGCCGTGCGAGCGGAGCCATTCCATCGCGGAGTTCAGCAGGGTGCGACCGAGGCCGCGACGGCGGTGCTCGGGGACCACGAAGAAGAACGGGATCCATCCGGTGCCGGGCTGCAGGTCGTCGCCGTCGTGCGCGATGCGTCGGCGCACGGCGTACGCGGCTCCGACGATCTCGCCGCCATCTTCGGCGACGAACAGCCCGTCGGCGTCGAAGTTGCGATCGAGCAGCACCAGATCACGCAGTCGTGCGGCGGTGATGCCGTCCTGTGGCGCGGATCGCGTCCAGGCGTCGGCGAGAGCGGCGCTCTCACCTGGGTGGAATGTGCGCACCGTCGTGGTGCCGGCCTCGTGCTGCAACGTCATCGTCCTCTCGCCGTCGGGTGACCCCAGTATGGCAAGAATGTTCATCGCTGTCGATAGGCGCGGAGATGATTTACATCATTGAGATGCAATCGTGTTGCGTGGCCGGACGCGCAGGGGTTCGGAGGCCCGAGGTCGCGGGTGCGGGCGCGGGGCGCCGGCCGGGTGTCTCAGTCGTGTAGTGCCCGCGTCGCCTCGCGCGTGCGCTGCAGCGCGTCGACCGTCTCGGCGAACCGTCGCTTGGCGACGCCGACGAAGAGGCAGTCGACCAGGGCCAGCTGGGCGATGCGGCTGACCATCGCCCCGGCGCGGAAGGTCGACTCCCTGACCTCGGTGAACAGGGCGTGGTCGGCGGCGTGGGCAAGAGGGGAGTCCTTGGCGGAGGTGACGGCGATCGTGGCGGCGCCGTTGGCTCGAGCCGCCTCGAGGAACCGTACGGTCTCGAACGTCGAGCCTGCGTGTGAGAATCCGATCGCCACGGTGGGTGCGGCGTGCAGCACGGCGGCGGCGATGGCCTCGTGCGGATCGGCAAGCGCGTGGGCGTTGCGTCCGACGCGGAGGAGCTTGTGTGCCAGGTCGACCGCGACGAACTGGCTCGCTCCGATGCCGAAGAGCAGGATGCGCTCTGCTCCGTCGATCGCGTCGATGGCTGCATCGAGCACGTCGAAGTCAAGCTGAGCGATGGTCTCCTCGATCGCCAGCAGCTCCAGCGCCGCGAGCTTGGACACCGCCTCGGGAAGGGTGTCCTCGTCGGAGATCTCCGAGCCGAAGGCGCCGCGGCCGGAGAACTGCGCGGCCTCCTTGCCCAACTCGGTCGCCAGGGCCATGCGCAGGGGTGCATACCCGCTGAAACCGATCGCCCGGCAGAATCGCACGACGGAGGCCACCGAGGTGCTGCATTCCTCGGCCAGCTCGTTGATCGTCTTGTCGACGACGACGGAGGGGTTCTCTCTGATCGCCGCGGCGATGCGGGCGAGTGACGGGGGCAGTGTCGAGGCGGATGCCTCGATCGTCGACTGGATGCTCATCCCGCTCCTCCGTGGTGTAGGACTCTCAGTATGTCGCGGTGATCGGCGCGGAGCGCGGATATCGGCGACGCCGCATCCCTTGATAGTAAATTCTTTTCATCAAATCTGGAAGTAATGTAGTCTCTTTTCGAGAACTGATGGCCTGACGAGGAGTGGGATGAGCACCGAGCACACGATCGCCGCGGTCGATCTGGGCAAGACCAGATGCCGCGTCGCGACCGCCGACGCCGGTGTGCGTACGGGCGTCGGGGCTCCCGGCCTCGCTGCGCCGCACGGCGTGGAACGTGCGGTCGAGGCCATCCTCCCGCTGCTCGCCCTCGTCGGAGCCCCCACTCTCCTCGGTGTCGGCGCCGCGGGCGCTTGGGCGGCTCCGGATGCCGCGCAGGAGCTCGCCGACCGGCTCACCGCCGCGACCGGTGCACGCACCGCCGTCGCCTCCGATGTCGTCACCGCGCACGCCGGAGCCCTCGCCGGTGCACCGGGAGTGCTGTTGATCGCGGGCACGGGCGCGGCGGCGCTGGGAGCGGATGCCGACGGCATCCGCCTCGTCGACGGCTGGGGTCCCGACATCGGCGATCTCGGCAGCGGCTCCTGGCTCGGCAGGGAAGCGGTGCGAGCCGTGCAGCGTGCCGCCGCGCGGCTCGGCCCCGCCACCGTGCTCTCGGACGTCGTCCGCGCACACATCGCCCCGACATCCGACCCCATCGCATGGACGGCGCAGCAGGAGCCCCTTGCGCGCGCGCTCGGCGCGTTCGCGCCCGCCGTGCTCGACGCCGCGGCGGAGGGCGACGAGGTCTCCCTCGGCATAGCGCGGGAGGCCGTCCGTCTGCTGACCGCCTCTGCCGTCGCGGCCTCCGCGACGACGACCGAGGTCGCGCTGCACGGCGGTCTCATCGATCACTCCTGGTTCCGCGCCGCCCTCGGCGCCGCCCTCGCCGACGCCGGACGCACCGTTGTGCCGTCGGCCGGCGACGCCCTCGACGGCGCCGTGCTCCTCGCTCGCCGCGCCGATCTCCTCCACGAAAGGTTCGTGCACCGTGCCGAATGACGACATCCGCCTGACCGCCCTGCTCGACGAGCTCTCGCGCCTCGGCACCGAGGCGTCGACGACGGAGCGCGGCGACCTCGACGTGCTCGACACCGCGGAGCTGGTGCGCAGCATGAACGCCGAGGACCGTCGGGTGCCAGAAGCCGTCGCCGAGCGCGCCGCCGAGATCGCGGCGGCCGTCGACGGCATCGTCGAGCGCTTCCGCCGCGGCGGGCGCCTCATCTACATCGGCGCGGGCACGGCCGGACGCATCGGCGTGCTCGACGCGAGCGAATGCCCGCCCACCTTCGGCACCGACCCGTCGATGGTCGTCGGGCTCATCGCAGGCGGGGAGACCGCGATCCGCTCAGCCGTGGAGAACGCCGAAGACGACGACCAGGCCGCGGCCGCCTCGCTGCGCGAGTTGGGGCTCTCCGACCGCGACACCGTCGTCGGCATCTCGGCATCGGGGCGCACGCCGTACGTGATCGGCGGACTCGCCTTCGCCCGCGAGGTCGGAGCCCTCACCGTCGCGATCGCATCGAACGCGGACTCGGCCATCGGCGCCGTCGCGGAGATCGCGATCGAGGTCGTAACCGGCCCCGAGTTCATCTCCGGATCGACGCGGCTCAAGTCGGGCACCGCGCAGAAGCTCGTGGTGAACATGCTCACGACGCTCTCGATGATCAAGCTCGGCAAGACCTACCGCGGCGTCATGGTCGACCTGCTCGCCACGAACGAGAAGCTGCATGCGCGCTCGATCCGCACCGTGTCGCAGCTCGCCGGCGTGGGTGTGGACGAGGCCTCCGAGGCGCTCGCCGCGGCGTCCGGTTCGGTCAAGCTCGCCCTGCTCATGCTCGCGACCGGCGCACCGGTCGAGGCTGCGTCGTCGGCGTTGGAGCGCGCAGACGGCATCCTCCGCGAGGCGATCTCGGCGCTGAGCTAGAAGCGATCGCGTCGCGAACGATCGGCGGCATCCTCCGTGGGGCGATCGCCGGACTGAGCTGAGATCTGCGCTGCGTCGGGCTGGTCAGTGCCCGCAGGTGCAGGCCGCGCCACCTCCGCAGCATCCGGCATCCGCCGAGGCGTGAGCCTGGGACGCCTCCGGCACGTCCATCGCGGGGTTCTGGTCGAGGAAGCCGTAGGGCTTGAGCCAGAAGCCCGCGTAGTCGACCGGCATGATGGGCCAGTCCTCTGGGCGGGGGAAGTGCGTGAGGCCGAAGGTGTGCCACAGCACGATGTCCTCGCCGTCGATCGACCGATCGCCCGCCGTGTACTCCGGCAGTCCCGCTCCGCCCTGGTGGGCGTTCGGGTAGCGTCCGGCCGGCCAGATCTGCCCCTTCTCGTGGCGCGTCGCCCACAGGTGCTTCGTGGCGAACGTCGCCCGGGCGGCCACCGACGACGCCGGATCGGCCATCAGCAGCGCGGTGGGCTCGGGGATCAGGTGGTACGCGGTGGGGCGGCCGACGGCGTTCGTGCGCGACGCGCTCTGCACCTCCCACACGCGGGCGACCGAGGTGTCGGCCTCGCGCTGCGCCTGCTTCTCGGTGGTGAGCGGCGTCTCCGACCAGGTGAACGCGTTGCCGAACGGGTTGTCCTGGCCCATCGGGATGCGCTGCGCGTCGACCTCGACGAGGCGGTTGTCCTCGCCGTCGATCGCGACGTCGAGCCGCGCGCTGAACAGGTGCTGGTGCACGGGCGCGAACACGCCGGGGGCGAGCTCGGTGGCGTGCCTCTGCCGCACGCCCGGCTCTCCTGCACCCGCGAACACGATGCCGGTGGCCTTCGCGACGACCTCGATAGAGCCGTCGAGGTAGAAGTGCCAGTAGAAGCCATAGTCGTAGTTGCCGATGGTCGAGAAGTACGAGACCACGAAGCGACGGGAGCGCCGCACGTCGGAGCGGCCCTCGAGGTTGGTGTGCTTCCAGAGGATGCCGTAGTCCTCCTCGTGCATGCAGATCACGTTCGGGATGCGCACCGGGTGGCCGTGATCGTCGGCGACGTAGCCGTCGAGGTAGCGGATGACGCCGAGGCAGTCGCAGCCGAGCTCGAGGTGGTTGGCGTTCTTGCCGAGCAGGTACTCGCCGGCGTCGAAGTAGCTGATCCAGAAGCGCCCTGGCGCGGTGTCGCCGTAGGGCACGACCATCTCGGGCACGCTCGCCCTGCTGAGCACGGAGCGCCCGCCGAACGAGACGTCGTGCAGCACGAGGCCCTCGCGCGCGTTGAAGCTCACCCGCATCGCCCAGTCCTCCCACTCCACGAGGGAGCCGCTCACGCCGAAGCTCGGCCCCTCAGGCTGGGTGATCTCGATGGGCTTGAGGGTGGTGCGCGCCTCGCCCTGCACCTCGGGGTAGTAGTTGCCGTGGCCGGCGGGTACGGGCACGTCGCCCACGTCCTCGACGCGGATGACGCTGTCCGCGGTGAGGTCGATGTGCACGATCAGCCCCTCGACGGGGTGCGCCCAGGGCGAGTCGTTCTCGTCGTACCGCAGGAACGTCAGCGAGCGGATGACGCGGCGCCCGACCTCGTCGGCGCGGCCGGTGTAGCCGGGGGCGAGCGGGGAGCAGAACGCGAGGTCGATGTGGTCGGCGAGTCCACGGCGGGTCATCGCCGCACGCCACTCGGGGGAGGCCTTGGCGATGGCCTCTGCGCGCTCGTACTCCTCGAAGAGGTACTGCGGCTGTCCGTAGGGCGGGGCGTCGTTGGGCACGCGCTCCGCGCTCACGACCTCGCCGCGGGTGATCGACACGATCACCTCGGTGGCGACGCCCGTGGCCGTGTCGAGCAGGGTGGCGTCGATGCGGCGGTCGATGGGGGCGCCGGGCTTCCATGCCGCCAGCTCGTCCTTGGTCGGCTCGTCGGGGAGGAGCATCGGCACGCGCACGGTGTCGCCCATCAGGCCGGCGGACTCGAGCACGGCGCGAGCGGCGGCGATCTCGGCGCCGGTGAGCGGGTCGAGCGGATGCGGCACGGCGATCTTCTCGATCGTGACGGCGGTGTGGGACATCGGTGTTCCTCACTATTTCGAGCGAACGCTCAATAAACGGGTTGCGACGATCGTACGACGAGAGCCGTCATCCGCACAAGCGCCGACGTCCGCACACCCCAGGCGCGTGCGGCAGTCAGGGGAACGGGGTTAGCGGCGCCAGGGGTCGAGGATGCTGTGCAGTACGGCGAGGTGGGCCGTGGCATCCTGGGGCTCGGTGACCTCGACCACCTGCTGGCCGTAGGTGATCGATCGGAGCAGGGCCATCACGGCATCCGTGGGGGTGCGGTCGCGCAGCTCGCCGTCGGCCACGGCCTCGTCGAGGGACTCGCGGATGCCGTCCTGCCAGGTCGCGAGCGTGGGCGTCGCTCCGTCGGGGGTGCTCGCGAGGGTGGCGAGTCGGCCCCAGAACCCGACGACGACGTGGGCCTCGGCGCGGGTCCGCGCATCGACGGGGAGCACCTCTCGCATCAGTGCGTCGAGTCGGCGGAGCCCGCGCAGGCCGGCGGTGGCCGCGGCGATGCGTTCGTCCGTGCGTCTCGTGACCTCGGCGGCCGCGGCGCGCACGACGTCGTCGAAGCCGTCGAAGTAGTGCCACAGGGAGCCGGTCGCCACGCCGAGCTCCTTCGCGACGGCGCGCGACGTCACGCTCTCGTGGCCGTCGCGCGCGGCGACGACGAGCAGCGCCTCGGCGATCTGCCGGCGGCGCTCATCGTGGTCGACGACGCGGGGCACGGCTCCATCCTCGCGCATCGGAGTCGGGTCTGGCGCATCGGGGGCGGGTCTGACGCATCGAAGATCGGTCTGGCGAATCGAGGACCGGTCTGACGCATCGGAGACCGGTCTGGCTATTTTGAGCGCTTGATCAATATGATGCAGGTGTGGATCACATCCTCCCCGCAGCGCCGTGGCTGATGGCCGTGGCGGCCCTCGTCTCGGCCGCCGCGTGCGTCGCCGCGTGGCGGGCCGTGCCCTGGCAGGGGAGGCAGTCGGCGCTCGTGATGGCCGCGGCCATGCTCCTCGTCGCGGTGAACGACGGCGGTGCCGGTGTGCTCCTCGGCGCCGTGCTGCTGCTGTCGGCCATGCTCGGCACGGTCGGCGTCCGCGGCACTCCGGCGGCGGCCACGTGCTGTCACCGCGCGCTCGTCTCCCTCGTGATGGCGGTGTGCGCGTTCCAGAGCGCGTCCAGCGGGGCGGCGTCGGATGCCACGGCGGCGGGCCATGCCGGGCACGGCCTGACCGGGGTGCTGTCGGTGCTCGGCATCGCGGGCGTGATCGGCGTGGTGCTGTGGACGGTGGTCGCGGAGTGGTTCGTGCGGCCGGTGCACCATGGCCGCACGGCGCGCTTCCTCGCCGTCGAGTCGTGGGCGATGGCGGCGGGTGTCGTCGTGATGTGCCTGGGGTTCTGAGCGGCGGAGCACGGATGCGGTCTGGGCGCGCCTCGCGCTCGTGCGACCGGTCGGGACGCGGGGCCTCCCGCTCGTGCGGCCGGTCGGGCGGCGGAGCCTCCCGCTGGTGCGGCAGGACGGGACGCCGAATCGCCGCACGCCGTGTGGGGTAGCGTGGCCGGATGCCCCTCGCCCTGATCACCGGTGCCGCCCGCGCCGACAGCATCGCCGCCGGCATCGTCCCCCGCCTCCGCGCGTCGGGCTGGACCGTCGTCACCAGCGACATCGCCGACTCCGAGATCCCCGCCGACGACCATGTCCCGGCCGACCTGTCGACCCATGAGGGGCCCGGCGCCCTGATCGCCGAGGTCGCACGCCGTCACGGCGTGATCGGCGCGCTGATCCTCAGCCACGCCCACGACGTCGAGTCCGGCATCCTCGACACCACCGCCGAGAGCTTCGACCTGCACCTCGCGGTCAACGCCCGGGCGAGCCTGCTGCTCATCGCCGCCTTCGCCCGCCAGGCGCGGGACGGCGGTGCGATCGTCGCACTCACCAGCGATCACGTCACCGGCAACCTGCCCTACGGCTCGTCGAAGGGCGCGCTCGACCGGCTGGTCATCTCCGCGGCGCGCGAGCTCGGTCCGCGCGGCATCTCCGCGAACGTGCTGAATCCCGGTCCGATCGACACGGGCTGGATGGACGACGACACCCGCACGGCCCTCACCGGCATGACGCCGCAGGGCCGTCTCGGACGGCCGGTCGACGTGGCAGCGCTTGTCGAGTTCCTCGTGTCTGATGAGGGGCGCTGGGTGTCGGGGCAGCTGCTCAAGAGCGACGGGGCGTTCTCGGCGCAGTACTGACCGGAACGCGCCGGCGCCGAGCGTCGTCAGCTGCGGGCGGCGGGGCGTACGACCAGCCACGCGGCCAGCGCGGCGACGCTCGCGGCGATCGTCATGGTCAGGGCCATGGTCACCGCTGTCGTGCCGCCGATGCCCGCGGCCAGCGGCGCCAGCACCGGTCCGAACAGGAATGACGACATGCCCAGCAGGGCGGATGCCGTGCCTGCTCTCGCGCCGTGGTGGGCGAGGGCGAGCGTCTGCCCGTTGGGCCCTCCGATCCCCGCGCACAGCATGAAGCCGACGAGCGCGGCGATCACGCCCAGCACGCCGACGCCGGAGAGCGCGAGCGCGAGGAACGTCGAGGTCGCGACGAGGGTCGCCGTGATGCCGCCGAGATAGACGTGCAGCGGGCCGAGGCGGCGCACCACGAGTCGGCTGAGCTGTCCGCCGGCGATGTTCGCCAGCGCGCCGGCCGCGAACGCCAGACTGAACGCCTGCGGAGCCAGGCCGAACTGCTCCTGAAACACGAACGACGACATCGACAGGTACGTGAAGAACGCCACGCCGCCGGCCGCCCCCGCGCACAGCACGGCCACGAACAGCCGGTCGCGCACGACGGCCCCTGTGTGTCCGGCGAGCACCCGCAGGCCGCCGCCGTGCCTGCGGTTGAGATCGAGGGTCTCCGGCACGGCGAGCAGCACGACGACGAGCAGGGCGACGCCGACGCCGCCGAGCACCCAGAAGATGCCGCGCCAGTCCATGATCCCGGCGAGCTGTCCTCCGACGACCGGGGCGATGATCGGCGCGGTTCCAGAGACGAGGAACAGCAGCGACAGCATCCGCGACAGCTCGACGCCCTCGAACTGGTCGCGCGCGATCGCCAGGCAGATGACGATGCCGGCGGATCCGGCGAGCCCCTGCAGGAACCGGGCGACGAGCAGCAGCTCGATGCTCGGCGCCAGCGCGCACAGCACTGAGAGCAGGGCGAACGCGGCGACGCCGACCATGAGCGGACGTCGGCGACCGAAGCGGTCACTGAGGGGGCCTGCGACGAGCTGCCCGAGTCCGAGGCCGATCATGCAGGCCGACATCGTGGCCTGGCCGAGGGCCTCGGACGCGCCGAGGGATGCCGCGAGCTGCGGCAGCTGGGGGAGGTAGAGATCCATCGACAGCGGCCCGAAGGCCTCGAGCAGCCCGAGCACGAGCATGGCGTGCACGGTGCCCATGCGTGGTCGGGGAGCTGCGGCGGGAGTGCTCATCCGTCGAGGGAGAGCACGCGGCGCAGCCAGCTCTCCCTGGCGTCGTTCGCCGCGCGGGAGACCTCGGCATCCGGGGAGAAGCCGGAGAAGCCGTGGTAGGCGCCGGCCCACACGTGCAGCTCGGCCTGACCGCCGGTCGCCCAGATCCGCAGGGCGTAGTCGACCGCCTCGTCGCGGAACGTCTCGGCGGCGCCGACCTCGATGAACGCGGGGGCGAGATCGGACAGGTCGCGAGCCCGTGCGGGGGCCGTGTACGGCGAGAGGTCATCGCTGAAACGGTCGTCGCCGGCGATGGCCGTCCACGCGGTGTCGTTGTTGTGGCGGTCCCACGCGCCGATGCCGTCGTACTGCCGGCTCGACACGGTCTCGTTGCGGTCGTCGAGCATGGGGCAGCCGAGCAGCTGACCGGCGAGGCGCGGACCCCCGCGGTCGCGGGACATCAGCGCCACGGCCGCCGACAGTCCACCGCCCGCGCTCATGCCGGAGGCGATGATGCGGTCGGGGTCGATGCCGAGCTCCTCGGCATGCGCTGCCATCCACTCCAGCGCGGCGTAGCAGTCTTCGGCCTGCGCTGGTCCGGGGTGCTCCGGGGCCAGCCGGTACTCCACGGCGACGCCGACGACTCCGTGCCGCTCGGCGAGGTCGATGAGCTCGCCGGTGCCGAAGAACCGGGTGCCCAGCACCATGCCTCCGCCGTGGATCGACAGGACGGCGGGGGCCGGAGCGGATGCCGCGTGCCGCGGCCGCACGATCGTGATCTCCACGTCGGGGGCGCCCACCGGGCCGGGGATGACCCTGTCCTCCCAGATCACGTCGCGGCCCTCGACCTGCGCGGCCATCGGCGGGATGATCGTGGCGAAGTGCGCGCGGTTGGCGAGGATCGTGTCGGCGCGCAGCGGGATGATCTCAACGAGGTCGAGGAACGCCTCCAGCCCCTGGACGAGCTCCGGGTCGTACGGGACCGGGGCGGGGGCGCTCACGAGCGCACTCCCCAGACTCGGCGCAGCCACGAGGAGCGGGCGGCCAGCGCGGCTCGCGTGATCTCGGCATCCGGCATGTACATGTCGAAGCCGTGCGCCCCGCCGCCCCACACGTGCAGCTCGGCCTGGCCGCCGGTGGCCCAGATGCGCAGCGCGTATTCGGTGTCCTCGTCGCGGAAGGCCTCGGCCTCGCCGACCTCGATGTACGCTGGCGGGAGGCCGGCGAGATCCGTGGCGCGGCTGGGGGCGGCGTAGGCGGGAGCATCCGCGCTGAAGGCGAGCTCGTCGCCGAGCACGCACGACCAGGCGAGCAGGTTGGCCTCGCGCTGCCAGGTGCCGATGCCGTCGTACTGCCGGCTCGCGACCGTGGTGTTGGTGTTGTCGATCATCGGGCACAGCAGCAGCTGGCCGGTCATCACCGGCCCCTGTCGATCGCGGGCCAGGAGCGCGACGGCCGCGGTGAGTCCGCCGCCCGCGCTGCCGCCGCCCACGACGATCCGCTCGGGGTCGATGCCCAGCGCGGCGGCGTTCGCGTGCGTCCAGACGAAAGCCGCGTAGCAGTCCTCCACCCCGGCGGGGTAGGGGTCCTCGGGGGCGAGTCGGTACTCGACGTTGATGGCGACGACCCGGTGCTCCTCGACGATGTCGACGACCCGGGCGGTCTCCCACGAACGGTGGCCGACGATCATGCCGCCGCCGTGGATGTTGACGAATCCGGGCAGCGTCTCGCCCTCGCTGCCCCGTGGGCGGAAGATCGTGATCTCCACGTCGGGCGCGCCGGCGGGGCCGGGGATCACGCGGTCCTCCCAGTCGATCGCGCGGCCGGCGATGACGGTGTCGTTGTCGGGGAAGACGCTGTCTGTGCCCTCGCGCGGCAGCGTGTCACGCGTGAGCGGGGGCTGCGGGTTCGCGGCGAGGATGTCGAGCACGGCCTGCACCTCGGGGTCGAAGGGCACGGGCGTGACGGTGGGGCGGCCGGCGGCGGTGGCGGTCATGGGTGTGTTTCTCCAAGAAAGGGAAGAGGGAGGTTCAGGGGCCTTCGGGGGAGACGGTGCACGTCAGGGTGCGAGACGTGGCTAGTGACGTTCAGGGGCCTTCGGGGGAGACGACGTCGCGGTCGGCCCAGAAGGGCTCGACGAGGCGCCGGATCTCGGCGACGCCGACACGGTCGACGAGATCCGCCGCGTCGAGGTTGGCGTGCAGCTGCGCCGCACTGGACGCGCCGAACAGCGTGGTCGCGAGTGCGGGATGCGTGAGCGTGAACGCGATGCCGAGTTGGGCGGGCGTCACGCCGAGCGACTCGGCCACCGCGGTGAAGGCGGGGACGTCGTCGATGATGCGCTGACGGATGTCACCGGGGTCGCGGCCGATCTGCCGGTCTCCGTTGATCTTGCCGGCCAGCACGCCGCCCTCCAGGCAGTCCGAGGCCTGCAGCGAGAGCCCCTGCTCCCACAGTCGGGCGAACGGGTCGCCGTCGGGGATCGAGCGTCGCGACACGCTGTACTTCAGCTGCGCGATCTGCGGGCCGGCGACGCCCTCGGCGTCGGCGATGTCGATGAGCCGCTGGATCGTCGAGGCCGACCAGTTGTTCACGCCCCAGGCGCGGATCAGGCCGGCGTCGGCGAGCGCCGCGAGGTCGACGACGAGGTCGCGCAGGTCGAGGTCGTCGCGGCGCAGGTCGCCGAGGATCACGAGGTCGGCGTGCTCGACGCCGACACGCATCAGCGCGTTCTCCAACTGCGGGCGGAACCCGTCGGCGCCGAAACCCTCGAGCCACAGCTTCGACGACAGCAGCCACTCGTCGCGGCGCAGACCCGCCGCGCGCACCATTCCGGAGAAGATGACGTCGGTGAACACCGGCGGCATGCCCGGAGCGGAATAGACGCCGACGTCGAAGAGGTTGACGCCGCGGTCCACCGCCTCTTGCAGCATCGCCACCGCGTCCTCGAACGGCATCCGGTCGTAGGTGTGCCAGGAGCCGAGGGAGAACAGCGAGGAGCGGATGCCGCTGCGGCCGATCTCGCGCAGGGGGAGCGGGGTGGTCATGTCGGTCCTCACAGTCTCGGATCGATGACGGCCTTGACCTCATCGAGATGGTGCATGTGCGCGATCTTGTCTGAGGCCTCGGCGAGGCCGACCGGGGCGCTGAACAGGTCGTCCCACGGGTAGCGGTCGGCGAACGCCTCGAAGAACCCGATCGCACGGGAGTAGTCGGAGATGTCGCCGTTGAGCGAGCCCACCACCGTGAGCTCCTTACCCATGATCGTGCTGAGGGCGAAGCCGTCCCCGGCCGGCCCCGTGGAGCCGACGATCACGACGGTGCCGCGCTGCGCGGCCATGCCCACGGCATCCGGACCAACGCTGGGCGCCCCGGCGAAGTCGAAGACATGATCGGCGCCGCGGCCGTCCGTGAGCTCCAGGACCTGTTCGACCACGGGGCCGTCGCGGAAGTCGACCACGGCGTCCGCACCGAAGCGCGCGGCCAGCTCCAGGCGCGACGCGGGGGCGCCGACCGTGATGACCTTCCCGGCTCCGGCGATCTTCGCGACAGCGGTGGCGAAGATGCCCAGGGCGCCCGATCCCTGCACCACGACCGTGGAGCCGGGGCGGATGCGACCGGAGCGCTCGAAGGCGCGCAGCACGGTCTTCGCCGCGCAGCCCGCCATCGACGCCCAGGTGTCCTTGACGGATGCCGGCACCAGCAGCTTCGCGGCGCCGGGCGTCACGTACGCGTACTCCGAGAGGCCGGCGGTCGCGAAGGGGTGCACGTCGGCGCGCTGCAGGAACCCGTAGCCGCGACGGGAACAGGCGACGGGCTCGCGGAGCACGACGCAGCCGTAGCACTCGCCGCAGGTCGACTCCGACCAGCCGATCCGATCGCCGGGGGAGAGGGGGCGGCCGAGCGCGTCCCTGGTATCGGGTCCGAGCGCGACGATCTCGCCGACCATCTCGTGGCCGAGCACCATGGGGAGCATGCCGGGGAAGGTCATCCTGCCCTCCCAGATCTCGATGTCGGTGCCGCACAGCGTGGTGCAGGCGATGCGCACGAGTGCCGCGCCCGGTTCGATCTCGGCGGGCAGGGGGAGGTCCTGCAGGGTCAGCGGGGCGCCGTGCTCGGTGAGCACGGCGGCGCGGGTGGCGGTGGGGATGGTCATGAGTTCTCCGATCAGACCAGGAGCTGATGGTCGGGCGAGGCGGTCAAGGTCGTCGTCATGGTGGGTTCTCGGTTCAGGCCAGGAGCTGATGGTCGGCCGAGGTGGTCAAGGTCGTCGTCATGGCTCGTGCTCGGCTCAGACCAGGAGTTGTCCGCCGTCGACGGCGACGGAGACCCCGGTGATGTGGCTGGCGGCGTCGCTCGCGAGGAAGAGCACGAGCGGGGCGACCTGGTCGGTCTCGGCGATGGTGCCGAGGGGGATGCGCGACTCCCACGCGGCGCGGGCCTGCGGGTCGGACGCGAAGCCGGCGGTGAGCGGTGTGAGCACGGGGCCGGGGGCGACGGCGTTGACCCGGATGCCGGAGGGGGCGAGCTCGATCGCGGCGGTGCGGGTGAGCGCGTCGACGGCTGCCTTGGTCGCCTCGTAGTGGCCGAGGCCGGGGGTGGGTTGACGGGCGCCGATGGACGAGATGTTCACGATCGCCCCGCGCCCCTGAGCCGCGAGCAGTGCGCCGAACGTGCGGAGCATGAGGAACGTGCCGCGCACGTTCACGCGCAGCGCGGCGTCGACGACCTCGACGGGGACCTCCTGGAGCGTGCCGCCGCCGGCGACGATGCCCGCGTTGTTGACGAGCACGTCGAGCCCGCCGGCCTCCCGCACGCGGTCGGCCGCCGCGGTGACCGACGACTCGTCGCCGATGTCGAGGGTGAGCGCCGTGGCGCCGATCTCGGCCGCGACGGATGCCGCGGCATCCGCGTTCACGTCGCCGATGAACACCTCGGCGCCCTCGCTGCGGAACGCGGTCGCGATGGCGCGTCCGAGCCCGGAGGCGCCTCCGGTGACCAGGACTCTGCGGGGGATGGTTTCGGTCATGCTCGTCCTCACTGACGCTTCTCTGACGGGGTGTCTCCGTTATATTCTACAAACATAGAAAAACACAACCCCGAGTCCGGGGACACCGAAGGAGCTTCCATGCCCACTCCGACATATGTCCGCAGGTCCCTGCATCGCGGCGGCGCGCCCGTGCCGCCGCTCGCGCTCGGATCCTGGAACACCTGGGACCGGATGACGCGGGACGAGGCCGTCGCGGTGATCCGTCGCGCCGTCGAGCTCGACGCCGGCTTCTTCGACGTCGCGTACTACAACATGGGCCCGCACGCCGAGAACTCGAAGACCGACATCCTGTTCGGGCAGGCACTGCGGGAGAGCGGCGTCGAGCGTTCCGACATCGTGCTCTGCGGCAAGCTCTGGCTGTGGGACTGGCCGAACCAGGGGTTCCGCGCTCAGCTCGTCGAGTCGCTCGAGCGGGCGGGTCTCGACCGCTTCGACACGCTGGTCGTCGGCGACTACATGCACGCGCCGGACGTCGCGCGTCTCGTCGCCGACGTAAACGAGTTGATCGCCGAGGGTCTCGTCGGGTCGTGGGGCATCAACAACTGGCGCATCGAGCACACGCGCGAGGCGCTCGCCGAGGCGACGGCGCAGGGCGCCTCGGGGCCGGTCTTCGCGCAGCTGAAGTACGGCATCGCCCGCCGAGCGATGGCCGAGGGCGACGCCTACGGGCCCCTGTTCGCCGACGGTACGCTCACGCTGCAGGCCTCTGACGTGTTCGAGGGCGGCATCCTCGCCACCGGCCGCACGCCTCAGCGCAAGATCGGCGCCGACGTCGGCGGCATCCGCGAGCAGATCGCCGCCGTGTACCCCGAGGTCGCCCGTGTCGCGGCGGAGTTCGGCGTCACACCAGCCGCGCTCGGCATCGCGTTCTGCCTGGCGAACCCCGCGACGGCGAACGTGCTCTTCGGCGCCTCACGGCTCGAACAGCTGGAGCAGAACCACGCGGCGCTCGCCCTCGCGCGCGACCACGGGGCCGAGGTGCGCGATGCCCTCGCCGACTGCTGGGTCGACCGGGAGGTGCGCGCAGACGGCGCGTGGTGAGAGGGGGCTACGCTTCGCGCGTGCGAGCGAGGTCGATCGCGCGTTCGAACGTGGCGGTGAGCACCGCCAGTCTGTCGACGCGGTAGTCCTCATCGGGATCCAGCTCGTCGATGTACTCGTCCCACACGCGGAGGTAGCGGTCACGCCAGGCGGCGACCGTGCTGCTGTCGGGGAAGGTCGCGCCCACTCGTCCGACCGAGCTGATGTCCGTGAGGAGCTCCAGCCAGGCGGGCACCATGCTCCCGCCCCACTCGTCCGGCTCCAGCGCGGTGTCGTCGTCCTCGTCAGCGAACTGCTCCGCGATCTTCGCGATGAGATCGTCAGTGATCTCGCTCAGCCCGTCGGCGACGGTGTCGTCTTCGAAGTTCCCCGGTCCCCACGTGCCCATGGCGCCCCTCCTGGTGTCGTCGATGTCGCTCTCAGTGAATCACGGATCGACCGGTCGAACCGTCAGTGCGCTCCCCCGAACTCGATGAGGGCGACGCCGACGGCGATCAGCGCGACGCCCGCGGCCATCATCAGCGAGAAGTGGTCCTTGAAGATCACCCGGCCGAGGATCGCCGTCACCGCGACCCCGGCCGCCGCCCACACGCCGTAGGCGACGCCCACCGGCATCCCCATCGCGAGGATGGCGCCGAGCAGGCTGAACGCCGCGACGTAGCCGATGACGACCACGGGGATCCACCGCCGACGCCGCAGGCCCTCCGACGCCCGCAGGCTCAGGGTCGCCGTGACCTCGCTGGCGATGGCGAACGCGAGCAGCAGCCAGGTCACGAGGCGGCGCCTTCGTCGGGCGTCGCGGAGACGTCGCGAGGGTGTGAGCCGAGCTCCACGAGCAGCACGCCGGCCACGATCACCCCGACGCCGACGATCTGCACGGGGGCGAGGGCCTCCCCGAACAGCACGGTTCCGAGCAGAGCGGTCAGGGTCACGCCGATGGCCGACCAGATGCCGTAGGCGACGCCCACGGACATCCCGCGGTCGAGCACGACGGACAGCAGCCACAGGGAGCCGGCGTACCCGATGACGACGGGGATCAGCCAGAAGGGGTGGGCGAACCCCTCGGCCGCGCGGAGGGAGAGGGTGGCGCTCACCTCCAGGGCGATCGCGGCGAGCAGCGGCGGCCAGGCCGACGGGCGGTGCGGTGTCATCGATGCGCCTTTCCGGGTCTGGTGGGGGAGAACGCGTCGGATGCTCGCAGGATTCCCTGTCCGGCCGGTGAACTCCTGCGCTCCTGGACAAGGCGGGAGCGCGCTGCGACATGCTGGTGTGACGGCATCCGGTCTCCACCTCTTGCGTTCTTTTTCCACGCATGTAGACTAAACAGCACGACACATCGAGGTGGCGTCGATCCGGCTCTCCGGTCTGCGGCTCTTCGACCCTTCTTCACCACTCCTGCACCCGAGAGAAGGAACCATGAAACGAATGCCCCTCGCGCTCGCCGCAGCCGTGGCCGCGACCCTCGCGCTCACCAGCTGCAGCGGCGGGACCGCCCCATCGCCCTCCGGAGACGGCAGTGCCGCCGGCCCCGACGCGCTGAACATCGGGAACTTCCTCGATGTCACCTCCTGGGACCCGTCGCTCGCCGACATCGGCTTCGACGGCCCCTACCTCTCCGCCGTGTACGACGCCCTCGTCGCGCTCGATGCCGACGGAAAGCCCATCCCGTCGCTCGCCACCGACTGGAAGGTCTCCGACGACGACCTCACCATCGATCTCGACATCCGGACCGACGCGAAGTTCAGCGACGGCTCGGCCGTCGACGTGGATGCCGTCGTGAAGAGCCTCGACTACCTCAAGGCCGGCGCGCGCTCGGGGGAGGCCTACCTCAACGTCTCCTCGTTCGAGAAGGTCGACGACGACACCGTCGCCATCCACCTCACCCAGCGCGACGACACGATCCTGTACCTCATGGGCCTCGGCCGCAGCTACGTCATGTCGCCGGCATCGATCGACGCCGGCACGCTCGGCAAGGAGCCCATCGGCTCCGGTCCCTACGTGCTCGACAGCGCCACCAGCGTGCCGGGCGCCGAGTACCACTTCACCAAGGTGAAGGACCACTGGGACGCCAAGACCTACCCGTTCGGCGAGCTGTCGATCTTCCCCATCATGGACGCGACAGCGCGGCACAACGCCATGCTCAGCGGCCAGATCGACGTGCAGTACGGCGACGTCGCGAACCTCGAGCAGGCCAAGCAGCAGAACTGGAACGTCGCGCAGCGGGTGTCCGGTTGGGCCGGCCTCGTGATCACCGACCACACCGGCGCGAAGAACGAGGCGCTCGGCAAGCTCGAGGTGCGTCAGGCGCTGAACTACGCGTTCGACGGCGCGGCGATCCTCGCCGCGGTCGGCAGCGGAGCGGGCGTCGCGACGAACCAGGTGTTCCCCGACGGCGGCGACATCAACGACGCCTCCCTCAACGACACCTACAAGGTGAACATGGACAAGGCGAAGAAGCTGTTGGCGGATGCCGGGTACCCCGACGGGTTCTCCATCTCGATGCCGATGTCGCCGATCTTCGAGCAGTGGAAGCCGGCCGCCGAGCAGGCGCTCACCGAGCTCGGCGTGAAGGTCACCTGGGACAACATGCAGATGCCCGACTACCAGCTGAACGCGCCGAACTACCCGATGTTCATCTCGTTCCTCGCGATGGACGGCAACGACGTCGCGACCGTGCAGCGCCAGGTCACCAGCGTCCAGTGGTTCAACCCGGCTCCCGACTACGCGAAGAACGACGTCATCGCGCCGCTCGTGGAGAAGGTGCAGACCGAACGCGGCGACGCGCAGTCCGCCGCGATCGAGGAGCTCAACAAGGCCCTCGTCGATCAGGCGTGGTGGTCGGTCTGGTACCAGGCGAACAACACCTACTACTCGGCCCAGGGCATCACGCTCCAGCCGGTCGTGGGGATGATGTTCCCGACCCTGCGCTACATCACCAAGGGCTGACGCCCGTCCGGGGCGGCTGCGGCACAGCGCGGCCGCCCCGGCATCCATCCCCCTCCGACCCTCCCGAGAGGTCACCATGCTCCTGTTCACGGCGAAGCGGGTGCTGTCAGGCATCCTCCTGCTCGTCGCGGTCTCGATCGGCACGTTCTTCCTCGCGCACCTCGCGATCAGCGATCCGACCGCCGCCCTGCTCGGCACCACGGCCAGCCCCGCCCAGCAGGCGGCGCTCGCCGAGAAGATCGGCCTCGACCGCCCGCTGCTCGTGCAGTTCGGGGACTGGTTCTCGCACGCCGTGCTCCTCGACTTCGGCACCTCCTGGCGCAACTTCCAGCCGGTCGGCGCGCAGCTCGCCATCAAGGTGCCGGTGACCCTGTCGGTCGTCACTCTCGCCACCCTCATCACCGCCGTCATCGGCGTCGCGTTCGGCATGATCACCGGCCTGCGCCCCGGCACCTGGTTCGACCGCATCATCAAGGGCGTCTCCGTGGTGCTGTTCGCCCTTCCCGGGTTCTGGGTGAGTCTCGTGCTCGTGATGTGGTTCGCCGTGCAGCTCAAGTGGTTCCCCGCCGTGGGCTACGTGCCGCCGACGCAGTCGGTGGACGGATGGCTGCGGTCGATCACCCTCCCCGCCGTCTCCCTCGCCCTCGGCGGCATCGTCGCCGTGTCGGAGCAGCTGCGCAACGCGGTGATCGCCCAGACCAGGCAGGACTGGGTGCGCACCCTCCGCAGCCGCGGCCTCTCCGCCGCCCGCGTCAACCTGCACATCCTGCGCAACGCCTCGCCCGCCGCCCTCACCGTGATCGCCCTGATGTTCGTCGGCCTGCTGTCCGGCGCGATCGTCGTCGAGCAGATCTTCAGCCTCCCCGGCCTCGGCCAGCTCACCAACCAGTCCTCGCAGAACGGCGACATCCCGATGCTGCTCGGCATCACGGTCATCTCGATCGTCTTCGTCGTCGTCATCAACCTGCTGCTCGACCTCGTGCTCGGCTGGATCAACCCGAAGGTGCGCGTCGCATGACCACCACAGACATCCGCGTCGCGTTCGACCGTGCGGCCCAGCGCCGTCGGTCGAGCCTGTTCCGCCGCTTCCTCCGCCACCCCGGCGGCTACATCCCGCTGGCGATCTTCCTGCTCATCGTGCTCGTGGGTGTCTTCGCGCCGTTGCTCGCGCCGATGGACCCGAACTTCGTCGACCTCGCTGCCGCCAAGGCCCCTCCCGGCCCCGAGCACCTCCTCGGCGCCGACTCGACGGGGCGCGACATCCTCAGCCGCCTCATCTACGGCACCCGCACCACCATCTGGGGCGCCCTCATCACGATCCTCACCTCGCTCGTGATCGGCGTGCCGTCCGGTGTGGCCGCCGGCTACTTCGGCGGCGTGTTCGACCGGGTGGCGACGTGGATCAGCGACGCGCTGCAGTCGATCCCCGGCATGATCATCCTCCTCGTGGTCGCTGCGGGCAGCCGCAACAACTTCGAGGTGCTGATGGCCACGGTCGGCGTGTTCATGGTGCCGGGCTACTTCCGCATCGCGCGGTCGCAGACCCTCGCGGTGCGCGGCGAGACGTACATCGACGCCGCGCGCGTGTCCGGTCTCTCCGACGGCCGCATCATCTTCCGGCATGTGATCAAGGCGGTCTATCCGCCGGTCATCATCCAGACCGCCCTCACCGCCGGCATCGCGATGGGCATGCAGGCGGGACTCCAGTTCCTCGGCATCGGCGACTCGAACGTGCCGAGCTGGGGCGCCATGATGCTCGAGGGCTTCCGGCTGATGCTCACCTACCCGCTCATGCTGCTGTGGCCGTCCACCGCCCTCGGCCTGACGATCGCCGTGCTCGCGATCATGGGCTCCACACTCGCCGAGCTCGTGCAGGTGCGCACGCCGCGGGTCGCGAAGCGGAAGGAGGATGCCGCCGCCGCTGCGACCGCTCCGGCGACAGGCACCGTGCGGCACGTCGCCGCCGAGTCCGCTCTGCGCGTCGAGAACCTGCGCGTGACGCACGCCACGCCGACCGGGGAGACCGAGGTCGTGCACGGCGTCACCCTCGACGTGGCCCCCGGCGAGGTCGTCGGCATCGTCGGCGAGTCGGGCTCGGGCAAGTCGCAGACCGTCTTCTCGGTGCTCGATCTGCTGCCGTCGACCGGCCGTGCGGAGGCAGACGCGATCTGGGTCGGCGGCAAGGACGTGTCCCGCGCGACCCCGGCTCAGCGCCAGGCGCTGCTCGGCCGTGAGATCGGCTATGTGCCGCAGGAGCCGATGAGCAACCTCGACCCCTCGTACACGATCGGCCATCAGCTGATCGAGCCGCTGCGTCGCACCCACGGCCTCGGCCGGGCCGCGGCGAAGGAGCGGGCGCGCGAGATGCTGCTGCGGGTGGGGCTCACCGACCCCGACCGCGTGATGCGCAGCTACCCGCACCAGGTGTCTGGCGGCATGGCGCAGCGCGTGCTCATCGCCGGCGCCATCGCAGGCAAGCCCTCGCTGCTCGTCGCCGACGAGCCGACGACGGCCCTCGACGTCACCGTGCAGGCAGAGGTGCTGGAGCTGCTCCGCGAGCTGCAGGCGGAGTACGGCATGGCGCTGCTGATCGTGACCCACAACTTCGGCGTCGTCGCCGACATCTGCGACCGCGTGATCGTGATGCGCGGCGGTGACATCGTCGAGTCCGGCGTCGTCGACGAGCTCTTCGCGGCGCCGATGGAGGAGTACACGCGCGAGTTGATCGCGGCGTCCCTCGACGACGCCGACGGCCGCGCCGAGCTCGACCGGGCTGTGCTCGACCGGGCTGCGGCGGGCACTCAGGAGGTGAAGGCATGAGCGCTCTGCTCGAAGTGAACGACCTCGTGGTCGAGTACGGCCGCGGGAGGAACGCGTTCCGCGCCCTGCACGGCGTCTCCCTCGACATCGCGCCGGGGGAGTGCCTCGGCCTCGTCGGCGAGTCGGGATCGGGCAAATCGACGCTCGGCAAGGCGATCCTCGGGCTGGCGCCGGTCACAGGCGGCAGCATCCGATTCGACGGCACGGACATCTCGCGCCTCGGAGGGCGTGCGCGGCGCGCCCTCGCCGACGACATCCAGGTCGTCTTCCAGGATCCGTACGGCTCGCTCAACCCCGCGATGACCATCGGCGACATCCTGGCCGAGCCGCTGCTCACCACCGGCATCGGATCGAAGGACGCCGAGGCCAAGGTGCGCGAGATGCTCGACCGCGTGCGGCTGCCGTCGACGGCGATGGAGCGGTATCCCAGCGAGTTCTCCGGCGGTCAGCGTCAGCGCATCGCCATCGCCCGCGCGCTCGTGCGCGGTCCGCGGCTCATCGTGTGCGACGAGCCGGTCAGCGCGCTCGACCTCACCACGCAGGCGACGATCCTCGACCTGTTCATCGAGCTGCAGCGCGACACCGGCGTGGCGTACCTGTTCGTGTCGCACGACCTCGGCGTTGTACGGCGGGTGTGCCACCGCGTCGCCGTGATGTACCGCGGCGAGCTGGTCGAGGTCGGCGACGGAGAGCAGGTCACGCGCAGCCCCCAGCATCCGTACTCCGAGCGTCTGCGTCTCGCCTCTCCCGTGGCCGACCCGATCGCCCAGCGCGCGCGGCGCTCCCAGTGGCTGGCTCTGCGGGAGGCGCCCGATGCGGCTGTACGGTAGCAGCAGGACGGATCTCCGCAGCCGGCGTCGGCCGCTGTCGGGAGGGTCACCCATTCAGCACCGGCCGGAAGGACTCCATGCCGAAGATCATCGACCACGACCAGCGTCGGCGGGACATCGTCGAGGTGGCGAAGAGCATCATCCTCAAGGGCGGGTTCGAGGCGGCCACGATGCGCAGCATCGCCGCGGAGGCGGGGTTCGCGAACGGCGCGCTGAAGCACTACTTCCCGGGCAAGGAGAGCATCGTCGCGGCGACGTTCGAGACGATCCTGCAGCAGATGGCCGAGGGCGTGGCGTCGGCCACGGCCGAGACCGCGACGGCCGAGGAGGCGTTGCGCGGATGGCTGGAGGCGACCATCCCGCGCGATCCCGATCAGATCGCGGCCGGACGAGTGCTGCTCGCGCTGTGGGAGTACGCGATGTCGAACGAGTCGCTCGCCGAGCTGTACCGCAGCCATCTCTCGAACTGGCGGTCCTCGCTGGTCGAGCGCATGGAGGAGGCGCGCGACGAGGGGTCGATCCGCGACCAGGACTACGTCGCGGCGGCGAACGAGTACATCTCGGTCGCGGTCGGCGCGACGGTGATCAACCTCATGTTCCCGGACGGCGATCGCATCGCCGACTATCAGGGCTACATCGACCAGTTCCTGGCGCGTCTGCGCTAGCACGGCGGCGATTCGTCGCTGCGCGTCCGATCCGAGAGGAGGGCGCGCGATGACCGCTCGCCTGAACGTCCACCGCCGTGCCGGTCACGGCCGTCCCGTCGTGCTCGTGCACGGCCTCGCCTCCTCGGGGGCGCAGGACTGGCCGGATGCCGAGTGGTCGGGGGTCTTCGGCGACCGCCCGGTCGTCGTGGTCGACCTCCCGGCGCACGGCGCCAGCCCCGCGCTCGGCACGGCTCCGACCTCGGAGGTGCTCGACGCGCTCGCGGAGGCCGTCGGGCGCGACGAGGTCGACCTCGTCGGCTACTCGCTCGGCGCCCGTCTCGCATGGGATCTGGCGCGGCATCCGTCGGCCGCCGTGCGGCGGCTCGTGCTGGGCGGTCTGGCTGCCGGAGAGCCCTTCGTGCACGTCGATCTGGCCGCGGCCCGCGACGCGCTCGCCGGGGGAGCGGCGCCATCCGATCCGCTGACCGGCATGATCCTGCACATGGTGACGCTGCCGGGCAACCGCCCGGCCGAGCTGCTCGACCTCATCGAGGGGCTGGCCGCCGAGCCGTTCGACCCGGCGTCCGCGGCGCCGACGCAGCCGACGCTGCTGCTCGGCGGGGTCGACGACGGCATGGCCGCCGGCATCGGCGACCTCGCCGTTCTGCTGCCGGAGTCCCGCGTCGGGCGGGTGCCCGGCGATCACCTGGGCGCCCTGCACGCCCCCGAGTTCCGCGCGGCCGTCGCCGCGTTCCTGGCGGACTGAGCCGTGTGGATCGCCCGCTGGGGCTTTCCGCATCCTCAAGTTCCTACAGTTGTAGACATTCCTCTGCTCCCCGCGCACATCCGGCGCATCTTCACGAAAGGCATCATCCATGACGAACACGACTCCCGACGCCGCCCGCATCCTGGACATCGCGACGGGGTACATGGCCTCGAAGCAGCTGTTCGAGGCGAGCAGGATCGGCCTCTTCGCCGCGGTGGCGGACGGGGCTGACACGGTCGCCGCGATCGCCGAACGCTGCGGCGTGAGCGAGCGCATCGCCCGCATCCTCGCCGACGCCATGTCGGCCAAGGGGCTGCTCGGCCGGGCCGGCGGCCGCTACACGGTCGCGCCGGATGCCGCCGCGTACCTCACCGGAGGTGACTCCGCGATCGACCTCGCGCCGTTCCTCACCTTCCTCGGCGAGATCAGCTACCCGCACTGGCTCCAGTTCGCGCACACGGTCGACACCACAGAGCCCGGCGACCTGCAGATGGACGACGCCCGCTGGGGCACCTTCATGGCAGGCGTGATGACGTACAACCGTCTGCACGCGCAGGAGTTCGGCCGCCTCGTCGACCTGTCATCGGCGACGAAGGCCCTCGACTTCGGCGGGCTGTCGGCGGAGTTCGCGCTCGCCGTGATGGCCGGCAACCCCGCACTGCACACGACGTTCGTGTACGCGCCGGGCTTCGAGGACGGCGTCGCCGAGGCCGTCGCGGCGGCGGGCGTCGCCGACCGCGCCACGGTCGAGACCGGAGACACGGCCACCGCGACCCCGCAGGGCGAGTTCGACGCCGTGTTCGCGAACCACGTCATCCACCGCTTCAGCGCCGAGGAGAACGCGCAGATCTTCCGCAACCTCCGCGCGGCCGCGGTGCCGGGCGCGACCCTGACCGTGCTCGACTTCTTCCTCGACGACGACGACGAGCAGCGCGGCCTCGACGCCCTGCACGCGGGGGAGTACCTCGTGATCGACGGCACCGTCGTGTACCCCGAGGCGCAGGTGCGCGGCTGGCTGACCGACGCCGGATGGGACGTGCGCGACAAGGTGGCGCTGCCGGGCAGCCCGCGCGTGCTCGTCGCGACGGCGGTGTGAGAGCGTCCCGGGTCGCGCCAGCGGCCCGGGGTTCCGGACTGGTCCGAGGGGGATCAGGAGACGGGCGGCACGCGAGAGCGTGCCGCCCGTTGTTCGTCGTGTGTGTGGCGCGGATATGGCAGGGGCCGGGCCGAGCCGGAGCTCAGGCGCGGGCGAAGACGGTCCGGCCGCCGACGACGGTGCGCTCGACAGAGAGCGACGTGAAGCCGCGGCCGGGCTGCAGGGGGTCCTCGTCGAGCACCGTGAGGTCGGCGACCTTGCCGGGCTCGAGCGTGCCCTTCCAGTCCGAGGCGCCGTCCTGGGTGGCAGCATCCGCCGTCATGCCGCGCAGCAGCGCGGTGCGGGTCGCCGCGTCGTCGGCGCCGAGCAGGGAGAGCGAGGCGTCGAGGCCGAGGCGCCAGTCGGGCGTCGCGATCGGGGCGTCGCTGGTGATCGTGGTGAGCGCGCCGGATGCCAGCATCTCGCGGAGCGGCCAGGCCGAGGCGAGTCGTTCGGGGCCGAGCTGGGCGCCTGCCCACTCCTGGGTGTGCGCGGCGATCAGCGGCTGCACGGCGAAGCCGGCGCCGACCTCCCTCATCCTCGCGATCTGTGCGGGGGAGGCGAGGTCGCCGTGCACGACGTAGTGCGGCGCGCCCTGCGCGGGTGGCAGCGATTCCAGCACGCGCAGGAACTCCTCGATCGAGCGGTCGCCGGTGGCGTGAACCGCGATCTGCATGCCAGCGGTCGCCGCGAGCCCGATCATCGTTCGGAACGCCGTGAGCGGGTCGTCGCCACGGGTGAGCAGATGCCCGGTCGACCCGTCGGGGTAGGGCTCGCACACCCACGCGGTGGCCATCGGAGGGATGCCGTCGGCGAAGATCTTCACGCCGGGGATCGCGAGCCAGCGCGGATCGGTGGCGGGAGCGGGGGTGCGGATGCCGCGCTCGAAGTCGGCGAGCGTGCTCTCGCCGTCGATCGTGCCGAACAGGCGCAGCAGCGTCACGCGCGAGGTCTGCGCCCCCGCCCTGTGCAGCTCGACATAGGTGTCGAGCATGGCGGTGCCGAAGCATCCGGTCTCGCCGTCGTCTTCGCCTGGGCCGATGCCCGGTTCGGTGTAGCTGGTGATGCCGAGCTCCGCGAGCAGGCTCCAGGCGTGCAGCAGGGCCTCGCGGCGGTCGGATGCCGTGGTCACCAGTCGTCCGGATGGCTGGTGCTCTGGCGGGGTGTCGGAGAAGAAGAGGTGCGGCCAGCGCGCGCCCAGCCAGGCCGCGTGCAGATGGGCGTCGTTGATGCCGGGCACCGCGGTGCGGCCGTCGAGCTCGACGATCTCCGCCGCGCGCAGGGCCTCGGCGTCGTCTCCGGTCGCGACGATCCGGCCGTCGGACACGGCGACGGCGGACACGACCGTGCCTGCGTCGTCGAGGGTGTGGATGCGGCCACCGCGGATGATCAGATCGGCGTCGTCGCCGAGGCGTGTCGTGCTCATTATTCCACCAGCGTAGACGAAAAAGTTTCGCAGCGCGAGAGGATTCGCGAGGGCGTGTCCGCCGCGCGTACCCTGGTACCACCCCCGAGCTCCACCCGGCACATCCTGCGCGCCGGTCACCCTTCGGCGCGCACCCACACATGCAAGGACGCAGATGACTGACGCATACGGCGACGCCTGGACGGCGCGCGAAGAACTGGCCGAGCGGATGATCCCGCTCATCGGCTCCCTCAAGCGCGAGCGCGACGTCGTCACGTCGTTGCACGGGCACCGGCTGCTCGGCCTCTCCGCCACCGGAATCGTCGAGGTGCACGACCGCGTCGCGCGCCTCGGTCACGCCAGCCTCGACCTCGCCGACACCCTGGCCATGCTCGACGCCCTGCACACGCTCGCCCCGGGCGCCTCGTCGCTCGACGTCGCTCGTCTCGTCGAGGATCACGCGGCGAGCGGACGCACCCGCGAGGACTACCTCGCCGAGGTGCTCGCCCCCGCCGTCGGCGCGGTCGCCGCCGAGCCCACCGACGTCGTGCTGTACGGCTTCGGCCGCATCGGACGCCTGCTCGCCCGCATTCTGATCGCCCACACGGGCGGCGGCAGCGGACTGCGCCTGCGTGCCATCGTCGTGCGCCGCGGCGCGGAGAACGACCTCGTCAAGCGCGCATCGCTGCTGCTGCACGACTCGGTGCACGGCCGCTTCGCCGGCTCCGTGACGGTCGACGAGGAGAACGAGCAGATCGTCGCCAACGGCACCCGCATCCAGGTCATCTACTCCGACGACCCCGCCACGATCGATTACACGGCGCACGGCATCCACGACGCGATCGTGGTGGACAACACCGGGCGCTGGCGCGACGAGGCCGGCCTGTCCCAGCACCTGCGCTCCACGGGTGTCGCACGCGTGCTGCTCACGGCGCCTGGCAAGAGCCCGCTGAAGAACATCGTGCACGGCATCAACGACGCGACCATCGCCGACGACGACCGCATCCTCTCCGCCGCGTCCTGCACGACCAACGCGATCACGCCCGTGCTCGCCGCGATCGACGAGGCGTACGGCGTGGTCAAGGGGCACGTCGAGACGGTGCACTCGTTCACGAACGACCAGAACCTCATCGACAACTTCCACAAGGGCGACCGTCGTGGCCGTTCCGCCGTGCTGAACATGGTCATCACCGAGACGGGCGCGGCGAAGGCCGTGGCGAAGGCGCTCCCGCAGCTGGAGGGCAAGCTCACGGGCAGCTCGATCCGCGTGCCCACGCCCGACGTCTCGCTCGCCGTGCTGCACCTCACCATCGAGCGCCCCGCGACGAAGGACCAGGTCAACGACTACCTGCGTCGGGTGTCGCTGCACTCTCGCCTGCGCCAGCAGATCGACTACGTCGAGTCGCCAGAGGTCGTCTCGACGGACTTCGTCGGCTCGCATCGCGCCGGTATCGTCGACGGCCTCGCCACGATCGCCGACGAGGACACCCTGATCCTCTACGTCTGGTACGACAACGAGTTCGGGTACTCCTGCCAGGTCATCCGCGTGCTGGAGACGATGGCGGGCTCCCACCCCGTCGTGCTGCCGGCACGGAGGCTCGTGACGCTGGAGGGCTGAGGCCGGCGCAGCGGGGCGGATGTCGGAGGCTCGCGGCAGGATGGGGTCATGACGCCTCGTGCCCTGCTCTCCGAGCGGCTCCGCTCCCATCGGCTCACCGCGCCGGCGCGCACGGTGACGGATGCCGCCGCGCACATGCTCGCCGTGCAGAGTCAGGAGTTCCTGGCCGGGCGCTGGGCCCTTGGTCTCCGCGCGTCCGGGGCGCCCACGCTCGCAGCGGTCGACCGCGCCTTCGCGAAGGGGCAACTCGTGCGCACGTGGACCATGCGCGGCACGCTGCACATCATCCCGGCGCAGGATCTGCGCTGGGTGCTGTCGGTCACGGCCGAGCGGCAGCGGCGGCAGGCGGCGGGCCGGCACCGCGAGCTCGGCATCGATGACGAGATGCTCGCAGCGGTCGAGCGGGCGTTCCGGGAGAGGCTCGCCGACGGCGGGCGCACCAGGGCGCAGCTGCTCGACGACATCGCCGCGATCGGCATCGACCCCGCCGGCCAGCGCGGTGTGCACCTCATCGGGTCTCTGTGCGTGGCAGGGGTGCTCGTGCAGGGACCGGTGGTGGCGCGCGACGACGCCATCGCGCGTGAGCAGCTGTTCGTGCTGGCAGACGAGCACATTCCGCACACGCCGATGCCCGACGACCCGCTCGCCGAGATGTTCGTGCGGTACATCGACGGACACGGTCCAGCCGGAGCCGAGGACTTCGCCTGGTGGTCCGGTCTCACGCTCGGCAGCGCGCGGGAGGCCGTCGAGCGGTCACGGCACCGGGTCGACGAGGTCGCCGAAGGGCTGTTCGTGGCGGCGTCGCGCCCGAGGAGGGCGCGCGGCGCGTCCGACGACGCGGTGCGTGCGCTGCCCATGTTCGACGAGTACTACATCTCCTACGCCGATCGCACCCCGGTGGCCGACGCCGAGGCGATGACGCGCATCGGTCCTGGCAAGAACGGGATGGTGCGGGCCAGCCTGCTGGCGGCCGGGCGGATCGCCGGTGCGTGGACGCACTCCGCCGCGGTCGGGCGGCACCGCGAGGAGCCGATCGCCGAGCCGTTCGGTGAGGTCGACGCGGATGCCGTCGCTGCGGCGCTGCGGCGGTACAGCGCCTTCGTGAGCGGCTGAGCGGCGGCGGTAGCGGTCGAAGGGCTGAGCGGCGGCGGTAGCGGTTCGCGAAGGGCAGCGCGGCCGAACGGGCGAGCGGCTGAGGCGCGCGAGTCCCTGCGCTACTCGCCGGCGTGCCGGGCGAGGAAGTTGTAGACCTCGTTGTCGTCGACGCCGGGGAACGCGCCGCGGGGGAGCGGCGAGAACATGTGCGTGTGCACCCGTGCGCTCGGCCAGGCCTTGCCCGTCCAGCGCTCGGCGATGTCGGCCGGTGGGCGCCGGCAGCACGACTCGTCGGGGCACGTCGACACGGCGCGGTCGGCGGTCTCCCGTCCGCGCCACCAGCGCGCGTCGTCGAAGGGCACGCCCACCGTGACGGAGAACTCGCCCCCGCTCGACGAGCCGGTCTGCGTCGAGCACCAGAACGTGCCGGACGGGGTGTCGGTGTACTGGTGGTGCTCCGTGGTGCGGTTCTGCTGGGTGAAGGCGCTGCGCGCCTGGAACTTGCGGCATACGCGCTGGCCCTCGACGGCGCCCGTGACGTCCATGGGGAGGGGGAGGTCGTCGTTCTCGTAGACGCGCGTGATGGCACCGGTCTCGTCGACGCGCAGGAAGTGCAGCGACATGCCCAGATGCTGGGTGACGAGGTTGGTCATGCGCATACCGGCCGCCTCGTGCGTCACGCCGAACGCGTCGCGGAAGTCCTCGACCGCGAGGTTGCGGTCCTTCTTCGCCTGCTGCAGGAAGGCCACGGAGGCGGACTCCGGCATCAGCGCGCAGGCGGCGAAGTAGTTGATCTCCAGCCGCTGCTGCAGGAAGTCGGCGTAGTCGGTCGGGGGAGTGTGGCCGAGCAGCCGGTGCGCCATCGCCTGCAGCGCCATCGACCGCAGGCCGTGCCCGCCGGGGATCGACGCGGGCGGCAGGTAGATGCGGCCGTTCTCCAGGTCGGTCACCGACCGGGTGGAGTGCGGCAGATCGCTGACGTAGATGAGCTCGAACCCGAGCTTCTCGGCCATGATGCTCACGGTGCGGTGGGTGAGCGCCCCCTGAACGTGACCGGCCGCGCGCAGCTGCTTCTCGGCGAGCTTCTCGATCTCGGGCAGGTAGTTGTGCTGCGCGCGCATGCGCAGTCGCAGCTCGGTGTTGGCGCGACGCGCCTCCTCCGGGGTGGCGATGGCTTCGCGCTCGCGCCGCTGCAGCTCGTTGTGAAGACCCAGGAGCGACTCGATGGTCTCGTCGCTCATGCCCTTCGTCACGCGCACGGGGGCGATGCCGAGCTGACGGAACACGGGGCTGGCCTGCGCGCGGTCGAGCTCGATCTCGAGGGCGGCGCGGCGGTTCGGCGGTTCGCCCGAGATGAGGTCGGTGACATCGGTGCCGGTGGCGTGGGCGATCGACTGCAACAGGGACAGCTTGGGCTCGCGCTTGCCGTTCTCGATGAGGCTGAGCTGCGAACCGGCCACTCCCACGAGGGCGCCGAGCTCGTCGAGGGTGAATCCGTTCGCGAGCCGGTGGTGACGGATGCGGTGGCCGAGGGTCGTGAGATGGATGCCGGAGGTCGCCATTCCTTGATCCTAGCGAAAGAACCGCGATTCTTACCAGGCGAAATGGCCGAAAGTCGCTTCGAAGTGGGAAGAAGATGGATGCAACGGCCCCCACTTCAAAGGAGAGCAGTCATGGCGATCGCCGAAGTCTTCACCCCTCGCACAGCATCCGTCTCGCCCGTGCGCACGTTCGGGACGGCACCGGCGTATGACACCCCCGCGATGGCGGAGCTGGCCGCGTGGGTCGACGAGATCGCCGCGCTCACCCAGCCAGACCGCATCCACTGGGTCGACGGCTCGCGCGCCGAGAACGATTGGCTGCTGCGCGGCCTCGTCGACGAGGGCAAGATCATCAAGCTCAACCCCGAGTGGCGTCCCGGCTCGTACCTGGCCCGCTCGCACCCGAGCGACGTCGCCCGCACCGAGGGGCGCACCTTCATCTCCTCCGAGCGCGAGGAGGATGCCGGCCCCACGAACAACTGGGCCGCTCCCGCCGAGATGCGCGCGAAGATGACCGAGATCTTCGAGGGCTCCATGCGCGGACGCACCATGTTCGTCGTGCCGTTCTCGATGGGCCCGGTCGGCGGCCCGCTGTCGCACATCGGCGTCCAGGTCACCGACAGCGCCTACGCCGTCGCCTCGATCGGCATCATGACCCGCGTCGGCGACGCCGTCACGCGTCAGATCGCCGACGGCGCGCCGTGGGTCAAGACGGTGCACTCCGTCGGCGCTCCTCTCGAGCCCGGCCAGGCGGACGTCGAGTGGCCGTGCAACGACGAGAAGTACATCGTGCACTTCCCCGACACGCTCGAGGTCTACTCCTTCGGTTCCGGGTACGGCGGCAACGCCATCCTGGCCAAGAAGTGCTTCGCACTGCGCATCGCCTCGGTGATCGCCCGTGACGAGGGCTGGCTCGCCGAGCACATGCTGCTCATCCGCGTGATCGACCCCGAGGGCAACGCCTACCACGTCGCTGCGGCGTTCCCGTCGGCGTGCGGCAAGACGAACCTCGCGATGCTGCGTCCGACGATCCCCGGCTGGCGCGTCGAGACCCTCGGCGACGACATCGCCTGGATCCGCCCCGGCGAGGACGGCCGCATGTGGGCCATCAACCCCGAGGCCGGGTTCTTCGGCGTCGCGCCTGGCACCGGCGAGTCCACCAACGTCACCGCGGTCGAGACCCTGTGGGGCAACACCATCTTCACCAACGTGGCGCTGCGCCCCGACGGCGACGTGTGGTGGGAGGGGCTGACCGACGAGGCGCCCGCGAACCTCATCGACTGGCAGGGCAACCCGTGGACGCCCGACTCCGGCCGCCCTGCGGCGCACCCGAACTCGCGCTTCACGGTGTCGGCGGCCCAGTGCCCGCAGATCTCCGATGACTGGGAGTCGGCCGTGCCGCTCGACGTCATCCTCTTCGGCGGTCGTCGCGCCACCAACGTGCCGCTCGTCGTCGAGGCGACCGACTGGACACACGGCGTCTTCCTCGGCTCGAACATCTCGTCGGAGCGCACGGCGGCGGCCGAGGGCACGGTGGGCGAGTTGCGCCGCGACCCGTTCGCGATGCTCCCGTTCTGCGGCTACAACATGGCCGACTACTTCGGGCACTGGCTGAAGGTGGGCCGCGGCCTGCGCTTCGACCGTGCGCCGCGCATCTTCCAGGTGAACTGGTTCCGCCGCGGAACGGACGGCCGCTTCCTGTGGCCAGGGTTCGGCGACAACTCGCGCGTGATCGACTGGGTCATCCGCCGCATCAGCGGCGAGGTGGGAGCGGTCGACAGCCCGATCGGCCGCCTGCCGCACATCGAGGACCTCAACCTCGACGGACTCGACGTCACGGATGCCGACCTCGACGAGCTGTTCTCGGTCGACGCCGAGGCGTGGAAGACCGAGGCCGACCTCACCGAGGCGTTCTACGACACCTTCGGCGACAGGATCCCCGCTGCCCTGCGCACCGAGCTGGCTTCTCTGCGGTACCGCCTCGAGAACGCCTGATCAGACCGGGCGCCCGCATCGGGGGATCGGGCGCCCCCAGGTCCCGCTCCGGGACCGCATGAACCCGCGAAGGCGGGATGTCAGAGACGAACCCATGGCTGAGTGGTCTCCGGTATCCCGCCTTCGCGTCTGTTCCGGCTGAGTGAGGGCGCCGAGTACGAGCGCCGGTTGCGGCGCTCAGGTGAGCAGCTGGTGGCGGGCGAGGTCGCGGTACAGGGGAGTGGACTCGACGAGCTCGGCGTGCGTGCCCTGGCCGACGACCGCGCCGTCCTGCAGCACGACGATGAGGTCGCTGTCGACCACGGTCGACAGGCGGTGCGCGATCACGACGAGCGTGCGGTCGGCCGACACCGCGTCGATGGCGTCGCGCATCCGCTGCTCGTTGACGCCGTCGAGCGACGAGGTCGACTCGTCGAGCAGCAGGATCGGCGCCTCGGTGAGCAGGGCCCTGGCGATGGCGAGGCGCTGGCGCTCGCCGCCCGACAGCATCACGCCGTCCTCACCGACCGGCGCGGCGAGTCCGAGCGGGTCGCGCTCCAGCACGTCGCCGAGGTTCACGGCGCGCAGCACCCGCTCGCAGTCGGCGTCGGATGCCGCGGGCGCGGCGAGACGCAGGTTGTCGGCGAGTGTGCCGGCGAGGGTGGGGGCGTCCTGCTCGACGTAGCCGAAGTGCGCGCGCAGCTCGTCGCGCTGGTACGTGCGGGCGTCGTGGCCGTTCAGGCGGACGGAGCCGCCGGTGGGGTCGTAGAACCGCTCGACGAGCGAGAGGATCGTGCTCTTGCCGGCGCCGCTGGGGCCGACCAGGGCGACTCTCGCCCCGCGGGGAACGGCGAAGGACACGCCGCGCAGCACCTCGCGCGCAGGCGCGGGGACGTCCTCGTCTGCGCGCTCCAGGTGGGCGTCGGCGAGCAGCGAGCGGGCTTCCTTCGCGGCCTTCTCCCGCGCGGCCACCACGTTCTCGGGGTAGTGGAAGTGCACGTCGCGGAACTCCAGCGCCGGTGCAGCCGAGTCTTCGGGCTCCCGGGGGATCGCGGCCGCGGCGGCGTCGTCGCCCTGCGTCTCGGTGGGGAGGTCGAGCACCTCCTGGATGCGACCGAGGGCGCCGAGCGCCTGGTTCACCGAGGTGATCGCGCCGAAGGTCGACGCCAGCGGCATCACCATCATGAAGAGGAACATGATGAAGGTGACGAGGGAGGCGATCGTGATCGCGCCGGCCGCGACCCGGAAGCCGCCGACGCCGAGCACGACCAGCAGCGACAGCTGCAGCGCGATGCCGGCGACGGGGACGACGAGCGACGAGATCTTCGCGATCCGCACGCCGATGCCGTAAGCCTCCGACGCCAGCTCCGACACGGCCTCGGTCTCGCGCTCGGTGGCTCCCGACGCGCGCACGGTGCGGATCGAGCCGACCGCGCGCTCCACGCCGGACGCGAGCTCGCCGACCTTGACCTGCTGCGCCGTCGACGCCGTGCGGATGCGTCCGCTGAGGGCGACGACCACCACCACCGACGCCCCGATCACCACGACGATGAGCAGCAGGAGCACCGGATCGATCACCAGCATCGCGATGAGAGCACCCGCGAAGAGGATGACGTTGCCCACGGCATCCGCCAGCCCCTGCGTGAGCACCGCGTAGAGCAGGGTGGTGTCGGTGCCGACGCGGGAGACGAGATCGCCCGTGCGGCGGGCGTCGAACTCGCTCACCGGGAGGTGCAGGATGCGGGCGATGAGCTTGCGGCGGCTGGAGTAGACGACGGCCGTGCCTGTGCGCTGAAGGAGGTAGTGCTGGTACCCGGAGATGATCGACGACACGATGACGAAGCCCACGAGCAGCCAGACCAGGATGCCGAGCCCCGCGCCCTTCTGCACGGAGTCGATGACCTGTCCGACGAGCAGGGGCTGCACGAGCGAGGTCGCGGCGCCGATCACGCTGAGCACGGCGACGACGATCAGCGTGCGCTTGTGCTCGAAGAGGAAGGGGAGGAGCTGGCGGAACGTGGCGCGCGGGCCTTCCTGCTGCGCGCCGCGTCCGCGCCGGCGTGGCGATGCCGTGCGTGACATGCGGGACCTCGTTCTGAGAAGGGGGGTGCTTCGACCGTACTTCGTGTCGCCGCGGATTCTGTGGATGTGCTGAATACCGCGGCCGAGCGTCACGGATCCGTGGGCCGGTGCATCCCGTCCGCGGCGGCCGGCGCATCCGCCCGCGGAGGCGCCCGCGCGATCGATAGGATGAGGCATCCGGATGCCGCGTTGACCCGCACGCCCCGCGCCGGCCGCCCTTCGCCGATGGAGTCCCCGTGGCAACGATCGACCCCCGACGCCTGCTCGTCCTGCGCGCCTTCGTGCTCTCCGACTCGGTCACGGCGACCGCCGCGGCGCTGCATCTCACACCGTCCGCCGTCTCGCAGCAGCTCGCCGCCCTCGAGCGCGAGGTCGGGCAGGCGCTCGTCGTGCGCACCGGGCGCAAACTCGCGCTCACCCCCGCCGGGCGCATCCTCGCCGAGCATGCGGAGGAGATCAACACGAGGCTGCGGATCGCCGAGGCCGAGCTCGCCGCGCACTCGGGCGGACTCCTCGGACAACTGCGCATCGGCGCTTTTCCCACGGCCATCAGCTGGGTGGTCGCGCCCGCGATCGTCGAGCTGCGCAGGCAGGCTCCCGGCGTCGACGTCACGGTGGTCGACGCGGAGGCGCACATGAGCCACCGCATGCTGATGCGCGGAGACATCGACGTCACGGTGAGCCTGGAGTACGAATCCGACCCCGAGCGGGACTCCCCGGACGTCGTGAAGTTCCCCCTGTACATCGAACGCTTCAAGGCGGCGCTGCCGCACAGCCATCCGCTCGCGTCGTCGGCGGGGGTGGAGCTGACGCAGCTCGTCGAGGACGGGTGGATCATGCCCTCCCCGGGAAACCCGTCCCGCACGATGGTGCTGCAGGCGTGCGCGGAGCTCGGCTTCCACCCCACGATCGCGCACGTATCAGACGACTACCGTGCCGCCGTCTCGCTCGTCGCCGCGGAGGCCGGAGTGTGCCTGGTGCCCGAGTCCGCGCTGTCGGCGCGCGACGAGGAGTGGGTGACCGTGCTGCCGACGCAGGGGATCGCGCCGTTGCGCAAGGTCGTGATGACCACGCGCCGCGACAACCAGGGGCACCCGCTCATCCGCGCCGGGCTAGACGCGATGCGGACCGTGCTCGCCGAGCCGGACTCGGAGATCCACGGTCCGCTCGCGCGTTCCGACACCTTCAGCGTGGAGTGACCCGACTCACGGACGGGGCGTTCTCACGGAGGAACGCGTCCACGTGCCGGTGGTACTCCACCGGCCGGTCGCGACGGACGCAGTGATGGGCGCCGTCGATCACGACGATGTCGAAGCCGGGGGCGACGGCGGTCAGGCGCTCGCGGGAGTGCTTGTCGACGATCACATCGCCGGTGCCCGTCACGAGCAGCGCGGGCACCCCGGTCGGGCCGACGGTGATCTGCCGCGCCGTCGGGGTCCAGATGCGACGCTTCTCGTGCACGCGCTGCTCCATGTAGGCGACGTCGACGGCCTTCATCGCCTCGGCCAGGGGGAGCAGCTCCTCCTCAGGCCAGTGCGGGTTCAACTCGCGCTGCATGTCGACGAGCTCCTCGACGGAGGCCGTGTCGGCGTAGTCGAACGGGTCCTTGGTGGTCTGCTCGACGCTCAGCCAGGGGTTGGGACCGGCCTCCGGCACCCACCACGGCGGGTCCTCCAGCACGACGCCGGCCACGAGGTGCGGCGCGTCGGCGGCGACGAAGGCGCCGATGCGCGCTCCCATCGAATGACCGACGATCAGCGTCTTCCGTCCGGTCTCCTCCAGCACGTCCTCCAGGATGTCGATGGCATCCTGCACCATCACGTCCGTCGACGGCACACCCTCGTGCCGGGGGAGGCGGCCGGGGGATCGTCCGTGACCGCGGGCGTCCGGGGCGACGATGTGGAAGTCGTCCCCCCACCGTCGCACGGCATCCCCGTAGCAGGCACCGGACTCCACGGCGCCATGCAGGATCAGGATGACGGGAGCCTCCTCGGCATCCCGTCCGAACTCTCGGACGAACAGGTCAGTACCCACGTGTCCTCTTTCTGTCTCGGGCCGTACCGGCTTCTGGCCGGACCACGGCGTCGTGGTCGTTCGGTGAGTCATGGTGACGATCGTCGCACGCGGCGCCGTCCCCGCGCATCGGCGGATCGTCGTCGGCGAGCTCGGCCTCGGGGGTCGCGGCCACGAGCGCCTGGGTGTACGGATGCCGGGGGGAGCGGAAGATCTCGTCCGAGCGCCCTGTCTCGACGATGGCGCCGCGGTTCATCACGGCGACCCGGTCGCTGTAGAGCTGGATCACCGCGAGGTCGTGGCTGACGTGCAGGAAGGAGATGCCGCGGTCGCGCTGCAGATCCGCGAGTAGGTTGAGGATCTGCGCCCTGACCGACACGTCGAGGGCCGAGGTCGGCTCGTCGGCGATGATGAGGTCGGGTTCGAGGGCGAGGGCGCGAGCCACGGCGACACGCTGCAGCTGTCCGCCGGACGCCTCGTGCGGATACCGGTGGAGGTAGTCCTCGCCGAGTCCGACCGATTCGAGCAGGCCGATCAACCGGCCGGTCGACGCGGTCTCGCCGTGCGCGCGGAAGACGTTCTCGAGGGTCTGCCGCACGGTCTGCCGTGGGTTGAGCGAGCCGAGCGGATCCTGGAACACCATCGCGACGTTCCGCCGCAGGGTCCGCAGCCCTCTGCCGCGCAGGCGGGAGACGTCGTGCCCGTCGACGAGCACGGTGCCGGAGGTCGGGGCGACGAGTCCGTTCACCATCCGCGCCAGAGTCGACTTGCCCGATCCTGACTCGCCGACCAGCCCGAGCGCCTCGCCGCGTTCGATGTGCAGCGCGACGCCGTCCACGGCGAGCACGCTCCCGCGCGCACGACCGAGCACTCCGCCTGTACGGTATCTCTTCGTGACATCGGTCATCACGACGATGGGGTCGCTCATCGGCTCGCCTCCTGCCGCACGGGGAGACGATCGAGGTGGCAGGCGGCCCTGTGGTCGCCGTCGGCCCCTCGCATCGTCGGGAGCGGCCGCTCCACGAGGCAGCGCTCGCCCAGCTCCGCTGCGAACGCGCATCGCGGTGCGAACGCGCATCCCGCTCCCGCGTCGCGCAGCGAGGTGGGAGCGCCGGGGATGGCGCGGAGACGGACGCGGTCACCTCCGGCATCCAGCCGCGGCGTCGCCGCACGCAGCCCCGCCGTGTACGGGTGCGCGGGGGCGTGGAAGATGTCGCGCAGGGTGCCGTACTCCGCCTCGCGCCCCGCGTACATCACGAGCACATCGTCCGCGGCCTTGGCGACGACGCCGAAGTCGTGACTGATCAGCATCATCGCCATGCCGTACTCCTCCTGGAGGCCGCGCAGCAGCGCGAGGATCTGCGCCTGCACCGTCACATCGAGCGCCGTCGTCGGCTCGTCGGCGATCAGCAGGGCCGGCCGGTTGACGAGGGCGATGGCGATCACGGCCCGCTGGCGCATCCCACCGGAGAACTCGTGCGGATAGCGACCGGCGGCTCCGGCGGGGTCGGGGATGCCGACCCGCTCGAGCATCTCCACCGCGCGTGCGAGGGCCGCGCGGCGCGAGACCGAGCGGTCATGCAGCCGTACGGCCTGCACGATCTGCGCGCCGATGCTCAGGTAGGGGCTGAGCGCCGAGAGGGAGTCCTGGAAGACCATCGCGACGTCGGCGCCACGCAGCCGCTGCAGCTCCCGCTCGTCGGCCGTGAGCACCTCGCGACCGGCGAGGCGGATGCTGCCGGTCGCGTGCGCCGCCGGGGGCAGCAGGCGCATGATCGAGCGTCCGGTGACCGTCTTGCCCGACCCCGACTCGCCGACGACCGCGAGGGTGCGCCCTGCGGCCAGGTCGAAGGAGAGGCCGCGCACGACGTCGACGTCCTGGCCGCCGAGGGTGAACGAGATCGAGAGGTCCTCGATGCGGAGCACGGGTTCAGGCACGGCGGATCCTCGGGTCGAGCAGCGGCATCATCAGGTCGGCGAGCAGGTTGCCGATGATGATGAGGAAGGCGGAGAACAGCGTGACGCCGACGACGAGACTGAGGTCGGACTCGTTGACCCCCGCCAGCAGCAGGTCGCCCAGCCCGTGCAGGCTGAACACCTTCTCGGCGATCACGGAGCCGCCGAGGAGGGCGGCGACGTCGAGGGCGAACATCGCCACGATCGGGATCATCACGCCGCGCACGGCATGCGCGTTGGTACGTCGCGGTGACGCCCCGCGTGCGGTCATGGCGACGAGGTGGTCGGAGGACAGCTCGCCCAGCAGCTGGGTGCGGGTCACTCGGATGTACCCGGCCGCCAGGATCGTGGAGAGCACCATCCACGGGCCGATGAGATGCCACGCCCACTCCGTCGGCGACTCGGAGATCGGCACGAAGCCCGAGTACGGCAGCGCGTTGAGCATGAATCCGAAGACCTGCACGACGAGCAGGCCGACGAGGAACGTCGGCACGGCGAGGCCGAACATCGCGAACCCGGTCGAGAACCGGTCGATGAGGCCGCCCTTGCGGATCGCGGAGGCGGCGCCAAGGCCGATGCCCACGACGAGGCAGAGCACCGCCGCCCCGAAGGTGAGCGACAGGGTCACGGGGAGGCGCTCGACGATCAGCGAGGTGACGTCGCTCTGGTTGGGGAACGAGTACCCGAAGCAGGGGGCCGCGCAGTGCACCTGCTGTGTCCCCGAGCCGTAGGTGCGGCCGACGAAGAGGCCCTTCACGAACTCGACGAACTGCCAGACGACGCCCTTGTCGGTCTGCATGTAGGCGCTGACCTTGGCGAGCGTGTCGGCGGGGCACGGCTTGCCGCACATGGCCCTCGCAGGGTCGCGCGAGGCTCCGAAGAACAGCGCGATGGTGACGAATGCGATCGCCAGCAGCATGAACACCGCGGTGGCGAGACGACGGGCGATGTAGCCGATCATGAGGCGTCCTCCGTACGGACGTCGAGGATGTCGCGGAGCGCGTCACCGGCGAGGGTGGCCCCGAACACGATGCAGAACACCACGGTGCCGGGGAAGACCATGTACCAGACGTCGGCGCCGCTGTAGATCCAGGGGAGGGAGTCCGAGAGGAGCTTGCCGAGATCGGGCACGTCGCCGCGCAGCCCGACGCCGAGGAACGAGAGCCCGGCGACGAGGCTCACGTTCGCGGGCAGCGACATGGCGAAGAGCACGACGATGAGCCCGAACAGGTGCGGCAGCATCTCGCGGCGGATGATCTGCCACGGCGGAGCGCCCGTCGCGCGCGCGGCTTCGACGAACGTGCGCGCGTTGACGGCCGTGGCCTGCGCGCCGAGGATCCGTGCGGGCACCGTCCAGCCGAAGAAGGCGAGGACGAAGACGAGCACGAGCTCCCGCGGGATCTCCGGGGGCACGATGACCATGATCGCGATCACGAACATGAGCCCGGGGAAGCCGAACATGAAGTCGATCACGCGTCCGGCGATCGCGTTCAGCCAGCCGCCGAAGTAGCCCATCGCCGTGCCGAGCACGGCGGCGAACAGGATCGAGATGACGCTCGCCACGATCGCGATGAACAGCGACGAGCGGATGCCGTAGACGATCTGCGCGAACAGGTCGATGCCGGTGACCGGCACGACGCCGAGCGCCCCCTCGACCGCCGCTCCGATCAGCGAGAAGGCCGTGGAGTCCCGCCCGGCCGATCGTCCGATGCAGGCACAGGA
>JAGIAK010000200.1 GCA_017744855.1 Microbacterium sp.
GCGCACCCTGTCGGACGCCGAGAACGAGCAGTCGGTGATCGACGCACTGTGGAACCTCACCTGGGCCGGCCGGGTCACCAACGACACGTTCGCGCCGATCCGCACGCTGCTTGCCGGCGGCTCCCAGGCCCACAAGGTCACTCGCCGTGCGCCACGCGCCCGCACGTACCGGGGCATGTCCCTCACCCGCACAGCCCCGCGCCCCACCTCGCTGGGCGGCCGCTGGTCGCTTCTGCCCGCGGCCGAGACCGACCCGGCGCGGCGCGCCACCGTCACCGCCGGCCTCCTCCTCGACCGCTACGGCGTCGTCACCAGAGGAGCGGTGCAAGCGGAGGGCGTGCCTGGCGGCTTCGCACAGGCCTACCGCGTGCTCGCCGGCTTCGAAGAGGCCGGACACTGCCGTCGCGGCTACGTGATCGAGAAGCTGGGCGCCGCACAGTTCGCGGCATCCGCCACCGTCGACAGGCTCCGTACCTTCGCCGGACTCGCCGATCCACCGCCGCGCACGGCGATCACGCTCGCCTCGACCGACCCGGCGAACCCCTACGGCGCTGCGCTCTCCTGGCCGGGCCTCGAGGGCGTGTCGCATCGCCCGGGGCGGAAGGCGGGGGGCTTGGT
>JAGIAK010000201.1 GCA_017744855.1 Microbacterium sp.
CACCTGCCCTATGCGCCGCCCGCCGAGGGCGTGCAGGCGCTGGACGCGGTATGGGGACCGTTGGATGCGCTGCTGCCGGAGGCCAAGGAGATGCTGGTCGAGGCGCTGGTCGATGCGGTGTCCAGCGACCAGCGGGTCAGCGTCGCCGAGGCCGAGCTGCTGCGCACGGTCTGTGCCGTCCTCCACTGCCCGCTGCCGGCGTTGCTCGAACAGGGCTGACCGACGGCGACTCAGCCCGGCGATCGCCCGCGGATCAGGTCCGCCGCGCGCTCGGCGATCGCGATCACCGGTGCGTTGGTGTTGCCGCCGGGCAGGGTCGGCATGACCGAGGCGTCGACCACGCGCAGTCCGGCGACGCCGCGCACGCGCAGCTGCGGATCGACCACCGCATCGTCGTCGCGGCCCATCCGGCAGGAGCCGACCGGGTGGTAGATGGTTTCGGCCTTGGCGCGGACGAACTCCGCCAGCTCGCCGTCGGACAGCCCATCGCGCGCGGGGAAGATCGGCGCGCCGCGCCAGCGATCGAAGGCCGGCTGCGCCAGCAGGTCGCGCGACAGCTTCGCGCACTCGACCATCACCCGCAGGTCCAGGCCGTCGGGATCGGACAGGTAGTTCGC
>JAGIAK010000202.1 GCA_017744855.1 Microbacterium sp.
GCATCGGCGTGACCTGGGCGCTCGAGGCGCAGCAGCTGCTGCGCGACGACTGGGGTGTGCAGGCAGACGTCTGGTCGGTGACCTCGTGGACCGAGCTGCGACGCGACGCCGTCGCCGCCGAGGAGGACGAGTTCCTCGGACGCGGCTCCCGCACGCCGTTCCTGGCGTCACAGCTCGCGGGGTCGGCGGGGCCGATCGTCGCCGTCAGCGACTACGCGAAGGATCTGCCCGACCAGGTGCGCCAGTTCGTGCCGAACGACTGGGCCACGCTCGGCGCCGACGGCTTCGGCTTCTCCGACACACGTGCCGCCGCTCGCCGCTTCTTCAAGATCGACGGACCGTCGGTCGTCGTGCGCACGCTGCAGCTCCTGGCCAAGCGCGGAGAGGTCGACGCCTCGCTGCCCGCGCAGGCGGCCGAGAAGTACCGTCTGCTCGACGTGAACGCCGGCACCAGCGGGTCGGACGCGGAGTGATAGCCGCCGGTCGTTGAGCGCGTTTCGACTCGCTTCGCTCGCTCAACGACCGGGGTGTCTCCTGGTCGTTGAGCGAGCGACGAAGGAGCGAGTCGAAACGTGCTCCGCGGGGTGCACGTCGGTCGTTGAGCGAGCGACGAAGGAGCGAGT
>JAGIAK010000203.1 GCA_017744855.1 Microbacterium sp.
GCAGGAGGCCGGTCAGGTCCATCGGGGGGTCCTTCGTGCGGGGTGGCGGGCGGCGACGGCAGCACGCGAGCCCCGGATCCGCGCGGGACCGGGGTTGCTGCACGATTCTACGGACGCCCGCCGACACCGCCCCCGGGGCCGTGGGGGGCACGGGCCCCGGGGGCGGGCGCGGGCGGTCACGCCGCCCGTCAGGACCGCGGCTCACACCGCGGGTCGCTCCAGCTCCGCGAGCGCCGCCCGCAGGATCGTGCTCGACGTGTGGACCGTGTACGGGAAGTACACGACCTCGACGCCGACCCGCGCGAACCGCCGCTCGAGCTCCTCGCCCTTCGGCGTGCCGCGCCAGTCGTCGCCCTTGAAGAAGACGTCGAACCGCAGCTCGCGCCACGTCTCGAGCTTGTCGAGGAGCACCTCGTGGTGGACCTCGTCGACGTAGGAGATGTGGGACACGATCTCGGCGCGCTCGACGAGCGGCACGACGGGCCGGCGCCCCTTGGTGATCTCGAGCACCTCGTCGGCCACGACGCCCGCGATCAGGTGGTCGCACCGCGCCTTGGCGTGCCGCAGCAGGTTGAGGTGCCCCACGTGGAAG
>JAGIAK010000204.1 GCA_017744855.1 Microbacterium sp.
CTTCCCGCTGCTGATGCGCGAGGTCCACGGCAAGCCGCTCATCTACTTCGACAACGCCAACACCGGGCAGAAGCCGCTGCCGGTGATCGCCTCGCAGGACGAGTTCTACCGGCGCCAGAACGCCAACGTCAGCCGCGCGGTGCACGCGCTCGGCGCCGAGGCGACCGAGGCCTACGAGGCGGCGCGCGGCAAGCTGGCCCGCTTCCTCAACGTGCGCAGCGACGAGCTGGTGCTGTGCAGCGGCACCACCTTCGCGATCAACCTGGTCGCCTATTCCTGGGCGCTGCCGCGGCTGAAGGCCGGCGACACCATCCTGGTCTCGCGGATGGAGCACCACGCCAACATCGTGCCGTGGCAGCTGGTCGCCCAGCGCACCGGCGCCACGATCAGGGTCGCCGAGATGCTGCCCGATGGCAGCCTCGACCTGGAGGCGCTGTATAAGGCGATGACCGCGGACGTGAAGCTGCTCGCGGTCACCCATGTCTCCAACGTGCTCGGCACGGTCAACCCGGTGCGCGAGATCTGCCGCGAGGCGCGCCGCCGCGGCATCGTCACCGTCGTGGACGGCTC
>JAGIAK010000205.1 GCA_017744855.1 Microbacterium sp.
CCTGTGCCCTGGGCGCGAACGGCTCCCTCCCGCGCCGGGACGGGACCGTTCGCGCCCACGGGCGTGGTGCTTCCGCGTATCGTTGCCGCATGCCGAGCCTCCTCGCCATCGCGACCGTCGCCGAACTCCGCCCCGACGCCGGGACCGTGGGCGTCACGGCGATCGACAAGCGCGCCGTCGGCGGGCCTGTGCAGGTGGGGCCGTACGGCGTCTACGCCGACGTGCAGGCCGACCGCAAGCATCACGGCGGGCATGACAAGGCGGTCTACGCCTACGCGCAGGAGGACGCCGACTACTGGGGCGCCGAGACGGGCCACGAGCTCGCGGCCGGCTTCTTCGGCGAGAACCTCCGCACCTCCGGCCTCGACGTGAACGCCTCGCGCGTCGGCGACGTCTGGCGCGTCGGCGCGGAGGTCGAGCTGCAGGTCACGATGCCGCGGGAGCCGTGCGCGACGTTCGCGCGCTGGGTCGAGGCCTCCGGCGTCGCGCCGGCGCAGGGCTGGGTGAAGCGCTTCGCCGCGGCCCGCCGCCTCGGGCCGTACC
>JAGIAK010000206.1 GCA_017744855.1 Microbacterium sp.
GATCACCTCCTTAACGAAAGATTGACGATTGGTAAGAATCCACAACAAGTTGTTCTTCATAGATGTATCTGAGGGTCTGTAGCTCAGTTGGTTAGAGCACACGCTTGATAAGCGTGGGGTCACAAGTTCAAGTCTTGTCAGACCCACCATGACTTTGACTGGTTGAAGTTATAGATAAAAGATACATGACTGATGATGTAAGCTGGGGACTTAGCTTAGTTGGTAGAGCGCCTGCTTTGCACGCAGGAGGTCAGGAGTTCGACTCTCCTAGTCTCCACCAGAACTTAAGAGAAGTTCGGATTACAGAAATTAGTAAATAAAGATTTAGATCTTGGTTTATTAACTTCTGTGATTTAAGTATCACGGTATTAAGCATGACCTGACGAAGGCGTGTTTATTCATTAACAGATTGGCAAAATTGAGTCTGAAATAAATTGTTCACTCAAGAGTTTAGATTAAGCAATTAATCTAGATGAATTGAGAACTAGCAAATTAACTGAATCAAGCGTTTTGGTATATGAATTTAGATTGAAGCTGTACAG
>JAGIAK010000207.1 GCA_017744855.1 Microbacterium sp.
GCCCGGCGCCAAGGACGTCGCCGGCGACGTGTCGCCCGAACGCTGCATCGCGCTGGTCCGCTCGGCCATCGGCGTGCCCGACATGCCGGTCGAGATCGAGGACGTCGCGATCTGGAAGGCCGTCGCCGAATGCGCCGATGCCTACCGCAAGGGCCGCGTGTTCATCGCCGGCGATGCCGCGCACGTGGTCCCGCCGACCGGCGGCTTCGGCGGCAACACCGGCGTGCAGGACGCCGCCAACCTCGCATGGAAGCTCGCCATGGTGCTCAAAGGCGAGGCCGGCGAGGCGCTGCTCGACAGCTACGAGGCCGAGCGCCGCCCGGTCGGCTTGCTCACGGTCGAGCAGGCCTATACCCGCTACGTCCGCCGGGTGACCCCTGAGGAGATCGGTCCCGACACCCCCGCGCAGCGCGACGAGCTGACCATGGAGCTCGGCCAGTTCTACCGGTCCAATGCGGTGGTCGACGGCCGCCGCGAGGACGAGCCGGCCTGCCTGCACCCCGACCAGACCCGCGGCCGCGCCGGCGCGCGCGTGCCGCACGTCTGGCT
>JAGIAK010000208.1 GCA_017744855.1 Microbacterium sp.
CGAGCTGTCGATGACCTCGTGGTCGTAGGACTTGAGCCTGATGCGGATCTTCTGTCCCGCCATGGCGTCGTCTACTTCTCTCTCTCGAACCGGTCCTGTCCGACCCCCGCACTCGGGCGTGTCGCTGTTCGCGACGCGCCTCGGCGCTCGCGCACCGTTCCCGGACGGGGGCCGTGGTTGTCGTCCGCCCCCCGTCGGGTGACCCCGAGGGTCTGGGCGTCCGCCACGTCTGTTCGCCCAGCGATGGGCGCGCGTGAACGCACACCCCAGCGGGCAACCCCGACAGTCTGCCAGACGCGGGCCGCAAAGCCAACTCCCCTGGTCCGGACCGCTGCCGTCGGCCGGCCGGGGACGACGCAGGGCCCGGGAGCCGAAGCTCCCGGGCCCTGCGTTCAGCGACCTGCCCCTCGCGGGGCGGTGATCACTTGAGGATCTTCGTGACCCGGCCCGAGCCGACGGTGCGGCCACCCTCGCGGATGGCGAAGCCGAGGCCCTCCTCCATCGCGATGGGCTGGATGAGCGTCACCGAGATCTCGGTGT
>JAGIAK010000209.1 GCA_017744855.1 Microbacterium sp.
ACCGTCCTATGTCGGTTCGCGCATCCCAGCGCAATCTCGGGCGCGATCCCGGCCACGCAAGCCGGCGGAACCCGCCCTCTCAGGGTTTCTGCTGATTGCGTGCTCCGGCCTGGCCGCGCAGCCTTAGCGGGTTTCCGATGGCGACAGGGGTCTTCGGGGGCAGGAGGGACGCTGGTGCTGCACTCGAACTCTGCGCCCGGGCAGGGCGCGCGGACGATCCTCGTGGTGGACGACCATCCGGTGGTCCGCGCCGGGGTCAAGGCGATCGTCGAATCGCTCGACAAGTTCGAGGTCGTCGGCGAGGCCGGCGACGGCTGGGAGGCGATCGAGCAGGCCGACGTGGTCCATCCCGACATCGTCGTGCTCGACCTCGCCATGCCGCGCCTCGGCGGCGTCGACACGATCGCCGACCTCAAGCGCCGCAACCGCGACATCGAGATCCTCGTCTTCACCCTCCACCAGAGCGACCACCGCTGCATGCAGGCGCTCGCCGCCGGCGCCCGCGGCTACGTCTGCAAGAGCGAGAGCGATCACC
>JAGIAK010000020.1 GCA_017744855.1 Microbacterium sp.
ACGGCTACTCGGGCGGCGACCCGGGGCAGGGGCTCGCGACCAAACGGTGGCTGCTCGAACACGAAGGGGTGCTGCCGAGGAGCCTGTTCTGACTCGGCCCCACGCGCCCGATCGAGTCGCCGCGGAGGAATGCGGCGAGCGCGGACGAGAAAACGTGAAGCAGAATCGCGGTGGTGGACGTGGCGACGACGACGGGCAGCGTGACGACCCTGGAGCTCCGCACCGCTCTCGGCGAGGGGTCCGATCTCGGCGACGAGTTCGTGCAACAGGTCGACATCGACACGGAGTCCGGCCGCATCGTCGGCTATCGCGACTCCTACCCGAGCAGATCGACGAGGGCGCTGCCCGCAGACGTGCCGTGGACCTCGTGGTCGATCGAGGTCAGCGTCGTCGACGCTGCGCCTCAGCCCTGAGGGACGACGGGGGACGGATGCCGCGGCATCCGCCCCCGTCCGCATGCACAGCATCCGCTCGTGTCATCCGCACCCGCGCACCTGCGAGAATGGAGGAGCCCGCGCCGATCCCGACCTGAGGAGCTCCCGTGCAGTACATCTCGACCCGAGGCGGCATGCAGCCGCTGCCGTACTGCGAGACGCTGCTCGAAGGGCTGGCGACCGACGGCGGACTCGCGGTCCCCGAGGTCATGCCGACGGTCGACGGGGAGACGCTGGAGCGCTGGCGCGCCCTCACTTACCCGCAGCTCGCCACCGAGGTGCTGGGCCTGTTCGCCACCGACATCCCGCGCGACGACCTCGCCCGGATGACCGAGGCGGCGTACGCGCCGTTCCCCGGTCCGGTCGTGCCGCTGCGCGACATCGACGGCGGGCTCACGCTCGTCGGTCTCTCGGAGGGCCCCACGCTGGCGTTCAAGGACATGGCGATGCAGTTCCTCGGCCAGGTCGTCGAGTACGCGCTGGAGCGCAAGGGCTCCGTGCTGAACATCCTCGGCGCCACGTCCGGCGACACCGGCTCCGCGGCCGAGCACGCACTGCGCGGCAAGGACCGCATCTCCGTGTTCATGCTGTCGCCGCAGGGTCGCATGAGCGCGTTCCAGCGCGCGCAGATGTTCTCCCTCGACGACGCGAATGTGCACAACATCGCCGTCGACGGCGTCTTCGACGACTGCCAGAACCTCGTCAAGGAGCTCGCCGGCGACCTCGACTTCAAGCGCTCCCAGCACCTGGGCGCGGTGAACTCCATCAACCTCGCCCGCATCACGGCGCAGGTCGTCTACTACTTCTGGGCCTGGCTGCGGGCGACGGATGCCGGCGGCTGGACCGAGCTGTCGTTCACGGTGCCGTCTGGCAACTTCGGCAACATCCTCTCGGGCTTCTACGCCAAGCAGATGGGCCTGCCGATCCGCCGTCTCGTGCTCGCCGCCAACGAGAACAACGTGCTCGACGAGTTCTTCCGCACCGGCGTCTACCGTCCGCGCAGCGCGGCGCAGACCCTCGCGACCTCCAGCCCGTCGATGGACATCTCCAAGGCGTCCAACCTCGAGCGCTTCATCTTCGAGCTCGTCGACCGCGATCCGGCCCGCGTGGTCGGCGCCTGGCGCGACCTCGACGAGCAGGGCCACTTCGACTTCTCCGCCGAACTCGCCCGCTTCGCCGACGAGTTCGGCATCGTCAGCGGCACATCCACGCACGCCGACCGTCTCGCGACCATCCGCGAGGTGTACGAGGAGTCCGGTGACGTCATCGACCCGCACACGGCCGACGGCGTGAAGGTCGCTCGCGAGTACGTCGAGTCCGGGGTGCCGATGCTCGTGCTGGAGACCGCGAAGCCCGAGAAGTTCGCCGAGACGATCCGCGAGGCGATCGGCGTCGAGCTCACCTATTCGCCGGAGCTGCAGGAGATGCTCGACGCCCCGCAGCACGTCACCGAGCTGGCCGACGACGCCGCAGCGCTACGCGCTTTCATCGAGGAGCACGCCCTGCGCTGAGCCGGCATCCCTCCGCTCTTCCCGCGACGCCCCACCTGACCGACGACGCCCCACCTGACGGGCGTCTGCCAGGTGGGGCGTCGTCGCGCAGGTGGGGCGTCGGGCGTTGAGGTGAGGGCGAGCGCGAAGCGACAGGCGTAGTGCGATGTGCACATACGAGGCTCATCTTCGTGCGTAATGCACATGTTCGAGCGGAGGGTGGCGTCACTACTGTGGCCGAAAACCCGTCCCTCCTCTCGAAGGATCCCTCATGGCACGCACGGCGCACGCAGACGACTTCGCGCTCTCCCGGGTGACACCGGACGCGCGCAAGCCCTGGTTCGGAATCGCAGTGCAGCGATTCGGCCAGGTCTCCGCCCTCTCGCAGTTCCTCCTCGGCGCGACACTCGGTTACAGCATGACCTTCGGCGAGGCCGTCCTCGCCTTCCTCTTCGGCTCGCTCATCCTCGAGGTGATCATGTGCGTTGTCGGCTTCATCGGGCAGCGAGAGGGGCTCAACACCGCCCTCCTCGCCCGCTGGACCGGCTTCGGCGAGATCGGCGCCTCGCTGGTCGGCCTGGCCATCGGCATCAGCCTCATCGGCTGGTTCGGCATCCAGTCCGCCATCTCCGCACAGTCGCTCGACGCCCTCATGCCCGGCGCCCTTCCGGTGTGGGCGTGGAGCCTCATCTTCGGCCTCGTCGTCACCGCGATCGTCGCGTTCGGCTTCGTCGGGATGCAGTGGCTGGCGAACGTCACGGTGCCGCTGTTCCTCATCCTGGTCGGCTGGTCGGTCATCTCCGAGCTCACCCGCCACGACATCGGCGAGCTCCTCACGGGTCCGGCGCCCGGTCCGGCCATGAGCGTCTGGGCCGGCACCGGCATCGTCGCCGGAGGCCTCATCGTCGGCGCCATCATCACCGGCGACATGACGCGCTTCAACCGCTCCCGCGGTGACGTCATCAAGCAGACCGTCGTCGGCGTCTCCCTCGGCGAGTTCGTCATCGGCCTCGCCGGCGTGCTGCTGGCCCACGCCGCGGGCACGGGCGACATCGTCGCCATCGTCACCTCGTCGGTCGGCTTCATCGGCCTGTTCATCGTGCTCACCGGCACGCTGAAGATCAACGACTGGAACCTGTACTCGTCGACCCTGGGCCTGGTCAACTTCATCTCCACCGCCTTCGGCAAGAACCTCCACCGCGTCACCACGACCATCGTGCTGGGCGTGGTCGGATCGATCCTCGCCGCCGTCGGCATCCTGGGGCAGTTCACCGAGTTCCTCATCGTGCTCAGCGTCGCGTTCCCGCCGATCGCCGGCATCATGGTCGCCGAGTACTACGTGGTCCGCCGCTGGCGTGGCGACCTCGACGCCACGCGCGACGAGGGCACGCTGCCGGCCACCGCTCCGCGCATCGTCCCGGCGACAATCATCGTCTGGCTCGTGTCGTCGCTCGTCGGCTACTTCGTCACATGGGGCATCCCGTCGCTGCTGAGCCTGTTCCTGTCGATGGCCCTCTACATCGTCGCCGGCAAGCTCGGGCTGGTCAGGGGCGTCGGCGTCGCGACCACACGCCAGGCCGCCCCGGTCGAGGCCACGGCCTGATCCGAAGAACGTCACACAAGGAAGCGAGAATCATGCACATCGGCATCGACGTCGGCGGCACCAACACCGACGCCGTCCTCATGGACGGGACCCGCACGCTCGCGGGCGTCAAGCACTCCACCACGCCCGACGTGACCAGCGGGATCGTCCAGGCCATCGAGGACCTCCGCGCAGGACACGCGTTCGAGGGCGCCGAGATCGAAGCGGTGATGATCGGCACGACGCACTTCATCAACGCGCTCGTGCAGGCGAGCCGCCTTGCCCCGGTGGCGGCGCTGCGGCTCGGCCTGCCGGCGACCCGCGCACTGCCGCCGCTCGTGGACTGGCCGGAGGTCCTCGTCGAGGCGACGCAGGCGCGCAGCTACCTCGCGCACGGCGGCTACGAGTTCGACGGACGTCCGATCTCGCCGCTCGACCCCGAGGAGCTGCGGGCGCACGCCGAGGACATGAAGTCCCACGGCATCCGCTCCGTCGCGATCTCGTCGGTGTTCAGCCCGGTCAACCACGACCTCGAGGTGCAGGCGGCCGAGATCGTCGCCTCGGTGCTCGGACCGGATGCCGCCATCTCGCTGTCGCACGAGATCGGCCGGATCGGTCTGCTGGAGCGCGAGAACGCCACGATCATCAACGCCGCGCTGCGCGAGCTCGCCTCGGAGATCGTCGACGGCCTCACCTCGGCGGTGCGCGCGCAGGGCATCGACGCCCCCATCTTCCTCAGCCAGAACGACGGCACCCTCATGGACGAGGAGTACGTGCGCCGCTACCCGGTCGCCACCTTCGCCTCGGGTCCGACGAACTCCATGCGCGGAGCTGCGGCGACGAGCGGGCTCGACGACTGCGCCGTGATCGACGTGGGCGGCACCACCGCCGACATCGGCCTGCTCATCAACGGCTTCCCGCGCGAGACGGCGAACGAGGTCAAGGTCGCGGGCATCCGCACGAACTTCCGGATGCCGGATGTGCTGTCGCTCGGCATCGGCGGCGGCAGCATCGTCGACGAGGAGACGGCGGAGGTGGGGCCGGCATCCGTCGGCTACCGCCTCACCAGCGAGGCGCTCGTCTTCGGCGGGTCCACCCTCACCGCCACCGACATCGCGGTGGCCGCGGGGCGCGCCCAGGTGGGGGACCCGTCGAAGGTCGCGCACCTCGACCCGGACTTCGTCGCCCGTGTGCTGGCCCGCATCGCCGAGCGCGTCTCGGAGGCCGTCGACCGGATGCGCACCTCGCCGGAGCCGATCGCCGTGGTCGCCGTCGGCGGCGGATCGATCCTGCTGCCAGACGAGCTGCCGCTGTTCGGCACCGTGCACCGTCCGCAGAACTACGCGGTGGCCAACGCCATCGGCGCGTCGATCGCCCAGGTCGGCGGCGAGATCGACAAGGTCTACGCGATCGAGCCGGGCCGTCGCGACGAGACGATCGCCGAGGTGCGCGCCGAGGCCGTCGACAAGGCGATCGCCGCCGGCGCCAAACCCGCGACCGTGTCGATCATCGACTTCGACGAGGTGCCGATCCCGTACCTCCCCGGCAACGCCACGCGCATCCGCGCGAAGGCGGTCGGCGACCTCGACATGGGGGTGTGACGTGAGCTGGACCATCACGCCCTCCCACATCGAGGGGCTCGCCCGTGGCGCCGCCGTGCTCGGCACCGGCGGAGGAGGCGACCCATACATCGGGGCTCTGCTCGCCCGCCAGGCCCTCGCCTCCGGCGGCGACGTCACCGTGGTCGGACTCGACGAGGTGCCTGAGGACGCGCTCGTGCTCTTCGTCGCCATGATGGGTGCGCCCACGGTCATGGTCGAGAAGCTGCCCAGCCTCGACGAGGTCGTGGAGCCCGTGAAGGCTCTCGGCATCCACCTCGGCCGTCCGGTCACCCACATCGCGTGCGCCGAGGTCGGGGGCGTGAACTCCACGATCCCGATCGCCGCCGCCGCGGCCCTGGGACTGCCGCTCGTCGACGCCGACGGCATGGGTCGCGCCTTCCCCGAACTGCAGATGGTGCTGCCCACGCTGTATGGCGTCACCGCATCCCCCCTCGCGTTCAGCGACGAGAAGGGCAACACCGGGGTGCTGCAGACCGTCGACAACTCGTGGACCGAGCGCATCGCGCGCGTCGCCTGCGTCGAGATGGGCTGCTCGGTCATGATCTCCGGCTTCTCGATGTCGGGTGCAGCGGCGCAGGAGTCGCTGGTCTCGGGCTCCCTGTCGCGCTGCATCGCGATCGGCGAGCGCATCGCGCAGGCCCGTGACGAGAAGTCCGATCCCGTGGCCGCGGCGGTGGAGCTTCTCGGCGGGCGCGAGCTGTTCGACGGCAAGGTCGTCGACGTGCAGCGCGCCACCACTACGGGCTTCGCCCGCGGGCGCGCGCGGATCGACGCGGAGGGCGGCGTTTCGCTGACCCTGCAGTTCCAGAACGAGCACCTCGTCGCCGAGCGCGACGGGGAGGTGCTCGCGACGACGCCGGACCTCATCATGGTGCTCGACGGTGAGTCCGGAGAGCCGATCACCACGGAGGGGCTGCGCTACGGACAGCGCGTCCGCGTCATCGCCGCCCCCGCCGACGAGCGATGGCACTCCGCCGAGGCGCTCGCCATGGTCGGCCCCGGTTACTTCGGCTACGATCTGCCTGCGCACCGTTTCGATGGCAGCGTGTCCACGGGGGAGGAGAAGTGAGCTGGCAGCTCACCGCCGCCGATCTCCCCGACCTCGCCCGCGGTGCCACGCTGCTCGGCACGGGAGGCGGGGGAGACCCCTACATCGGCACGATGCTCGTGGAGCGGGTGCTCGGCGACGGGGCGATCACGATCCTCGATCCTGACGAGCTCGCCGACGACCTGTTCGTGATCCCCACGGCCCAGATGGGCGCGCCCACCGTCATGGTCGAGAAGATCCCGGCCGGCACCGAGCCCACGCTCGCGCTGCGCACCCTGGAGGAGCACCTCGGCCGCAGGGCCGACGCCACCATGCCGATCGAGTGCGGCGGCATCAACTCGATGATCCCGCTCGTCGTCGCGGCCGAGACGGGGCTTCCCGTGGTGGACGCCGACGGAATGGGGCGGGCGTTCCCCGAGCTCTCGATGGAGACGTTCGCGGTCTACGGCGTGCACGGCTCACCGCTCGCCCTCGCGGGGGAGCGCGGAGAGAAGGTCGTCATCGACACCGGCGACGACGACCGCCAGATGGAATGGCTGGCTCGCGGCATCACGATCCGGCTCGGCGGGGTCGGCCACATCGCCGAGTACGCCATGACCGGAGCCGACGTGCGCCGCACCGCGGTGCCCCGCACGATCTCGATGGCGCTCGCCCTCGGCCGCGCCATCCGCCTGGCCCGCGAGGAGCACCGCTCGCCGTTCGATGCGATCGCCGACACCCTGTCGACCACGCTGTACCCGCACCTGCGCGAGCTGTGCGTCGGCAAGGTCGTCGATGTCGAGCGGCGCACCACCGAGGGGTTCGCCAAGGGCAGGGCGACCATCGCCCCGCTCGACGATGACGGCGGGACGTTCGAGATCGACTTCCAGAACGAGAACCTCGTCGCCCGCCACGGCGGACGGGTGGTCGCGATCGTGCCCGACCTCATCTGCGTCGTCGACCACGAGACCGCCGAACCCATCACGACCGAGGGACTCCGCTACGGTCAGCGCGTGCGGGTGCTCGGCATCTCCACGCCCGACATGATGCGCACCCCGGCCGCGCTCGCCGCGTTCGGCCCGTCGGCGTTCGGTCTCGCGGAGGAGTTCGTCCCGGTCGAGACCCTGGCCGCGTCCTAGGCTGGAGCGCATGGAGCTGGAGCGCGAGGACCTCACGGCGCTCGCGCGCGGCTATGCACTGCTCGGTTCCGGTGGCGGCGGTTCCACCACCATGCTCGAGCTGATGCTGCGCGGCTCGGCGGAGTGGCCGCTGCGGATCTCCGCGGCATCCGATCTCGACCCGGCGACCCCCTGCCTCGGCGTCGCGTTCGTCGGCTCGACCATGCTGCTCGGGGAGCGGATGCCGGGGCTCGATCCCTTCCATCCCCTGCTGGCCGCGGTGGAGCGCTGGCTCGGGCATCCGGTCCCCGCGGTGTGCTCGCTGGAGGGCGGCGGCATGAACGGCCTCGCCCCGCTGACCCTCGCCGGCACGCACACGGTCGTCGATGCCGACTGCACGGGACGCGCTGTACCCAGCCTCGACCAGATGTCGCTCTTCGTCGACCGCGTCCCCGGTCTCGTGTTCGCCTGCGAGACGGGCGCCGGCGGTGTCGCGCTCGTGGAGGCGGGGCGGCCGATCGACGCCGAGCGGGTGGTGCGTTCGGCCATCGTGCAGGCGGGCGGGGTCGGGTGCACCGTGCTCGCCGGCTTCACGGTCGGCGACCTCCATCAGCACGCGATCCGCGGTCATCTCCGCTACGCCCTCTCGCTCGGCCGGTCGTACCTCGCGATGCAGGACGCACCCCTGCCCGCTCTCGCGGACGCTCTCGGCGGCCGCCTCCTCGCCGAGGGGCGGATCGTGTCGACGGCTCCCTCTCCGATCGATCCGCACGCCGGCGCGGTCGAGATCGTCGGACACGGAGGGACCGTGCACCGGGTGGTGACGCGCTCCGAGACGCTGGCCGTGCTCCAGGACGGTCGTCTCATCGCCGCGGCTCCGACGGTCATCGTGGTGCTCGACGCCGTGTCCAGTGAGGTGCTGGAGGTCACCGATCTCGGGCTGGCCCGCACCGTGGCCGTGATCGGCATCCCCGCACCGGCCTGGTGGAGCGAGAGCCCCGAACGGCTCGCCCGCGTCGTGCCTTCCGCCTACGGCATCGTCGGGCTGGACGCCGCATGAGCGACAGGCTGATGTTGAGCGGGCTCCTCGCGCACGCCGAGAACGGCGGGGTCCGCGTGGTGGCTGGTCCCGTGGACGTGTCCTGGCAGGCGGTCGCTGTCGAGTCCCAGGAAGACGAGCTGCCCGGAGACGTCGACGGCCTCCTCGCGGTGCTCACGGCATCCGCGCCGGTGACGACCTGGCAGCAGGACGCGATGCTGCGCAGGGTGCGCGACCGCGGTTTCACCGGGCTGGCCATGCCGGGGGCGGCGGACATGGATGCCGGAGCGATGCGCCTGGCCTCGCGGATCGGGCTGACCCTGCTCGACGTCGCACGACCCGTCCAGCTGGCGAAGGCGTGCTGGATGCTCATCGAGGCCCGCGACGCGCTGACCCTGGGGCAGGTGCGCAAGGTCGCCCAGTCGTTCGAGTACTCGGCGCACGACCTCGCCGACCTGCTGCGGCACATCGCCGCGAACCTCGGCCTCGGCGTCGCGCTGGTCGAGGCCGGTGCGGTCCTCCACGAGGCAGGGGGTGCGCTCGACCCGGATGTGCTGTCCGCCATCGGGTCGGACTCCTGGATCGATCTGACCCGTGCGGGAGACGTCGCCGCGGCATCGGTGCGCGTGGACAACCCCGGACGCAGCGGTCTGCGCCTGGTGCTCTTCGGCAGAGGGCTCGGCGAGGCGCAGCTGCAGGCGCTGTCCGTCGCCGCCGAGGTCGCGATGCCCGCCGTCGCCGGCCGGATCCTCATCGACGAGGTCGCCGAGGTCAACGACGTGGCGGTGTCGTCCGGCCTGCTGCGCGACTTCGTCGACCTCCACGGCATGCCGGACACCGACGTCGAGCGCCGGATGACCGAGCGTGGATGGCGCACCGCCGGGCACCATCTCGGGTTCCGCATGGTCGCGCGGGGGCGACTCGACCCGTTCTCCCTGCTGCGGTCGATCGGCCCTGATCTGTCGGCGATCGACGGCGAGGCGCACGCCACGACCACGGGACGCGGGGTCGGCGGCTGGCTGACGTTCGCCGAGGCGCCGAGTCCCGACCGGGTGGAGCGCGCGGTGGCCGCGCTGCGGGAGCTGCACTCCTCGGCGCTGCGCGCGTTCACCGTCGCGACCGGGGTGGGGTCGCTGCAGAGCGGTCCTGAGGGGCTCGCCGGCACGCTCGACGAGGCGGGGGATGCCGCGCGGATCGCCGCCGCCCGGTCGGCGACGGGGTGGTTCGTGCGGGTCGACAGCCTCGGTCTCGACCAGCTGCTCCTCGCGTGGACCGGTAACGACACGTTCGTGCCCGCAGCGCAGTCGCTGCTCGCCCCGCTGCAGGAGGGTGGAGGAGAACTCCTCGACACGCTGTCGGCGTACCTCGACAACGAGTCGGGCATCGCCGCGACCGCGCTCGCGCTCGGACTGCACCGCAACACGGTCGCCGTGCGCATCCGGCGGGTGCAGGAGCTGCTGGGCATCGACATGACCGACCCCGAAGCCCGGTTGGCGCTGCACCTCGCCTGCCGGGCCGTGCGTCCACGCTGAGCCTCGTCATGTCTCCGCGACGCCCCACCTGACGGACGACGCCCCACCTGACGGACGACGCCCCACCTGACGGACGTCTGCCAGGTGGGGCGTGGGCGCTCAGGTGGGGCGTCGACCCGCCGACGCGGGAGGCTACTCGGGGTCGCCGTTCAGCATCCAGGCGGTGCCGAAGCGATCGACGAGCATGCCGAACAGGCCGCCCCACGGAGCCGGGGCGAGCGGCATCGTGATGGTGGCGCCGTCGGACAGGCGGTCCCACACGGCGCGGGTCGTCTCGGCGGAGGTCCCGCTCAGCGAGACGGAGAACCCCTGCGGGGCGACGTAGGTCATCGAGCTCGGGGTGTCCGACGCCATCAGCACGAGGCCGTCGGGCGTCGTGAGCTGCGCGTGCATGACGAGGTCGGCCTCGCTCGGGTCCTGCAGCATGTCGGGGAACTCGGAGAAGACGTTGATGTCGAGGTCGCCCCCGAGCACGCCCTGGTAGAACTCCATCGCCTCGCGAGCGTTGTCGCGGAAGGAGAGGTACGGATTGAGGTTCGCCATGGTCGGGCTCCTGTCGTGCGTCTGTGGGTGGGTGGGCACGCCCAGTCTGCGCCGACCGGCGGCGGGCCACAAGACTCTCTCCGGCGACGCGGGACGACGTCGGGCGGGGATACGATGGCCGTCGTGACCGCACCCCGTCCCGGCATCGCCGAGCGCCTCTCGCAGATGATCCAGCTGCCGACCGTGTCCGCCGAGATGGAGGAGAGGGGATCCGAGCCCTTCGAGGCCTTCGTCGCCCTCATCGCCGACCAGTACCCGCTGGTGCACGAGCACCTGACGCGGGAGTGGCACACCGACCTGGGTCTGCTGTTCCGCTGGCAGGGCTCCGGCGCGGAGTCCGACGGTCCCGTCGTGCTGATGGCGCACTACGACGTGGTGCCCGTCGACGAGAGCGACGCCTGGACCCACCCGCCGTTCGCGGGTGTGATCGCCGACGGCGTGGTCTACGGGCGCGGGGCGCTCGATGACAAGGGGCCGCTGATCGTCGTGCTGGAGGCCGTGGAGAACCTGCTCGCCGACGGGTTCCGCCCGTCGCGCGACGTCTACCTGAGCTTCGGCGGCAACGAGGAGACCTACGGGCACGCGGCAGAAGAGATCGCCCGTGTGCTCCGCGACCGCGGCATCGTCCCCTGGCTCGTGATCGACGAGGGCGGCGCCGTCGTGGAGGCGCCGCTGCCGTTCGTGCCAGGGCGCGCGGCGATGATCGGCGTCGGCGAGAAGGGCGTGATGACCGTCAGGCTGACGGCGCGCGGCGAGGGCGGGCACGCCTCGGCCCCGCCGTCGCTCACCGCGGTACGGCGCATCGCCAGGGCGGTCGATCGTCTCGGTCCCTCGACGTTCCGGCCTCGCGCATCGGCGGCGGTGCTGCGGATGCTGTCGCTGCTGGCAGTACAGACCCCCGGACCGGCCAGGCACCTGCTGCGCCTCCTCTCCGCGATGCCGCCCGTCACGGCCAAGCTGTTCGCGGCCCTGGGGGGAGAGGCAGCCGCTCTGGTGCGGACGACGGTGGCCCCGACCATGCAGTCCGGCGGGACAGCCGCCAACGTGCTGCCCTCTCAGGCGTCCGCCACTGTCAATCTGCGCATCGCCCTGGGACAGACCACCCAGCGGACCGTGCTGCGCCTCCGGCGCCGGATCGCCGATCCGCGGGTCACCGTGACCGTCGAGGAGGCGAGCGAGCCATCGCCGGAGTCGCCCACCGACAACGAGCAGTTCGCGGTGATCGCGGAGGCGCTCGCGGTCTCCCACCCCGGCGTCCCGGCCGTTCCGTACGTGATGATGGCTGCCACCGACTCCCGCCACTTCCATCGTTTCTCGCCCGCCGTCTACCGCTTCGCCCCGTTGGAGATGTCCAACGCGCAGCGCGCCTCGATCCACGGCGTCGACGAGAACGTCGAGGTCGCCGCGCTGGAACGCGGAGAGCGCTTCCACCGGGCGCTCCTGGAACGGCTAGGGTGATCTCATCCGAGCCTGAACAGGAGCCGCGATGACGCGCACCCGCACTCTTGGCACCCTTGCGACCGTCGTCGGCTTCCTGGCCTTCGTCGAGTTCACCAGCGGCGTGCTGCAGGGGTACTACACGCCCATGCTCAGCGACATCGCCCGGCATCTCGGCATCCACGACGCCGACGTGAACTGGTTCGAGGGTGCGCAGCTCATGCTCTCGGCGCTCGTCGTGCCGGCGTTCGCGAAGCTCGGCGACATGATCGGCCACAAGCGGATGCTGCTCATCTCCACGGCGCTCACCGCCGCGGCCGGGCTCGTGCTGCCGTTCACCGACTCGTTCGGGTTGTTCCTCGTCGCCTGGGCGCTGATGGGCTTCTACGTGGTGTGGCTTCCGCTGGAGATCGCGTTGATCTGGTCGCGGTCGCGCCGGTTGGAGGGGCGGTCGGGCATCACCGCAAAGGCCGCCGGCATCCTCGTGGCCGCGCTCGAGGGCGGTGCGATCATCGGCGCCCTCGCCGGAGGTGCGCTCATCGACGTGCTGCCGCTCACCGTCGTGCTGCTCGTGCCCGCACTCCTCGTCGTCGTCTGCTTCTTCGTGGTGCTGGTCGGCGTGAAGGAGTCGCCGGAGCCCACCGGCGGCGTCTTCGACACGGTCGGCGTCGTGCTGATCTCGATCGCCCTGCTCTGCTTCACGGGCGGTCTGAGCATGCTCCGTCTCGACGGCGGGCTCGTGAACCCGTGGTCGTGGGCGGTGGTGGTGCTCGGCATCCTGCTCGTGGTGCCCTTCGTGCTGTGGGAGCTGCGCCACGACGACCCGATCATCGATGTGCGCATGTTCCGCTCTCCCGCTCTCGGCCCCGTGTTCCTCACCGCCGGCCTCTTCGGCGTGAGCGTGCTGGGGGCACAGGCCCCGCTGTCGACCTTCGTGCGCACCGACCCCGAGGTCTACGGCTACGGGCTGGGGACCACCGGGTTCGCCACCTCGCTGATCATCGGCATCTACCTCATCGCGATGATCGTCGGAGCCATGCTCTTCCCGGTGATCGCCCGTGCGCTCACACCGCGATTGACGCTCCTGGGGGCGTCGCTGCTCGTCTGCGTCGGCTTCCTGTTGTTCCTGCCGTTCCACGGCTCGTACCTGCAGGTGGTCACGAACATGGTCGTCGCCGGCATCGGCTCAGGGGCGCTCGTCGCCGCGTTGCCGGCTGCGGCGGCCTCGGCGGCTCCGTCGACGCAGACCGGCGTCGCGACCGGGCTCACCAACTCGGTGAAGACCGTCGGCGGCGCGGTCGCGTCATGCGTGTTCGGCATCGCCCTGCTGCACGGGGTGGGCGGAGCGGCGGCCGAAGGCACGGCGGGCTCCTTCGCCGGCTATCTCACCGTGTGGACGGTCTGCGGTGTGACGGCGCTGGTCGCCGCCGTGCTGCTGCTGTTCGTGCCCAAGGAGGCGTTCACCGACAGGACCGAGGCCGTCGAAGAAGCGGCTCCCGTCGCCTGAGTCTGCTCCCGTCGGCGGCGGCCGAGGTCAGTCGCGCGGGTTGTGCATGAACTCCAGCCGGATGCCGTTGGCGTCCTCCACGAACGAGGCGTAGTACTTCGCGGTGAACCGCGGGTACTCCTTGGGCTCGCGCACCGCGGTCCATCCGGCGGCCAGCGCGATGTCGTGCAGCCGGTCGACCTCCGCACGGGAGTCGACGGCGTAGGCGAGATGCTGCCAGCCCACCCTGCCGTGCTCGTGCGGGCCGGTGCCCTCGTCGCGCGCGGGATAGAGCAGCACCTCGGGCTCGTCGGTCTTGCGCCAGTACGCGTGGTCCTCTGCGTCGTAGGCGCGCACGTAGCCGAGCGCCTCGAAGACGGGGTTGAACTGCGCGGAGGCCGCGGGGACATCGTCGACGGTGATGCCGATGTGATCGAAGGTCGCCATGCCCTCAGTCTGGCTCATGCCTCGGACATGCGTCGGACCTACCGAGGACCCGGGGCCGGGGCCCCGGGTCCTCGTGTCCGCTCAGTCGCCCTTCACGTTGACGAGCTGCCTGAGCGTGTGCCGGATCGTCACGAGGTCGGCGGCATCCGCCATCACGGTGTCGATCGGCTTGTACGCCTGCGGGATCTCGTCGATGAAGGCGTCCGTGTCACGGAACTCGATGCCCGTCATCGCCTCCCGCAGCTGATCGTGCGTGAACGTCCGCCGCGCCGCCGACCTGGAGTGCTCCCGTCCGGCGCCGTGCGGCGAGGAGTTCAGCGACAGCGGGTTGCCGAGCCCCTCGACCACGTACGACGCGGTGCCCATCGAGCCGGGGATCAGTCCCGGCCGTCCGGCGTCCGCCTGGATCGCGCCCTTCCGGGAGACCCACACCTGCTTCCCGAAGTGCTTCTCCGACTCGGTGAAGTTGTGGTGGCAGTTGATCCGCTCCTGCTCGTCCACCGGGGTGCCGAGGAACTCCGACACCTGCCGCACGACCCTGTCCATCATCTCCTCCCGGTTGAGCAGGGCGAAGTGCTGCGCCCACCGGAGCTCGCGGATGTACCGGGTGAACTCCGGCGCGCCCTCGACGAGGTACGCCAGGTCGGGGTCGGGCAGATCGATCCACCACTGCCTGGCCAGCCTCTGCGCGACGGCGATGTGGTGCGTGGCGATCTTGTTGCCGACGCCCCGCGATCCGGAATGCAGGAACAGCCACACCCGGTCGAGCTCGTCGGCCGACACCTCGATGAAGTGGTTGCCCGAGCCGAGCGTGCCCAGCTGGAGCCGCCAGTTCTTGGCGTAGGTCTCCGGATCGAAGCCGTTCTTCTCCGCGAGCGCCTCGAGCTCGTCGATGCGCGGCTGAGCCGTGGCGACGACCTTGTTGTTGTAGCGCCCGGCCGACAGCGGGATGGCCCGCTCGATCTGCTCACGCAGCGGTGCGAGGTCGCGACCGGCGAGGTCGCTCCTCGTGAACTGCGTGCGGACAGCGATCATGCCGCAGCCGATGTCGACGCCGACGGCGGCCGGGATGATCGCGCCCAGCGTGGGGATGACCGAGCCTACGGTCGCCCCCTTGCCCAGGTGCGCGTCCGGCATGAGCGCCAGGTGCGGGTGGATGAACGGCATGCGTGCGGTGGTGTGCGCCTGATCGAGCGTCTTCTCGTCGATCAGCGACGCCCACGACAGCAGCCGTGCGGAGAGCCTCTCCATGATTCCTTTCCTTCGGTGGTGTTCGGCCACAGGTCGGGACTCATGAAAAATGCCCCGGACCTGACGGTGCGGGGCATGATGGCAGCGGATGCTGTCACCTGGCGCGCGCCGGAGGGTACGACTCGTAACGGTCGTTGCGCTTCTGGTCGAAGGCAAGGACCGGGGGAAGCTCGCGCATGGCGGTCATCCGTCGTCTCCTCGGCTGAGTACTGCGCCGCTCGGCACAGCCTTGCAACCATAGGGGAAGGTCGCGCGGGTCGTCAAGACTCCCGCGGCGGGTTGTACATGAACTCGAAGCGGATGCCGTTGTCGTCCTCCACGAACGACGCGTAGTAGCGCTCGTTGAAGCGGGGGTAGAGCTTCGGCTCCCGCACGACGGTCCACCCGGCGTCGGTCGCGACCCGGTGCAGCCGATCGACCTCGGCGGGGGAGTCGATGCGGAAGGCGAGGTGCTGCCAGCCGGGACGGCCGTGCACGTGCGGGCCCGCCCCCTCCTCGCGCGGGGCGAAGACGATGATCTCGGTGTCGTCGTCGCGGAACCAGGAGATGCCACCCTCGTCCTCGGTGCCCAGCTCGTAGCCGAGCGCGGTGAGGACGGGGTGGAACTGCGCGCGGCCGCGCTCCATGTCGGCGACGGTGATGCCCAGGTGATCGACGAGTGCCATGTGCACCAGTCTGGCGGATGCCGGGCTCAGTGCGGTGCGTGGTACTCGGCCTCGCCGCGCTTCCAGTAGCCCTTCACGACGGCGTTCGCGGTGTCGACGCCCCAGCGCGCGAGCAGGGCGCGGCCCGGCTTCACGATGGACTGCTCGGCGGCGATGAAGACGAACGGGTCGGCGCCGACGGCATCCGTCAGCCCGTCCACGAACGAGATGAGCGCCGAGCCGGACGGGTCGTCTCCGCGGTGCAGCCACTCGACGTCGACGGGAGCGTCGATGTCGAGCTCTCGGCCGGCGGACACGGTCTCGATGACGATGCGGGCGGGTGCGCCGACGGGGATGAGCGCGGCGAAACGGCGGATCGCGGGGATCGCGGTCTCGTCGCCGACGAGCAGCCAGGATCCGGGAGTGCCGGTGAGCACGGCCGAGCCGCGGGGCCCTCCGACGCCGATCTGTGAACCAAGGGGAGCGGAGGCAGCCCAGGGGGCGGCGACGCCCTCGTCGCCGTGCACGGCGAACTCGACGTCGAGCCAGTCCTCGCCCCAGGCGAGGGGCGTGTACTCGCGGCTGGGGGAGGCGCGCAGCTCCTCGACCGAGTCGACGGGGCCGGCCGGGAAGAACAGCCGCATGTGATCGTCGGCGCCGAGCGACTGGAACCCTTCGAGGTCGGCGCCGGTCAGGCGGACCCGCACGAAGTCGGGGGCGAGCCACTCGCGGGCCGACAGCGTGACCATGCGGAAGCGGAGGTCGAGGCCGCGGCGCTCGATCGAGAAGCCGGATTTCACATCGCTCATGAAGTAAGGCTAACCTATCCGAAGATCAGGATAGGCAACCCTAACCTCGATCGGTCCGGCGCCACTCGCGCACACTCTCACGCAGAACAGGAGCTTCTCCATGTCCGTGCCCAGAAGAACCCTCACCGCTACGAGCCTCGCCCTCGTCGGCCTCCTCGCCCTCGCGGGATGCGCCTCGGGAGGTGCGTCCGAGCCGGAGCAGAAGAAGCCGACGGCCGATACCGTGACGATCGAGGACAACTCCGGCACGCACGAGATCGCGACTCCTCCGGCATCCGTCGTCGCCCTCGACAACCGCACCTTCCAGACGCTCTCCGACTGGGGCGTCGAGCTCAGCGCGGCCGCCGTCGCTCTGATGCCCGACACCGTCTCGTACGTGAAGGACGACTCGATCGTCGACCTGGGCCTGCACACCGAGCCCGACCTCGAGTCGCTCGTCGCCGTCGAGCCCGACCTCGTCATCAGCGGTCAGCGCTTCACGCAGCACAACGAGAAGATCGCCGGCCTCGTGCCCGACGCGACGATCATCGATCTGGACCCCCGCGAGGGCGAGCCGTTCGACGCCGAGCTCAAGCGCCAGGTGACCGTGCTCGGCGAGATCTTCGGCAAGCAGGACGAGGCGAAGGCCCTCGTCGACGAGTTCGACGCCGCCGTGGAGCGCGCCAAGAAGGCGTACGACGAGGCCGACACCGTCATGGCCGTGAACACCTCCGGCGGCACCATCGGCTACCTCGCGCCGACCGTCGGCCGCTCGCTCGGCCCGATCTACGACATCCTCGGGCTCACGCCCGCACTCGAGGTGGCCGACGCCACCGACGACCACCAGGGCGACGAGATCTCCGTGGAGGCGATCGCCGCGTCGAACCCGTCGTGGATCCTCGTGCTCGACCGCGACGCCGTGTTCGCCAAGGAGACCCCCGACTACGTGCAGGCGGCGGAGATCATCGAGAACTCCGAGGCGCTCGCCGGTGTGACCGCGGTGAAGGACAAGCACATCGTCTACATGCCCACCGACACCTACCTCAACGAGGGCATCCAGACGTACACGACGTTCCTCAACGACTTCGCCGACGCGCTCGAGAAGAGCGCCAAGAAGTAAGGGCCGCGCGGCGGCATCCGATGATCGTCGGATGCCGCCGCGTGCGCGCGCCGTCATGACCCGCACCGCACTCCCCGAGACGCCCCGCACCCGCGGGCGCCTCTTCGACCCCATGCTCCTGCTCGGCGTCCTCGTCGTGCTCGTGCTGCTCGGGATCTCCCTGTTCACGGGGGTCTACGACATCGCGGGCGCCGACGACGGCGGCGAGATGTTCCTCATCACCCGCGTGCCGCGCACGATCGCGCTCGTGCTCGCCGGCGCGTCGATGGCGATGGCGGGTCTGGTGATGCAGCTCCTCACCCAGAACCGCTTCGTCGAGCCGACGACGACAGGCACCACGGAATGGGCGGGACTCGGCCTGCTCGCCGTGATGATCCTCGTGCCGCATCCGTCCATCCCCCTGCGCATGGCCGGGGCCGTAGTCGCCGCGTTCATCGGCACCATGGTGTTCTTCGCCTTCCTCCGACGGGTGTCGCTGCGCTCGTCGCTCATCGTGCCCATCGTCGGCATCATGCTCGGCGCCGTCGTGGGCGCCGTCTCCACCTACCTCGCCCTCGTCACGAACTCGCTGCAGACCCTGGGTGTCTGGTTCGCCGGCAGCTTCACCTCCGTGCTGCGGGGACAGTACGAGATGCTCTGGATCGTTGCGATCGTCGGCGTGGTCGTGTTCCTCGTCGCCGACCGGCTCACCGTCGCCGGACTCGGCGAGGAGGTCGCGACGAGCATCGGCGTGAACTACGACAGGGTCATCCTGCTGGGCACCGTGCTCATCGCCGTCACCACGGGCGTCGTCACCGTCGTCGTCGGCAACCTGCCCTTCCTCGGACTCATCGTGCCGAACATCGTCTCGATGATGCGTGGAGACGACCTGCGCAGCAACCTCCCGTGGGTGTGCCTGCTCGGCATCGCGATCGTGACCGTGTGCGACATCGTCGGCCGCACGATCATCATGCCGTTCGAGGTGCCGGTGTCGCTGATCCTCGGCATCGTCGGGGCCGTCGCCTTCATCGCCCTCCTGCTCAGGCAGCGCCGCCGTGGCTGAGGCGACGGCGATCCGCTCTGCGGCGGCGCTCACGGCGCCGCGCGACCGTCGGCGTTACACGGTGGTGCTCGCCCTGCTCATCGTGCTCGCGGCCGTTTCGGGGTTCGGCCTGCTCGCCTGGGACAACCCGATGCCCTTCGGCTCCGCGGGGTTCTGGCGCATCGCGAAGCACCGGGGCACCGGGGTCACGGTGATGGCCGTCGTCGCGGTGGCGCAGGCGATCGCGACCGTGAGCTTCCAGACCGTCACGAACAACCGCATCATCACGCCGTCGATCATGGGCTTCGAGTCTCTCTACCGGGTGGTGCAGACGAGCGCCGTGTACCTGTTCGGGGTCGCTGGCCTCGTGGCGATGCAGGGGCTGTGGCAGTTCGGCCTGCAGGTCGCGATCATGGTGGCGCTCGCCATGGCGCTGTACGGCTGGCTGCTGTCCGGACGGTACGGCAACCTGCAGGTGATGCTGCTCATCGGCATCATCATCGGCGGCGGGCTCGGAGCGATCGCGACGTTCATGCAGCGGCTGCTGACGCCGAGCGAGTTCGACGTGCTCGCCGCCCGTCTGTTCGGCAACATCTCCAACGCCGGCGTCTCGTACCTGCCGCTGGCGATCCCGCTGTGCGTCGTCGCCTCCACCCTGCTCTGGCTCCGTGCCAGGCGGCTCAACGTGATGGCGCTGGGGCCGGACACGGCGCGGTCGCTCGGCCTCGATCATCGCCGCGAACTGCTGATCGTGCTGTTCCTCGTGGCGGTGCTGATGGCCACGTCCACGGCGCTCGTCGGACCGATGACCTTCCTCGGCTTCCTCGTCGCGACGCTCGCCTACCAGTTCGCCGACACGCACGACCACCGGCTCGTGTTCCCCGTCGCGGTGCTCACGGCGTTCACGATCCTCGCCGGGGCGTCGTTCCTCATGAAGAACGTGTTCTACGCGCACGGCATGGTGTCGATCCTCATCGAGCTCGTCGGCGGCACCGTCTTCCTCATCGTCATCCTCAGAAAGGGCCGACTGTGATCGCACTCTCCGGCGTCCGCCGCGACTACAGCAGCGAGGTCGCGATCGGCCCCGTCGACCTCGAGATCCCGGCCGGCGGCATCACCGCCCTGATCGGGCCGAACGGTGCGGGCAAATCGACGCTGCTCACGATGATCGGACGCCTCAGCGGCATGGATGCCGGCTCCATCGAGATCGCCGGCCTCGACGTCGCATCCACGAAGTCGAAGGATCTCGCGAAGGTCGTCTCGATCCTCCGGCAGGAGAATCACTTCGTCACGCGTCTCACCGTGCGCCAGCTGGTCGGATTCGGGCGCTTCCCCTACTCGAAGGGACGCCTCACGCGCGCCGACGAGGAGATCATCAGCAGGGCGATCGACTTCCTCGACCTCGCCGAGCTGGAGGGACGGTACCTCGACGAGCTCTCCGGAGGGCAGCGACAGCGTGCCTATGTCGCGATGGTGCTCGCGCAGGACACCGAGTTCGTGCTGCTCGACGAGCCCCTGAACAACCTCGACATGCGGCACGCGGTGCTCATGATGAAGCACCTGCGGCGTGCGGCCGAGGAGCTCGGCCGCACGATCGTGATCGTGCTGCACGACATCAACTTCGCTGGTCACTACGCCGACCGCATCTGCGCCATGAAGGACGGGGCAGTGGTCGAGTTCGGCACACCGGACGAGATCATGACCGACGACGTGCTCACCCGCGTCTTCGACACCCCCGTGCAGGTCGTCCCCGGTCCGTCCGGTCCCCTCGCCGTGTACTACTGAGCCAGGGGCTCAGAGCTCGATGCCGTGGTCCTCGTCGTTCACGCCCTCGTCGTGACCGCCGCGGCGGGACTCGAAGCCCAGGAACCAGCCGAACCAGATGATGCCGGCGAGCAGGACGCCCAACCACACGTTCTCGAAGATCAGCCCGATCACGACCCCGACCACGAGGAGCGCGGCGGTGATCAACAGGCGCGGGACGAGTCGGGGCATGCGCCCAGCCTAGGGCCGTTTGGTCGGTCGCCGTCGGTGTGCACGAGGGTCAGCGTGAGCGGTGGTTCTCCGGAGCGAGCCGGGGGCCTCGGCGCGGTTCGCGCACGCCGCTCGCGAAGATCAGCCGGATCACGCGCTGACGGTGTCCGGCCCACGGAGCGAGCAGCGCGAGCATCCCGTCGTCGTCGGTGCGCGAGCCGGTGAGCGCGAAGCCCACCTCATGCGCGAGGTGGTAGTCGCCCACGCTCACGGCGTCGGCGTCGCCGAGCGCGCGGATGCGGGTCTCGGCAGACGTCCACAGACCGACTCCCGGGAGGCTGGTGAGCACGCGGTCACGGTCGTCGCCGGTGCCGGCGGCGAGCATGGCGCGGCGGATACTGTCGGCCCGCTCGGCCGCCCGGACGATCGTCTTCGACTGCGGAGGCTCGACGCCGGCGCGGTGCCATGACCACGACGGGATGCGCCGCCATGCCTCGGGGGACGGCACGGCGAACATCGGCCGCGGGGTGGGGCCGGGGGCGCGCTCGCCGAACCTGGAGACGAGGAAGCGCCAGGCGCCGAACGCCTGCATGCCGGTGACCTTCTGCTCGATGATCGCGCAGGCGAGCGCGTCGAACACCTCGTCGGTGCGCGCGAGCCGGACGCCGGGATGGCGTCGAGCGGCCTCGGCGACGAGGGGATGGTGAGAGGGGTCGAAGCCGTCGGGATCGTCGAGCGCGCCGCAGAGCGCGGGGACGCGGTCGATCGCGTGCTCGGCGCCGGCGCCCCAGGCCGTGGCCGCGATGCCATCGGAGGTGGCGCGCAGCGCGAGCGTCGCGAGGCCGGCGGGGGTGCGCAGCGCCCGCCAGATCACCGGTCCGTCATGGACGGTCGTGGGGTCTCCACCGCCGCGGCGCAGCATGCCGACGGTGCGGTCGAGGTCGAGCGGGACCCGCGGGCGGTAGACGGTGTGCAGCGGCTCGCCGTCGTGCGCGGGCTCGGCTGCGCTGGCGTCCGTTGCAAGGGTCATGCGCCCACCCTACGCGCGGCGTCCGACATCGGCCCGAGAGCGGGCCGCAGGTCAGAAGCGGTCGGGCGAGGGGGTGCCGTGGCCGTAGCGGATCACGACGTCGGCGTGACGATCGAACCGGTAGCCGATACCGCGCACGGTGCGCACGATGTCCTCGTAGCGGCCGAGCTTGGCGCGGAGCCTCCGGACGTGCACGTCGATGGTGCGCTCGCCGGGGGTCTCGTCGTCCTGTGCCTGCCACAGCGCCGAGACGAGCTCGGAGCGCTCGATGGTGCGGCCCTCGCGCAGCACCAGGTACTGCAGGAGCTCGAACTCCTTGTAGGTGAACGCGGCGGACTCGCCGTCGATGAGCACGCGCTTGCGCGAGATGTCGACGACGACGCCGCCCTCGTCGACGGCGGTGTCCTCCTCGGCGGAGGCCTTGGTGCGGGCGATCGCCCCCGGCTCGTGCAGCGCGAGACGAACGACGTCGAGGTCGCGGCCGCCGGAGCCGTGCGGGGCGAGGGCGACCGTCGCATGCGTCTCGGCGCCGGGCGCCAGCTCGGCCAGCGTGCGGCGGAGCGCGTCGACGAGGAGGGGGAGGCTCACTCCGGCCTCGGCCGCCTTGATCTCGTCGAGACCGACGTAGAGGGCGAAGCCGCGGGGCGAGCGGACGGCGGGGAGGTCTGCGGCGACGGGCGCTGCCGTCTGCGCGGGAACGGTGCGGGCGGGTGCGGTGACGGCGGGACGCTCGAGAAGGGCGGTGTTCGACATGATGATGAAGTCCTCAGGACGTGAGCCGGTGCGGCTCTGATGCGTTGCACGAAAGACCGGCGGAGCCGGAGAATCGAGCACGGGTGTGTGCTCGGAGACACAGGAGCCGCAGATCGCGGATCACCTGGTCGGGCGGGGTGGCTGTTCGTTCAGCGACACATTCGGCAACACATGCCAACGCGACCGGGCATCATCATCCCGGCAGTCCCGTTCGCCTCCTGGGCGGACAAAGGGCGTGCGTTGGTGGTCATGGGGGGATTATGTCGGAAGAAGTCACCGCGTGTCAAAACGGCCATCGGGGTGCGCGACGGGCGTAGCGTTGCTCGAATGACGATCTCGCACGCCGTCGACGGCTTCCTGGTGACCGACGAGAAGGACGAGTCTCGGTACACGCTGACCCGTGACGGGCAGCTCGTGAGCGTGCTCGACTACCGCGACGACGGTCGCACGATCGCCCTCACCAGGGCCTTCACGATCCCGTCTTTCCGCGGCCACGGCCACGCGGCGAAGGTCGTCGCCGGCGCGGTCGCAGACCTCGAGGAGCGCGGCGACCGCAAGGTCGACCCCGTCTGCTGGTACGTCGCGGAGTGGTTCGCGGCGAACCCCTCGCACGCCGGTCTGCTCCGCACGCGCTGAACCGCGGCGTATGACGCCGTGTTACGGCGTCCGCGTCGTCGACCGCAGCGCCTTCCGCTCCATTCCCGGCCGGCGACGGCGGGCCTCAGCGCCGATGTCGGAGGCCCTCCGTACCGTGAGGGTATGCGAATCCTGCACACCTCCGACTGGCACATCGGCCGCACCTTCCATGGCAACCAGACCATGGACGCGCTGGCCGAGGTGCTCGACGCGCTGGTGACGCAGGTCGCAGAGAACGCCGTCGACGTGGTGGTGGTGGCCGGTGACGTCTTCGACTCCGCGACTCCGTCCGGTCCGGCGTACACCCTCCTCAGCGACGCGCTGCTCGCGTTGCACGAGACGGGTGCCCGCGTGATCGTCACAAGCGGCAACCACGACTCGGCCGCGCGGCTCGGGTTCCAGGCGCGACTCCTGCGCGACGGTATCCATGTGCTCACCGACCCTGCAGAGGTCGGCGTCCCCGTCACGATCGACGACGAGCACGGCCCCGTGCACTTCTTCGGCATCCCGTACCTCGAGCCGGCCATCGTCCGTGCTCACTGGCCAGCCGCGGGCGAGGGCGGAGGGCCGCTGCGTACGCAGGCGCAGACGATGTCGCACGCCATGAGCCTCGTGCGCGAGGGCATGGCCGCGCATGAGGGCCGCTCCGTGGCGATCGCGCACTGCTTCGCCGTCGGCGTCGAGTCCACGGTCGGTCTCGAGCGCGAGGTGCGCCAGGGCGGGCTCGACATGGTGCCGCTCGACGTGTTCGACGGTCCCGACTACGTGGCACTCGGCCACATCCACGGACGCAACAGGCTCAGCGACCGTGTGCGGTACGCGGGCGCACCGCTGCACTACAGCTTCGGCGAGCAGAGCAAGCCCCGCGGATCGTGGCTCGTCGAGCTCGACGCCGACGGCCTCGTCACCGTCGAGTGGCTGCCGCTGCCGGTGCCGCGGGCTCTCGTGACCCTCACCGGCACCCTCGAAGAGATCCTGTCCGCCGACAACGTCGCCGCACACGCCGATGACTGGGTATGCGCGGTCTACACCGACGCGCTGCCGCAGACGGAGCCGATGCGCCGCCTGCGTGAGAGCTTCCCGTTCTGCGCGATGGTGCAGCACCAGCCCGCGGTCGGGGCCGAGGCGTCCGAACGCACCTATTCGGAGCGGCTGCGCGCCGCGGTGACCGACACCGATCGCATCGAGGCCTTTCTCGAGCACGTGCGGGGAGGCCAGGGAGCGACGCCTCGCGAGAGCGAGCTGATCCGCGAGGTGCTCGACGACCGGGTGCGCGCCGAGGCGCTCGTCTGATGCAGCTGCACCGCCTGGAGGTCGAGGGGTTCGGTCCGTTCCGCGCGCGCCAGGCCGTCGACTTCGACGGTTTCGCCGACGACGGGATCTTCCTCATCGCGGGGCGTACCGGCGCGGGGAAGTCGAGCATCCTCGACGCCGTGTGCTTCGGGCTCTACGGCGGCGTCCCTCGGTACGACGGGGGCGAGAAGCGCCTGCGTAGTGACCATTGCGAGCCCGACGACATCTCCGAGGTCGTCGTCGAGTTCAGCACGGTGGCCGGACGGTTCCGCGTCACGAGATCTCCGGAGTATCTGCGGCCGGCCAAGCGCGGAGGGGGTCTGACCAAGCAGGCTGCGGCCGTCGCGCTCGAGGAGTGGACGGATGCCGGGTGGATCGGCCGTGCGGCCAGGGCGGTCGACGTCGGCAACGAGCTCGACGAGATCCTCCAGCTCAGCCGTGAGCAGTTCCTGCAGGTGATCCTCCTCGCGCAGAATCGCTTCTCGGAGTTCCTGCTGGCGAACAGCAAGGATCGGCAGTCGCTGCTGCGGCGGCTGTTCGGCACCGAGCGGTTCGAAGACGTGCAGTCGCGGTTCGACGAGCGTCGTCGTGCGGCCGAGCAGACGCTCGGTGCGCGCCTGGCCGCGGTCACCGCCCGGCTCGACGAGGCCGAGCGGCTGGCCGCCTCTGCCGACCTCTGGGGCGAGGCGTCCGATGCCGGGGCACCGGACAGCGCGTCACCTGACCCCGACGCGGGGTCGCCTCCTCGCCGTGTGGCGACGACGGAAGACCGGCTCGACGACCTGCGCCGGGCCAAGGCCCGTGCGGACTACCGTGCCGAGCGCCGGGCGGCGGAGAGCGATGACGCCGAGCGTCGCCTGACGGCCGCGGATGCGGCGGTGAGTGCGCTCCGCGAAGACCGCCGCGCCCAGATCGAGCGCGACCGCGCCCGAGCCGCTCTCGACGCCCTCGACGCCGAAGAATCCCGCATCGCCGAGATCCGCTCCGAGCTCGCGGCCGCACGGGCAGCGGAGGCGCTGCGTTCCACCATCGGTTCCGCTGCGCGCGCGACCGCGTCACTTGCGCTCGCCGAGACCGGTGAACGGGAGGCAGCGGACGCGTGGGCGGAGTTCGGCATCGACGTCGACACCACGGCCGCTGCGCTCGAGGCGTGGGCGTCGGATCGCACCAGGGAGATCGGGGCCTGGGAACGGGCGCGCGAACTGGAGAGCAGGGAGACGGCACGGGGTGCTGAGCTCGCTGCCGCGGAGAGCCGGATCAGCGCCGCCGCAGCGCGGATCGAGGAGATCGAGGCCGAGCGCGCTGCGCTGCCCGGCACGATCGCCGAGGTCTCCACCGCGCGCGACGACGCCCGCCGCACGGCCGACCGCGCCGCCGATCTGCTCGCGGTGCGCGAGGCGGCCGCTGCACGCAGGGCGGCCGCCGTCGAGGCGGAGGCTCTCGCGCTGCAGGAGGCACAGGACAATCGCGCGGTCGACGACGCTGCCGACGCCGCAGCAGTCGCCCAGGCGCGATTCGCCGAGCTGCGTCGGCGTCGCTCGGACGGGATGGCCGGCGAGCTGGCATCGACGCTGATCGACGGCGAGCCCTGCGCGGTCTGCGGCGCGACTGTGCACCCCGCCCCCGCGGTGCATGCCGACCCCGTGTCTGCCGACGACGTCGCCGAGGCGGAGGCCGCACGCGATACCGCCATGCAGCGGGAGCGCACGGCCGCGGAGATGTTGGCGACGACGCGATCGGCGCTCGCGGCCGCATCCGCACGGGCCGACGGACGCACGGTCGCGCAGGCCGACGAGGAGCTCGCCTCCGCCACCGAGCAGCACGCGCAGAGCGTCGCCGCCGGTGCTCGGGCGGCCGAGCTCGACGCCGAGCTGGCCACGCTCGCGACTCGTGCCGACGAGCTCGAACGTGCGCGCACCGTCGATGCCGCCGCCCTCGCCGCTGCCCGCGAGGAGCATGCGGCCCTCGTGCAGCGACACGGCGACGACGAGAAGCAGATCGCTGCGGCGCGCGGCGATTTCGCGACCGTCGCCGAGCGCATCGCGGACGCCGGGGTGCGGATCGCGGCGGCCACTGCTCTCGCTGACGCGGTCGCCGAGCGGGTGCGGCGTGCGATCGCCGCCGCGGAGGCCGAACGCGAGCTCGACGAGGCCCTCCGGGCGTCGGACTTCGACGACGTGACCGCCGCGGAAGTCGCGCTGCGGTCGGAGGCGACGCAGGCCGCGCTGTCCGCCAGGGTCGACGAGCACGCGGCGCAGCGCGGCAAGGAACGCGCGATCCTGCTCGACCTCGAACTGCGCACCCTCCCCGAGGAGCCGATCGACCTCGCGCCGCACGAACAGGCCGCCGTCGACGCTCGCGGCGCCTGGACGACCGCCGTCGAGCTCGCCGCCAGGGCCGCGAGCACGGCCGAGCGTCTCACGGGACTCATCGACTCCTCGGTCGTCGAGCACGCGCGGGTGTCCGACGACGCGGCCGACTTCGAGGTGCTCCGCGAGCTCGCGGACACGCTCGCCGGGCGCGGGGCGAACACGCGCAAGATGACGCTCGAGACGTTCGTGCTCGCCGCCGAGCTGGAGGAGATCGTGCAGGCGGCGAACCGTCGTCTCGACGACATGTCGACCGGTCGATATCAGCTTCGCCACTCCGACGCACTCGCCGCTCGGGGCGCAGCATCCGGCCTCGGCATCGTGGTGTTCGACGCGTTCACCGGTCAGACCCGGCCGGCGCAGTCGCTCTCCGGCGGCGAGACCTTCCTCAGCTCGCTCGCCCTCGCACTCGGCCTTGCCGAGGTCGTCACGGCCAGGGCCGGCGGCATCCGCCTCGACACCCTGTTCATCGACGAGGGCTTCGGCTCGCTCGACGGCGACACACTCGACGTGGCCATGCGCACTCTCGACGAACTACGGCAGGGTGGCCGAACGGTCGGCGTCATCAGTCACGTGGAGACGATGCAGGAGCAGATCCCCGCTCAACTGACCGTGCGCGCGACGGCCGAGGGACCGAGCGTCATCGAGACGCGCTGATCGCCGCAGCCGTGTGGCTCAGACGCCGTACTCGTCGCGGATGAAGTCCCGCAGCTGCTCGCTGCAGCGGGCGACGGCCTCGCGCCAGTCAGTGAGGGCGCCGTCTTCGGCGCTGTCGGACACCGCGCGGAAGACGCGGATCGGCACGCCGAACTGCTCGGCCACCCAGATGTACGCGTAGGTCTCCATGTCGACCAGAGCGGCGCCGGTCGGGCGGATCACGGCGGTGACCTCGGCGTCGTCGACGAAGTGATCGCCCGTCGCGATGAGCACGCCGTCGCGTCCGGTGGCGACCTGTGCGGGGAGCGAGACGTGCTGCCCCGCGATGCCGTCGAGGTCGGTGACGTCGTGCTGGAACGCCGTGCCCACCTCGTGCACTGTGCTCTCCAGCTCAGGGTCGATCGCGCCGGCGGTCCCCACCACGACGATCTCGTCGTAGGTCGCCGCGTCCAGCGCCCTGGTGAGGGCATAGGTCGCCTGGAGCTTTCCCGGGCCCGTGACCAGACGGTCGAAACCGGGGAGGGAGTCGGGGAAGGCGGACAGTTCGGAGCTCAGGGCCGCGACGAGGAGTTTCACTGCCCTATCCTCTCAGGTCGCAGCTGGGCGGATCATGTGTCATGCGCGCGTAACACGCAGGGGAGATACTGAAGGTCGACCCCCAGAGTGAGGAGCCATTGTGAGCCTGCAGCAGCAGATCGCCGACGCGCTCGGCGTGACGAGCGAGATCGATCCCGCCACCGAGGTGGAACGGCGGGTGGGGTTCCTCGTCGATTACCTCCGCGCGAGCGGCGCCCGCGGCTTCGTGCTGGGCGTCTCCGGCGGTCAGGACTCGACCCTCGCTGGCCGCCTCGCGCAGCTCGCTGTCGAGCGCGTGCGCGCAGAGGGCGGCGAGGCGAGGTTCCTCGCCGTGCGCCTCCCGTACCGGGTGCAGCATGACGCGGCGGACGCCGAGGCGGCGCTCGCGTTCATCGCCCCCGACTCGTCCGTCGAGGTGAACATCCAGAACGGCGTCGACGGGGTCGAGGAGGACATCGAGTTCGCCGTCACCAGCGACATCAGCGACTTCAACCGCGGCAACATCAAGGCCAGGGTGCGCATGGTGACCCAGTACGCGCTCGCCGGGCATGACGGCCTGCTCGTGATCGGCACCGACCACGCCGCCGAAGCCGTCACCGGCTTCTACACGAAGTTCGGAGACGGGGCAGCCGACCTGCTGCCGCTCTCCGGGCTCACCAAGCGTCAGGGGCGCGCGCTGCTTCAGCACCTCGAGGCCCCTGACCGCCTGTGGCTCAAAGTGCCGACGGCAGATCTGCTCGATGGGCAGCCCGGCCGTGCCGACGAGGACGAGCTCGGGCTCACCTATGAGCAGATCGACGACTTCCTCGAGGGACGCCCCGTCGACCAGGAGGTCGCGGGCCGCATCGAGGCGAAGTACCTCGCGACGCAGCACAAGCGGCATCTCCCTGCCACTCCCGCCGACACCTGGTGGCGCTGACCCGCGCGTGAGTCGACCCGCCTCCGAGGGATGCGGGAGGCTTCCGCGCGCGTCGCGCCCCCGTTCACTGGGCGCGTATCGCTGCTCTGAGGCGCCGATTCCCGCAGGTGCTGCCAAGTCAGCGCGGATGCGGGGCCGATCGTCGGGCGGTGTCGGATGCCGCGGCTAGTGTCGAAGCATCCGAGAGAACGGGAGCATCGTGCGGATCGACACTCAGAACCAGCGCGTCATCTGGAGCGCCAGCGACCTCAAGGCCGCTGCCGAGTGCGAGTTCGCGTGGTGCCGGGCGATCGACGCCAAGCTGGGCAGGGTGCCCGCCGTCGAGGAGCCCGAAGACGCCACTCTGCGCCGTGCAGCGGAGCTCGGCGACGTGCACGAGCAGAATGTGCTCGCCCGCTACATCGACGAGCTGGGCGACGAGCGCGTGCACCGCGTGGCCAAGGTGTCCTCCGTCGATGCCGACGCGCTGGCCGCCGTGGTGGCCGAGACCGAGGAAGCGCTCCGCTCCGATGCCGTCGTGATCTTCCAAGCGGCGTTCGCGACCGAGGAGTTCGTCGGCTTCGCCGACTTCCTCCGTCGCGACGACGACGGCCGCTGGAGGGTGGAGGACTCCAAGCTCGCCCGCAAGGCGCGGGTCACGGCACTCATGCAGCTGGCGGCATACGTCGATCAGCTCGACCGCATCGGGGTCGCCCGCTCCGCCGAGGTCGACCTCATCCTCGGCGATGGCACCCGCAGCACGCACCTCGTCGACGACCTGCTGCCCCTGTTCCGGGTGAGGCGTGCGCGTCTGCGCGCCCTGATCGCCGACCGGAGCATCGGGGAAGGCGCCACAGGCGAGCCGCTGGCGTGGGGAGACGATCGCGGCGACCTCGAGGTGGTCGCGTGCGGGCGCTGCGCGACCTGCGAGGAGCAGGTCATCGCGCACCGCGACCTGCTCATGGTGGCACGGATGCGTCCGGTGCAGCGGGCGCGACTCCGTGCCGCCGGCATCCGTACGATCGACGACCTCGCTGCCGCGGTGCAGGCGCCGGAGGGCATGAACTCCGACGTCTTCGCGAACCTCCGTGCCCAGGCGGCGCTGCAGCTGCGAGCGGATGCCGAGGGCGCACCGACGTTCGAGGTGCACTACGCGGCGGCCATCCACACGCTGCCGGTGCCCAGCCAGGGCGACATCTTCTTCGACTTCGAGGGCGACCCGCTCTACACCGAGCCCGCGCCGGACGGTGACGCTGAGTGGGGCATCGACTACCTGTTCGGATGGGTCGACAACGCAGACCAGTACACGGCGCTGTGGGCTCATGACTTCGCCGCCGAACGTCGAGCGCTGGAGATGTTCCTCGACGTCGTGGCACTGCGTCGCCAGGCCCATCCCGGCATGCACATCTACCACTACGCGCCCTACGAGACCTCGCACCTCGTGGCGATGGCCGCACGGCACGGGGTGCGCGAGGCGGAGGTCGACCGTCTGCTCCGCGAGGGGGTGTTCGTCGACCTGTATCCGCTCGTGCTGCGCACGGTGCGCGTCGGCTCCCGTTCGTACTCGATCAAGAAGCTCGAGCCGCTCTACATGGGGGCCGATGTGCGCACGAGCGACGTCCAGAAGGGCGATGACTCGATCGTGCAGTACGTCGCCGCACGGGAGCTGGCCGCGGCCGGGGAGCAGGGGGAGGCCGACGCCGTGTTCGCCGATCTCGCCGACTACAACCGCTACGACTGCGTCTCCACGCGCCGGCTGCGCAACTGGCTGATCGACATCGCGCGCAAAGAAGGCGTCAACCCCGCGCCGCCCGATGAGGCCGATGAGATCATCTACGAGCCGTCGCCGCGTTCGGTGGCGTTGCTCGCCGACGCCGAACGTGACGTGGAGAGCGGGGGCGACGGTCGTCTGCACCGCATCGCGGCGGCCGCGATCGACTACTTCCCGCGCGAGGCGAAGAGCTTCTGGATCTCGCACTTCCAGCGCCTCCGCGAACCCGTGACCATGTGGGAGACCACTCGCGACGTCGTGCGCGTCGACGCGACGACGTCGGTCGTCCGTCGTGACTGGAGCGTCGGCGAGGGGCGCAGGGTGATGTCGCGCGACATCGAGATCCGCGGAGAGGTGTCGCCGGGCACCACTCTGGGTCCAGGGGCGGAGCCGTTCGCGCTGTACGAGGTGCCGGCGCCTTTCGACATCGAGGCGCCGTCGCGCGCGGTGTACGTGCCGCACGCCGTACGGGTCGTCGAGGTCCTCGACGACGGGCTGCTCATCACCGAGTCCGCGGTGCGCGGTGAGACGTGGGATGAGCTTCCGCTGGCGCTCACGCCGGCCGCTCCGCCCCGCGTCGTGTCGCTGCAGGGCGCCATCGACGAATGGGCGGATGCCGTGCACGAGGCCGCTCCCGGATTCCCTGACGATGCCGCCACCGACATCCTGCGCCGCACACCACCGCGGACGATCTCGGGCGGACCGTTGCCGGCAGCGGAGGACGGTGACGTGATCGACGCGATCGTGCGCGCCGTCCTCGATCTCGACCGCAGCTACCTCGCCGTGCAGGGTCCTCCCGGCACCGGGAAGACATACACCGGGTCGCACGTGATCTCCCGCCTCGTGCGCGACCACGGGTTCCGGGTGGGCGTCGTCGCGCAGTCGCACGCGATCATCGAGACGCTCCTCGAGCGCGTGGTCGCCGACGGCGTGCCGGCGTCGCGTGTCGCGAAGGCCCCGAAGAGCGATGAGGGCGACCCGTCGTACACGGCGATCCCGAAGAACGGGATGGCGGCGTTCCTCGCCGAGCACGCCGGCGAGGGTGTCGTGGTCGGCGGCACCGCATGGGACTTCAGCAACACCCAACGGGTCGATCGGCACGGCCTCGACCTCCTCGTGATCGACGAGGCGGGGCAGTTCTCGCTCGCCTCGACGATCGCGGTCGCCGCCGGTGCGAAGCGACTGCTGCTGCTCGGCGATCCGCAGCAGCTCCCGCAGGTGAGTCAGGGCGCGCATCCTGAGCCGGTGGACACCTCGGCGCTCGGATGGGTCATGGACGGCGACCACGTCGTCCGTCCGGAGTACGGGTACTTCCTCGCGCAGTCGTGGCGGATGCACCCGTTCGTCGCGGCGCCGGTGTCGACGTTGGCGTATGCGGGACGGCTCGCATCCGCTCCGGGAACCGAACGGCGCGCGCTCGATGGGATCGAGCCCGGGCTCCACGTCGTGCCGCTGCGGCACCGCGGCAATGCGACGCAGTCGCCCGAGGAGGCCGCCGAGGTCGTGCGCATCGTGCGGGAGCTCATCGGACGGTCGTTCACCGACAACGACGAGGCTGCGACCGTCCGCCCGCTCGATCAGGACGACATCATCGTGGTGACCCCGTACAACGCCCAGCGTCAGCTGGTGCGCGAGGCGCTCACCGCGGCGGGCTTCCCCGAGGTCCCGGTCGGCACCGTCGACAACTTCCAGGGCAAGGAGGCGGTGGTCTCGATCACCTCGCTCGCCGCGTCAAGCGGAAAGGACGCGCCGCGCGGACCGGAGTTCCTGCTTCTGCAGAACCGTCTGAACGTGGCGATCTCGCGGGCGCAGGTCGCCGCCTACCTGATCCACTCGCCGGCGCTGCTCGACGATCTGCCGTACACGCCGGAGGGGGTGGCGAGGCTCAGTGCCTTCGCCCGGCTCGTCGGCGCCGGGGGCTGAGAGGGCGCCAGAGCGCGACGCGGGATCAGACCGTGCCGTAGAGTCGGTCGCCGGCGTCGCCCAGTCCGGGCACGATGTAGCCCTTCTCGTTGAGGCGCTCGTCGAGGGCGCCGAGCACGAGGGTGACGTCGCGGTCGCCGACCATGGCCTCGATGGCGGCCACGCCCTCCGGGGTGCCGAGCAGGCAGATCGCCGTGACGTCCTTGGCTCCGCGGTCGAAGAGGAACTGGATCGCCGCGGCGAGGGAGCCGCCGGTTGCGAGCATCGGGTCGATGGCGAAGCACTGACGGTCGCTGAGGTCGTCGGGAAGACGCTCGGCGTAGGTCGTCGGCTCGAAGGTCTCCTCGTCGCGAACCATGCCGAGGAAGCCCACCTCGGCCGTGGGGATCAGCTTCACGAGGCCCTCGAGCATGCCGAGACCGGCGCGAAGGATCGGGACGACGATCGGCCGCGGCTCGGAGATCTTCACGCCCATCGTCTTCGTGACGGGGGTGGTGATCTCGATCGGGCTCACCTTGACGTTGCGGGTCGCCTCGTACGCGAGCAGGGTCACCAGCTCCTCGGTGAGCTGGCGGAACACCGGCGACGGGGTGCGCTCGTCGCGCAGCACCGAGAGCTTGTGGGTGATGAGAGGGTGGTCGGCGACGTGAACACGCATGGATACAGGTTAATGCGCCGTGCCGTCCCGCACGACATCGAACCTCGGCGACGCCTGCCGCGTAGGCTCGACCCATGACCCTCGCCGACCGCACAGCCATGGCGCGCGCCCTCGTGCTCGCCGCCGAGGCTGCCGCAGTCGACGAGATCCCGGTCGGCGCGGTCGTCGTCGACGCCGACGGCGCCGTCCTCGGCGAAGGGCGCAACAGCCGTGAGGAGACGCACGATCCGACCGGTCACGCCGAGGTCAACGCTCTGCGCGCCGCGGCGGCATCCGTCGGCTCGTGGAACCTCGACGGCTACACCCTCGTCGTGACCCTGGAGCCCTGCGTCATGTGCGCCGGCGCGATACTGCAGTCCCGTATCACCCGCGTGGTCTTCGGCGCATGGGACGACAAGGCCGGAGCCGCGGGGTCGATGTACGACGTGCTGCGCGACCGGCGCCTGCCCTACCGCGCCGAGGTCGTCGGGGGCGTGGAAGCGGATGCCGCCACCGCCCTGCTCCGGGACTTCTTCACCTCGCGCCGCTGATCCCCGCGCCGCTCATTCTCGCGCCGCTGACCCCGGCGCCGACACCCGCTGGAGGGATACGCCCGCCCCAACGACCGCAGTGCGCCGGTTCAACAGTCAGTGCGTCGTGTTCACGGCATCCGTCAGCCGTGCGACCAGCGTGAGATACCCCTGCGCGCTCTCGTCGAAGTAGCCCGTGTGCCGCACGCCGTGCTCGTCGGCCTCGGTCTGCGAGGCGTGCCCCTCGACGGCCTTCCCGATCACGGGAGAGCCGTCGATCCCCGGAGCCTCCCCGCCGTCGCAGTCGTAGACGACGACGCCGCGGATGTCGCGCGGATCGATCGGGTGATGGCCGAGCCGACCGAGCGGGGCGATGCCGTCGTCCTCGCCCTCGGTGGCATACAGGGTGAGCGCTCCACGGGAGATCGCGTCCTCGATGGCGGCGCTCGCGGCGTGGGTGACCCCGGCCGAGGCGATCGAGAACGCCGTGCGCACCTTCCCGGCGAGCTCCATGGCCACCATCTCGCCGAGCAGCGTCGACGAGTACGAGTAGGTCACCACGGCGATGTGAGCGTCGGGGTTGCGTACCGCCATCCGGTCGATGTCGATCGCGAGCCGCGCCGCCCCGACGGTGGCGTGCATGGTCGCGAGGGCCGACACGCTGGTTCCGGAATCCCAGGCGAACCACGCGATCGTCGCCACCCGGCGGGGCTCGCCCCGGGCGACGGAGGAGCGGATGACGTCGGCGCAGACGCGCTGGGCGGCGTCGGCCCAGCCCAGCAGCTGAAGCAGGTCCGTGTCGATGCCGTGCAGCAGGTACACGACGAGATCGGCGGTGTCGGGGTCGCCGAAGGCGATCACCGCGTGCGGGCGGTCGCCGACGAGGGCGAACGACTCCAGGTGCGCCTGCGGGTCGCGGTCGAGCACGGCACGTACGTTGCGCAGCTTCTGCTGCGTCTCGGCGGCGAGATCGGTGCGCGCGAGCGCCGCCGCGAGCTCGTCGTCCACGGCGGGGTCAGTCCGACGACTTCAGCACGAACACGTCGGTCGACGGCTGCGGGTCGATCGCGGGGCGGTACACGTCGGGCTCGATGTAGATCACGCGCGCGGCGGGGACGACCGCCCGGATGCGCGCCTCGATCTCGTCGATGTCGTCGGCAGCCTCGCGCAGCGGCTTGTCGGCGCTGAGCGCGACCTTCGCCGCGACCATGAGCTCGTCGGGGCCGAGGTAGAGCGTCTTCATGTGGATGATCTTCTCCACCTCCGGGCCGGCCTCGATCGCGTCGACGATGCGGTCGTGGTCGGCGGGATTCGCGCCCTCGCCGATGAGCAGGCTCTTGGTCTCGATACCCAGCACGATCGCGATGCACACCAGCAGCACGCCGATCATCACCGTGCCCAGTGCGTCGAACAGCGGGTTGCCGGTGATGAGCGTGAGCCCGACGCCGAGCAGGGCGAAGCTGAGGCCGGTGAGAGCGCCGACGTCTTCGAGGAGCACGACGGGGAGCTCCGGGGCCTTCGCGCGGCGCACGAACGACACCCACGAC
>JAGIAK010000210.1 GCA_017744855.1 Microbacterium sp.
GGCTCATCCTGCGCGAGGACGTCCCCACGTCCGGCCGGGTCGCCGTGCTCGGACGCGACCTCAAGTCGCTCGCGAACCGGAAGGTGCCGTACTTCCGGCGTCACATCGGCTCCGTGTTCCAGGACTTCCGGCTGCTGCCGTCGAAGACCGTCTTCCAGAACGTCGCGTTTACCCTGCAGGTGACGGGGTCGTCGCGCGGCTTCATCCAGCAGGCCGTTCCGGAGGCCCTCGCCCTCGTCGGCCTGGACGGCAAGCAGAAGCGGATGCCGCACGAGCTGTCCGGCGGCGAGCAGCAGCGCGTCGCCATCGCCCGTGCCCTCGTGAACCGACCCCAGGTGCTGCTCGCGGACGAGCCGACGGGAAACCTCGACCCGGCGACGTCCGTCGACATCATGCAGCTGCTCGCCCGGATCAACGCCGGAGGAACCACCGTGCTCATGGCGACCCACGAGGCCGCCTTCGTCGACGCCATGCAGCGCCGAGTGATCGAGCTCCGCGACGGTGAGATGGTGCGAGACGAGGTGCACGGC
>JAGIAK010000211.1 GCA_017744855.1 Microbacterium sp.
GGCGTGAACCGCTCGATCCGCACGCGCGAACGCGAGCTCGCGACGGTCTGACCGGTCGTTTCGCCGGCCGTTCGGTCGCGCGTTTCGTCTCGTCGCTGCGCTCCTCGCTCAACGACCGGATCGACCCCCGGTCGTTGAGCGAGCGAAGCGAGTCGAAACGCATCATCCGCTGTCGAGCGTCGGGTGGTGCGTTTCGTCTCGTCGCTGCGCTCCTCGCTCAACGACCGGGCTGCGGGTGGTGCGTTTCGTCTCGTCGCTGCGCTCCTCGCTCAACGCCCGGCCGGACCCCGGTCGTTGAGCGAGCGAAGCGAGTCGAAACGGATGGCGCGCCCTACTCGGCGGGGGGCTTGATGATCGGGATCATGCCGGTCTCCGCGGCCACCTTGCGACGGTAGAGTCGTCGCTGCTCGGGCAGGGACACGTCGAAGCTCACGGCCAGGATGCGGATCACGGCGGTGACGATGATGCCGATGACCGCGGCGAGCACGATGGGCATGCCGAACACGGTGTTCGCGAC
>JAGIAK010000212.1 GCA_017744855.1 Microbacterium sp.
GGTTTCGACGGCGTCGTCGTGCGGGACGTCCGCACGGGCATCGACGTGCCGGACCACTCGGCGTGCGCAGGCGTGACGTACACGGTCCCGGCGGGCACCCCGTGGGACGAGGTCGTCGAGCACGCCGTCACGCACCGGCTGGTCGGGCTGGAGGCGTTGTCCGGCATCCCGGGCTCGACGGGCGCGACGCCCGTGCAGAACGTCGGCGCCTACGGCCAGGAGGTCGCGCAGACGATCTCGACGGTGCGCGTCTGGGACCGCGCGCGTGGCCGCGTCCGTACCCTGCCGCTCGTCGACCTCAAGTTCGGGTACCGCACGTCGCTGCTCAAGCGGTCGATGCGTGCGGTCGACCCCGACGACCCGCGCTCGCCGTGGCACCCGACGCCGCGGTACGTCGTCCTGGACGTGACGTTCCAGCTCCGCCAGGGCACCACGACCCGGTCGGTCGACTACCCGGAGCTCGCCCGGACGCTCGGCGTGGCCGTGGGCGAGCGCGCCCCGATCCTCGACGTGCGGGCCGCGGTGCTCGAGCTGCGCGCGCGCAAGGGCAT
>JAGIAK010000213.1 GCA_017744855.1 Microbacterium sp.
GTCGCAGCTGGTCTACGAAGCGCTGCAGAACAATCCCGACCTGTGGGTCGCCTCGGCACGCCTGGAAATGGCCAATGCCCAGGTCGACCTCGCCGAGGCCCAGCTCAAGCCGGCGATCGGCGTGCTCGGCCGTGCCGGCTCCAAGCCGGTGGCCGACCTGGTCGCCCTGCTCAGCGGCGTGATGCTGCGCATGTCCTGGGAAATCGACCTGTGGGGGCGCATGCGCTACGCGCGCAACGCCGCCCGCGCCTCGCGCGACGCCACCAGCGCCGACTACCGCTATGCGCAGCAGTCGCTGGCCGCCGCGGTCGCGCGGGCGTGGTTCGTGGCCAGCGAAACCCGCCTGCAGCAGCAGCTGGCCACGGAAATGGTGGACTCGGCCGGCACCCTGCTCGCCGGAAGCATCCTTGAACGGAGTCACCGCCTCGTCGTGGTCGTCGTGGTCGGCGTCGTCGTCGTCGTGGTCGTCGGAGCCGGGGTCGAGATGGTGAAGGTCAGCGAC
>JAGIAK010000214.1 GCA_017744855.1 Microbacterium sp.
CGTCGACACCGAGATCGACAAGCGCCTCGCCGCGATCGGCACGGACGAGGCCGCGGCGCTCAAGTCGAAGGCGGGGGTCGCGAACGCGCAGCTCGCCTACGAGGCCTTCGAGGCCGCGTTCGGCACGGACCGGGTGCACGCCCTCCTCGCGGCCGGCGCCCACAAGCAGCGTCCGCTCTGGGCCTCGACCGGCGTCAAGGATCCCTCGCTCCCGGACACGCTGTACGTGACGGAGCTCGCGGTCGCCGACACCGTGAACACGATGCCGGAGAAGACCCTCGAGGCGACCTTCGACCACGCCCCGCTGCACGGCGACGCGGTCACCGGCTCCTACGAGGAGGCCCGCGGCGTCCTCGCATCGCTCGCCGCCGTCGGCATCGGGATCGACGAGGTGACGGCGCTGCTCGAGCAGGAGGGCGTCGACAAGTTCATCGTGTCCTGGGGCGAGCTGCTCGACACCGTCGGCGCCGCGCTCGCCGCGGCCGCGCCGGAGGGGCTGGC
>JAGIAK010000021.1:0-34423 GCA_017744855.1 Microbacterium sp.
GAGGATGACGATGACGCATCACGAGAACACCGACCCCGGCACGCTGCGCAGCAGGCGGATGGTGCTCGCCGGCTTCGGCGCTGCAGCCATCGGCGGTGTCGCCGCCGTGGCGACGAGCCTGCCGGCGCAGGCCGCGGGTCCCGCGGTGCCGCAGACCGCGGTGAGCGCGCGCTCGGTCGGCAGCGCGGGAACCGTCGACGAGCTGGCTGGGCTGAAGGGCAAGCCGGGCGACCTCGTCGCCGTGGCCGGGCACTCCGCCCCTGGCGACGGCGGCGGTGGCACCTATCGACTCGTGACCAGCGACGCGCCGGCCCCGAACGGCGGGACGGTCGTGAAGGGCAAGGGCGGGTCGTGGGTGCTCGTGCACTCAGGCGTCGTGGACTTCCGGGTGTTCGGGCTGTTCGACGCCTCCCAGCCGGCCGACGACGCGCTGGACGCGATGGTCGTCGACCCCGCGATCCACCGCATCGAGGCCCACACCGACCTCAACTTCGTGCGCAGGCACCGGTTCTCGCGCTCGAACATCGCCTTCGACTTCGGCAACAACCTGATGACGACCGTCGGCATCGAGAACGCCGGCAAGGACGACCCGTTCGCCGCCGTGATGTTCTTCCGCGGCGAGGTGACGGATGCCGTGCAGGAGGCGCGCCTCGGCGAGGACGTGCCCGATCTCGCCGACGTGTTCCCCGTGGCCGACTCGTCGTTCTTCGCCGTGGGCGAGTGGTACGCGGCGGAGGTCAACCCGCTCAAGGGACGCTGGGAGCGGGAGCTGCAGCGGCTCGTGCAGGTCACCCAGATCGTCGACGGCACCCACATCCGCGTGAACTACCAGAACGGCTGGCCGCTGGCGAAGGAGCGCTCCATCACGTGGCGGCGCATCGTCCCCGTGCACGACGTGCGCGTGTCGAACCTGCGCTTCCGGGGCGGCGGCGCCGACGAGTTCACCGGCTCCCACCCGCTCGCCTTCGAGTACGCGGTGCGCTGCGACGTGGACCACATCGACGGCACGGCCACCTTCTGGCCGCTCATCCAGCGCCGGTGGAACACGTACTACTCCACCGAGAGCTGCAACCTCACCAACCCGACCTCGGTCACCTGGGGCGGTGCCGGGTACCTCACGCAGCAGATCTACTGCCTCTACGGTTACGTCGCGAACTGCCACACGTCGAACGCGCGCCACCTCAACGACTTCACCGCGAGCGCCTACTGCCTCGTGGAGAACTGCCACGGCGACGGCGACGACCAGGGCCCGTTCGTGACGCACGGCCAGTACGAGCACGACCTCACCTACGTCGGCAACTCCGGCCTGATGACGTTCGCGAACTCGGGCGCAGCCTGGGGCTCCGCGGCCAAGCGCATCACGGTGCGCAAGCACGTGTGCTCGTGGTTCGTCGCCCGCGTGCGCGTCACCGACCTCACACTGGAGGACGTGCGGGTGATCGGCAAGCCGTCGCTGTCGGGCTCGGGGATGCTGTGGATCAACGCCGACGGCGCCCAGCTGCGCGGGTGCACGGCATCCGACACCCTCATCATCACGCAGCAGTCCGACGCGTCCTCGCGCCCGACCGTGATCGCCGACTCCGACTTCCGCTTCACCGCCCCGGGCGAGCTGACCAACGCCTCGGTCACGACGCCGGTCGTCTTCGTCGACACCCTGCTCGAGGGGGTGGGCGGCATGAAGGTCAACGGGCCCGGCGCGGTGACCTTCCGCGGCGCGACCCTCACCGCGGCGCCGTCTGCCGACCCGGTGACCCTCGCCTCGGCGAAGGTGCGCATCGAGGGCTCGACGCTGTCGGGGGCACGGCTCGTCGCCGCGGGCCCCGACGGGCAGGAGCTCGAGATCTCCGGCAGCACGCTCGAGGGCGCGGCCGGCGCCGTGATCTCCCGCAAGGGCGCAGGCGAGCGTCGCGTGCTGCTGTCGGGCTCGACGATGCGCGGCAAGGATGCCGTGCACGTGAAGCTCGCCGACGGTCGTAACCACTACCGCGCGGTCGGCACGCGGTTCGACGGTGGATCGGTGGAACTGGCGGATGCCGCGTTCGGCGCGGGCTCGACGCTCGTGCACACGGGCAACGTCGAGGTCGGCGTCGCCCGCACGGCCTTCCCCGTGGCGGGTCCGGCCGTGGTCGACACGGCCAACGCCGTGGTCTGAGCAGAGGGCCGAAGGGGCGGGGCGCATGCGCGCCCCGCCCCTTCGCGTCGCCGGTGGTCTCCGCTGGCCCCGGGGCCGAGGCTCAGTCCGCGGCGGGCTCGGCGAGGTGGGCGATGCGGTCGACGGCCTGACGCACGTGCTCGGCGATGACATCGCCGGCGCGATCGGGGTCGCCGCTGGCGATGGCGTCGAGGATGAGGCGGTGGCTGCGCACGTGCTCCGACTGCTCGCGCGGGGGCAGGGCGGCGTTGGCGGCGGTGATGAAGCCGGTGATCCGGCCGCGCAGCTGGGCGCTCAGCTCGGTGAGGAAGCGGTGGTCGGAGAGCTCGGCGAGCGCCTGGTGGAAGGCGCGGTCCTGCCGCAGCACCTCGTCCATGTCGCCGGGTTCCGCCGCCTCCATGGCCTCGATGATCGCGCCGAGCCGGGCGGCGGACTCGTCGGTCCAGCGCTCCTGCACCCGTACCGCCATGAACTGCTCCAGCACGATGCGCAGGCTCGAGATCTCCTCGAGGTCGCGCGCGGTGAGCTCGGCGACGCGGGCTCCGCGCCGAGGTTCGCGGGTAATCAGGCGCTCCTCGGCGAGGCGGGTGAGCGCCTCGCGCACGGGGATGTGGCTGACGCCGAGTCGCTCGGCGAGCTTGCGCTCGACGAGTCGTTCGCCGGGAGCGAGCTCTCCCGCGTGGATCGCGGAGCGCAGCTCGTCGGCGACCTGCTCCGCGATGTTCTGATCCGACACACTGCGCATGCGTGCGACCCTCCTCGACTGCGCGGCGCCGTCTCCGGTCGCGGCGGTGCGCTTTGTCGTTCGCTCGATGCTATGGCATCGGAGTCGAGGGTGGACAAATACTCACATCTGCTAGATGCTATAGCAAATTGATGACCGATCGACGAAGGAGCGAACAGTGTCCGATATCCGAACGACCCCCGACGTGCGGAGCGCAGAGGAGGTGGGAGCCTCCGCCATGAAGAAGGCGATCTGGAGGCTGGGCCCCTTCCTGGGATTGCTGTATCTGGTCGCCTACATCGACCGCAACAACGCGGGCTTCGCCAAGCTCGAGATGACTCAGGCCCTGCAGATCACGGAAGCGGCCTTCGGGTTCGCCGCCGGCATCTTCTTCATCGGCTACCTCCTCTTCGAGGTGCCGAGCAACCTGCTGCTGGAACGCTTCGGCGCGCGCAAGTGGATCGCCCGCATCATGATCTCCTGGGGCATCGTGGCCGGCCTCACCGCGTTCGTGCAGGACGAGACGCAGTTCGCGATCGCCCGGTTCGTGCTCGGCATCGCCGAGGCCGGCTTCTTCCCCGGTGTGCTGCTGTACCTCACGCTGTGGTTCCCGCGGCAGTACCGCACGCAGGTGCTCGCAGTCTTCGTGCTGTCCAACCCCATCGCCAACGCCGTCGCGGCTCCGCTGTCGGGATGGATGCTCGAGCTGCACGGTCTGTGGGGACTCGACGGCTGGCAGCTCGTCTTCCTCCTGCAGGGCATCCCCGCCGTGCTCCTGGCGTTCGTCGTGTTCTTCTGGCTGCCCGACCGCCCGCAGGACGCCCGCTGGCTCGATGCGGCGGAGCAGAGCTGGATCACCGACACCCTGGCCGCCGAGACCGCGGCGACCGAGCGCCAGCACGGACGGATGCGGCTGCGCGAGGTGTTCGGCAACGGCCGCCTGTGGACCCTCATCGTGCTGTTCTTCGGCGTCGTGTTCGGTGCGTACGGACTGGGCATGTGGCTGCCCACCATCGTGAAGAGCATGGGCGACTTCTCCAACGCCACCACCGGCTGGCTCGTGGCCCTTCCCAACCTGTGCGCCGCGCTGGTGATGCTCCCGTGGGAGCGGCGGGCTCGCAAGCAGGGGAACATCCCGCTCCAGATCGGCATCACACTCACGATCACCGCGCTGTCCCTCGTGGCGGCCGTCGCGGCACAGGGGGTCCCCGTGCTCGCCCTCGCCGCGCTGTGCGTGGGGATGTCGGCGCTGTTCTCGACCACGCCGCTGTTCTGGAGCCTACCGCCGATGGTGCTCACCGGTACCGCCGCCGCGGCGGGGCTCGCGTTCATCAACTCGGTCGGAAACCTCGCCGGATTCGCCGGACCGTACGCGATCGGCTGGGTGAGCCAGACGACCGGCTCCGCGGTGTGGGGTCTGCTGCTCGTCTCGGGACTCACGCTGCTCGGCGCCGTCATCGCGTTCGTGCTGAGCCGGCGTGCGGAGTTCACCGCCCCGCCCGAGGCCCTTGCGGACGCGCCGTGAGCACAGCGCCCATCGTCGCAGATATCGAATCGGACACGGGGCTGGACGAATCCCCACAGATGCTAGATGCTATAGCGAATACCCGTCCCGTTCTTTCGCATCCAATGGAGGAGGCACCATGACCCGTCGCCGCACATGGCTGGGAGGGGCCGCGATCATCGCCGCGGCCGCCCTGCTCACCGCCGGCTGCTCGGCATCCGCACCCGGAGGGGACTCGTCCTCCGGTGGCGGCTCGCTCACCGTGGCCGCAGCCCAGGGCATCCCTCAGCTGAACCCCGCCATCCGCACGTTCGCGTGGGAGGAGGTGCTGTTCCCGCTGCTGTGGAACGGCCTCACCAAGACCGACGAGTCCGGCAAAGTCGTCGGCGACCTCGCCGAGAGCTGGGAGGCCTCCGACGACCAGAAGACCTGGACCTTCACCCTGCGCGACGGTGTGAAGTTCTCCAACGGCGACGCCTTCACGGCCGACGACGCCGTCGCCGCGTTCGAGTACTACCTCTCCGACGACACCGCGACGCAGGAGAAGAACAAGATCTCCATGGTCACCGGCGTCACGGCCCCCGACGAGAAGACGGTCGTCGTCACGCTCTCCGAGCCGATCGCCACCTTCGCCGCCGGCATCGTCTGGGTGAAGATGATCGACGTCGCCGCGCTCGACACGATCGACAAGGAGCCCATCGGCACCGGTCCCTACGTCGTCGACAAGTTCACCCCCGACGACAGCCTCACCCTGGTGCCGAACCCCGAGTACTTCGGCACGGCCCCCGAGCTCGACAAGATCACCATCGTGAAGGCCGCGGAGTCCACGGCCGCAGTGACCGGACTGCGCTCCGGCGACATCGACGTGCTGTGGTCGGTGCCCCAGGGCGACGTGGCGGGGCTCGAGGGCGGCGGCGACATCGCCCTCGTGAAGCCGGACAACCCCAGCCAGTGGCCGTCGTGGGAGATGGACACCACCTCCCCGCCGTTCAACGACGTGCGCGCCCGCCAGGCGCTCGCCTACGCGGTCGACCGCGAGGCGATCCTCGAGGCCGCGTACTCCGGGCAGGGCACCGTCTCGCCGACCAACAACGCCCTCGGCGAGGTCAACCCCTGGTACGGGGGCGACCTGACCGACTACTCCTACGACCTCGACAAGGCCAAGGAGCTGTTCGCCGAGGCCGGCGTCACCGAGGGCAGCACGCTGACCTGGTGGGGCATCGCCGGGCAGTACCCCGAGTGGAACACCAGCGGCGAGATCCTGCAGGCGAGTCTGAAGGAGATCGGCATCACGCTGAAGATCGACAACAACGACATCGGCACCTGGGTGGACTCCTTCTACCCCGCAGGCAAGAGCTACCCCGGCTACATCGTGCCGAACTTCCAGTCGACGCCGCCGGAGCCCGCGTACTCGCTGAACTTCTACCTCGACGGCCGCTGCGAGTGCAACTGGGTCGACCCCGACTTCCAGACGGCGTTCGCCGCGGCCGTGGCCGAGCCAGACGAGACCGCGCGCGCCGAGAAGTGGGGCACCGTGCAGACGATCATCAACCAGCAGGTGCCGCTGATCGTGCCGCTGCAGTCCACCGTCGTCACCGCCACCGGCACCCGCGTGTCCGGCGTGTGGGTCGAGGGCGGCGGACAGCTGCACCTCGAGGGCGCGCAGCTGAAGGGTTGACGTGACGCTGTCCATCCTGCGCCGGGTGGCGATCAGCATCGGCATGCTGATCGCCACCTCGCTCCTCGTGTTCGTCGTTCTCCGGCTGCTGCCTGGCGACCCCGTCATCACCCGGCTCGGCTCGACGCCGGGCGTGGATGCCGAGATGCTCGATCGCCTGCGCAAGGAGGCCGGCCTCGACGCGCCCATCATCGAGCAGTACCTGCGCTGGATGGGCGGCGTCTTCACGGGCGACTTCGGCCAGTCGTACTTCAACCAGTACTCGGTCACCGAGCTCATCTCGCAGCGGCTCCCCGCCACGCTCGAGCTCACCCTGATCGGCATCCTGCTGGCCGTGGCGATCGCCGTCCCCGCGGCCGTGATCGCGTCGCTGCGCCCGCTCGGGGTCGTCGACCGCGTGCTCACCGCGATCTCGACGGCCGGCATGGCTCTGCCGCAGTTCCTCATCGGCATCGTGCTGATCGTCGTGTTCGCCGTGCAGCTCAAGGTGCTGCCCGCCCGCGGATTCACGCCCTTCGGCGAGGACCCGGCGCAGAACCTGCTGCGCATGATCCTGCCCGCGCTCACCCTGGCCTTCGCCGCCGCGCCGCTGCTGATGCGATTCCTCAGGGCGTCGATGGTCGAGGTGCTCGACGCGCCGTACATCCGCACGGCCCGCGGCAAGGGGCAGACCGCGTCCGGCGTCGTGCTCGGGCACGCGCTGCGCAACGCGCTGATCCCCGGGCTCACGATGCTCGGCCTCATCGTCGGCTACACGCTCGGCGGCGTGGTGATCGTGGAGTACGTGTTCGGCGTGCCCGGACTCGGCTCCCTCGCGATCGACGCCGTGTTCAAGCGCGACTACGCCGTGCTGCAGTCGGTGGTGCTGCTGATCTCGGCGATGTTCATCCTCACCACGCTCGTGGTCGACCTGCTCTACGGCGTGCTCGACCCGCGTCTTCGTGCAAGGAGCAGCCGTGGCTGACACCCTCACCCTCGCCCTGCGCTCCGCGCGGCCCCGACGTCGCATCGCCTGGGGGTCGTGGATACCGCTCGCGCTGCTCGCGCTCATCGTGCTGGCCAGCGTGCTCGCCCCGCTGCTCGCGCCGTTCGACCCGTCTGCGCAGTCCTCCGACCGGTTCGCGAGCCCGTCGGCGGGGCACCTGTTCGGCACCGACGAGCTCGGCCGCGACCTGTTCAGCCGCGTGCTGCACGGCGGTCAGCTCACCATGGCGATCGCCGGCGGAGCCACCCTGGTGGCGATGCTGCTGGGCATCGCGTGGGGCATGGCGGCGGCGTTCGGCCGCGGCGTCCTCGACGAGGTCCTCATGCGCCTCGCCGACACCGTCATGGCGATCCCGCAGATCCTGTTCGCGCTCGTCTTCATCTCGGCGTTCGGCGCCGACCCCGTGAAGCTGGCCGTGATCATCGGCATCCTGCTCACCCCGACCACCGCCCGCCTGGTGCGGTCCTCGGTGCTCAGCGAGCTGCAGGAGGACTACTTCACCGCCGCCGTGGCCTTCGGGTCGACGCGCGCGCGCCTGCTGTTCACCGAGGTGCTGCCGAACGCCCGCGGTCCCATCGTGGTGCAGGCGGCGATCAACGCGGCCAACGCGATCCTGCTCGAGGCGTCGATGAGCTTCGTCGGCCTCGGCATCGCACCGCCCGAGGCCACGTGGGGGACGCTCGTGCAGCAGGGCTACCAGAAGATGTACCAGTCGATCGGGTACGTGCTGTTCCCCGCGCTGTTCATCTTCGTGACCATCTGGCTGCTCAATGTGCTCGCCGATCAGTTCGGCGGCGACCGGAAGGGGAAGGGCCGATGACGGATGCCGCGCCCGTCCTGCGCGTGCAGGACCTCACCGTCTCCTACGGGGACGTCACGCCCGTCAAGGGCATCAGCTTCGACGTGCGTCCAGGCGAGCGGATCGGCCTGGTCGGCGAGTCCGGATCGGGCAAGTCGCTCACGGCGCTGTCGATCATGCGGCTCAACGACGGCGCGACGCTGGGCGGCAGCATCCGCCTGCGCGACCGCGAGCTGCTGTCGCTGACGCCGCGGCAGATGACGCGCGTGCGCGGCGGCGAGATCGCCATGGTCTACCAGGACCCGATGAGCTCGCTCAACCCGGTGCGCACGATCGGGCACCAGCTCGTCGAGGCGATCCGGCTGCACGAGCGGATGCCGAAGGAGGCCGCGAGAGCCAGGGCCGTCGAGCTGCTGACCGAGGTGGGCGTCCCGCTGCCGGAGGAGCGCCTCGGACAGTATCCGCACGAGTTCTCCGGCGGCATGCGCCAGCGCGTGATGATCGCGATGGCGATGTCGTCGCGCCCGGCCGTGCTCATCGCCGACGAGCCGACGACGGCCCTCGATGTGACGACCCAGTCGCGCATCATCGACCTGCTCGACCGGCTGGCCGACGAGCACGGCACCGCGGTGATCCTCATCACGCACGATCTCGGCGTCGCCGCCGGCTTCTGCGAGCGCATCCACGTGATGCGGCACGGCAGGATCATCGAGGAGGCGCCGGTCGACACGCTCTACGCGCACCCGGAGCACCCCTACACCAAGGCGCTGCTCGGGGCCGTGGTCGACCTCACCGTCGACGTGCACCAGCCGATCCGCACGGCGGCCGAGGTGCTCGAGCGCGGCACGGAGCCGCTCGTCGAGGCCGGGTCGATCAGCTCGGTCGACAGAGCGCGGGAGTCGGGCGACGTGCTCGTCGACGTGGTGGGGCTGTCGAAGGTGTTCACTCTCGGCTCCGGGCGCAGGGTCACCGCGGTCGACGATGTGTCGTTCCAGATCCGTCGCGGCGAGACGTTCGGTCTCGTCGGCGAGTCGGGGTCGGGCAAGTCGACCGTGTCGAAGGCGGTGCTCGCCCTCGGCGGCATCGACGCGGGCACCGTGGACTTCGACGGGCATCAGCCGCACCGTATGCGCGGCGAGGAGCTGCGCCGACTCCGGCGACGGATGCAGATGGTGTTCCAGGATCCGTTCTCGGCGCTGAACCGCCGCCAGACGGTGGCGCAGATCATCGAGGCGCCGCTGCTCGCGCACGGCATCGGCACCAGGGCCTCGCGCGCAGACAAGGTGCGCGAGGCGATGCACAGGGTGCGGCTGGACGAGGAGTTCGCGCACCGGCTGCCGCGCTCGATGTCGGGCGGGCAGTGTCAGCGTGTGTCGATCGCGCGCTCGCTCGTGCTCGAGCCCGAGTTCCTCGTGCTCGACGAGTCGGTGTCGGCGCTCGACGTCTCGATCCAGGCACAGGTGCTCAACCTGCTGCGGGAACTGCAGGCGGAGCTCGGCCTCACGTACCTCTTCATCAGCCACGACCTCGCGGTGATCAGGTACATGTCCTCGACCGTGGCCGTGATGCAGCAGGGGCGGATCGTCGAGATCGGCGCCCGCGACCAGCTGTTCGCCGCCCCGCAGCACGAGTACACCCGAGGCCTCATGGCGGCGATCCCCGTCGCCGACCCCGCGGCCGAGCGCCGTCGTCGGGCCGAGGCCGCCGCACTGTGGCAGGAGCAGGGGGCCGTGACAGGCATGGTGCCTGCGGCCGCCGGACGAGGAGGACGACGATGACCATCATGGAACCGGAGGCGGGGGCATCGGCCGTCGCGGATGTGGGCGACGTCACGGTGCGCTCCGCCGGCCGCCGCCGTGCGCTCATGGCCGGTCTCGGCGCGGTCGCGATCGGCGCGGCCGGTGCTCTCGCGAGCGCGCCGCCCGCACACGCCGCCCCCGTCGCGGCCGGTGCCAAGGACGTCACGAGAGCGGAGTCGGTCGCCGACCTGGCGCGACTGAAGGCACGTGACGGCGAGGTGGCGATCGTCGCCGGCTACCGCACGCCTGGCGACGCCGGGCTGCTCGTGTACGTGGGCAGTGAGGACAAGGTGGTGACGGCCAACGGCGGCACGGTGATCGCCGGCGCTCGCGACACCCGCTGGATGCTGCAGCACGACGGGACCGTCGACTTCCGGGTCTTCGGTATCGCCGGCCCCGAGACGGCGGCCGACGACGCGCTCGATGCCATGGTGAACGACCCCCGCATCCGCCGGATCGAGGCCGGTACCGACCTGTTGTTCCAGAGACGGCACCGCTTCACGCGCTCCCACCTGGAGATCGACTTCGGCGGTCACCTCGTCACGACGGACGGCATCGAGAAGAACACCCACGACAATCCGTTCGGCGCCGTCCTCTTCTTCACCGGAGTCTCGAAGGACGTCGTGGTCGAGCACCCGCTCGCCGAACCGTGGCCCGAGTTGACGGATGCCGTAGCCGTGCCGGACGCATCCCGGTTCCCCGTCGACTCCTGGTGGGCGGTGCAGTGCGCTCCCGTCGCCGGGGGAGGCGCGGACGAGCGCGAGCTCCAGCGCTTCGTGCGGGTGACGCAGCAGATCGACGCCACGCACATCCGTATCGACTACCTCAACGGCTGGCCGCTGGACACGGGGCGAAAGCTCACCTGGCGGCAGATGGACCCCGTCGCCGGCATCCGCATCGCGAACATGCGATTCCTCGGTGCCGGACCGTTCGACGGCCCCACAGACGGCTCGTTCCCCGACTCGCGCGAGCTCACCGGATCCCACCCGATCGCGTTCGAGTACGCCATCCACTGCGACGTCGCCGACGTGCACGCGAGCCGCACCTGGTGGCCAGTCATCATGCGGCGATGGAACACGCACTTCACGACAGAACGCTGCTCCGTCGAGAACCCGCCGACGGTGTTCTACGGGGGCGCCGGCTACCTCACGCAGCAGATCTACAGCCTCTACGGGAGGGTGAGCGACTGCACCTCGTCGAACGCGCGGCACCTCAACGACCTCACGGCCAGCGCCTACTGCATCGTCGAGAACTGCCATGGCGACGGCGACGATCAGGGCGGGAACCCCTTCACCACGCACGGACAGTACGAGCACGACCTCACCTTCATCGGCAACTCCGGGCTCATGGACATCGCGAACTCCGGCGCGCAGTGGGGCACCTCGGCGAAGCGCATCACCGTGCGCGACCATGTGTGCTCGTGGTTCGTCGCCGGCACGAAGATCAGCGATCTGACCCTGGAGAACGTGCGGGTCATCGGCCGCTCGACCTTCGATCCGCAGGCGACCATGACCATCAACGCCGACGGTGCGCAGGTGCGCGGCTGTACTGCGGGGCTGCTGGCCATCGGACAGCGGTCCTCGCGCTCCTCGCGCCCGACGGTCATCGAGGACTCCACCTTCGCGCTCCCCAAGGATCAGGTGCTCGTCCAGACACCGGTCACGACGCCGGTCCGCTTCGTGGACTGCACCATCACGGGGATCGACGGGGTCAAGGCGCGGGGCTCCGGTCCCGTCGAGTTCGTCGACTGCCGCCTCAGCGGTCCGGCATCGGGGGCGCCCATGGAACTCGGCGCCGCACGGGTGACCATCCGCGGAGGTTCGGTGCGCGACGTGCGGCTGAGCGCCACCGCTGTGCGCGACCAGCTCGTCGCCCTGGACGGGGTCGAGCTCGGCACGGAACGGACGGACGGCGCACTGCTGACCAGGTCCGCAGGTCCCGGCGTGGTCACGTGGCGGGTGAGCGGGGTGAGCTCGACGGTGTCGAAGGGCGTCGCGCACCTCGAGATCGCGACCGGCGTGAACCACGCCCGCGTCACCGGCAGCCAGTTCACCGGTGGGCGACTGCGGCTCGCCGACGGCTTCGCGGAGCCCTCGACGCTGCTCTACAGCGACACCGTCGAACGCGGCGTCGAGACCGCGCTGCCCGAGGCCGGCGCGCGCGTGGTGCTCGCCGACGTGCTGACGAGCGCCTGATCGGCGGCATCATGGAGAACAGGGAGGTCACCGCGTGAACGACACCGCCTCGCACACCCGCATCGGCGACAGCATCCGCATCCCCCGCACGACGGCGCGGATCGGCATCGCCCGTCGCGACATCACGCCGCCCGTCGGCATCCGCGCCAAGAACTGGGGCCCCGCCGACTGGGAGCGCTCGGAGGGCGCGCACCGGCCGTTCACGCTCACGGCGCTCGCCGTGGTCGGCGGCGACGGCCGTCCGCGTGTGCTGCTGGCGGTCGACGGCACCTGGTGGCGCCGCGTCGCCGACGAGCGGGGCGTGCGCGGCGCGATCCTCGACGGCCTGGGACTGGAGCCCGACCAGTTGCTGCTGTCGCTGTCGCACACCCACGCCGGGGCCGTGCTGTGCGCGGCCGACGCGCACCTGCCGGGCGGTGAGCTCATCCCCGGGTACCTCGAAGCGCTCGCCGGGGCGGGTGTCGCCGCAGGGCGGGAGGCCCTCGACGGCGTGCGCCAGGGTCTCATCGAGTGGACCTCCGGTCGCTGCACGCTCGCCGCCGACCGCGAGCTCGACGTCGACGGACGGCCGCTCGTCGGCTACAACCCCGGCGCGACCGCCGACGACACGGTGATGATCGGCAGGCTCAGCGTGGACGGCGTCGTGTGCGCGACGCTCGTGAACTACGCCTGCCACCCGACCACGCTCGCGTGGCAGAACCGCGAGGTGTCTCCGGACTACGTCGGGGCGATGCGCGAGCTCGTCGAGGCCGCGACCGGCGCCCCGTGCCTGTTCGTGCAGGGTGCGTCGGGCGAGCTGGCGCCCCGCGAACAGTACACCGGAGACGTGGACGTGGCCGACCGGCACGGGCGCTCGCTCGGACACGCCGTGCTCGCCGCCCTCGACGCGCTGCCGACGCCGGGGGAGCAGCTGACGCTCGACGGCGTCGTGGAGTCGGGGGCGCCGCTCGCGATCTGGACCGGGCGCGCCGTCGACGGCGGTTCCGGCGCTGCGGGCTCGCTGACGAGCGTCGAGCTGACGCTGCGCGACCTCCCCACGCTCGACGAGCTCGCCGAGGAGTGGAAGGACATCGACCCGCGCTCCCGCGAGGAGCGGCTCGGTCGTGCGCGCAACCTGCGCGACGGCTACATCGACGGCCCGACCGTGCAGCATCCGGTATGGGCGTGGCGCCTGGGCGACGCCGTGATCGTGGCGCACCCCGGCGAGGCCTACTCGCGGCTGCAGACCACGCTGCGCGCCCGGTTCCCCGAGACGCCGGTCCTCGTGATGAACCTCACCAACGGACCGGGTTTCGTGTACCTGCCGACGCGCGACGCCTACGATCGCGGCGCGTATCAGGCGTGGCAGACCCCGCTCGCCCCCGGCGCTCTGGACGCGCTGGAGAGCCACGCCGTCGCCGTGGTCGCCGGTCTTCTCGGCCCCTGACGCCCCGGATCGGGTTTCGAGTAGCGTGAATGGTCCTGTTTCGGCCTCGGATCGAGCCAATCACGCTACTCGAATGCGCGGAGGGGATACCCCCGACTACACTTGCTATAGCAAAAAGCAGAGGAGAGACATGACCGCTCAGGCCCCCGTCGCGATCGTCACCGGCGGCTCCGCCGGCATCGGCTGGGAGATCGGCCAGCGCCTGGCCGCCGACGGCTACCTCGTCGTCGCCGCCGACCGGGTGCCCGGCCTCACCGCCGGCGAGAACCCCGCCGGCATCCTTTGGCGTGAGCTCGACGTCACCGACCACGCCGGCGTCGACCGCGTCTTCGGCGAGATCGAGGCCGAGCTCGGCCCCATCGAGGTGCTCGTGAACAATGCCGGCATCCAGCGGCACCGCGGCATCGAGGACCTCACCTGGGACGAATGGTCGTCCGTCGTCGACGTCAACCTGCACGGCGTGTTCTCTGCTCTGCAGGCGGCGGGGAAGCGGATGCTGGCGCACGGCGGCGGACGCATCGTGAACATCTCGTCGATCTCCTCGCGGGGCTCCGCGGGGCGCGCGCCCTACGCCACCACCAAGGCCGCCGTCATCGGCCTCACCGCCACGGCCGGCGCCGAGTGGGCGGCCAGGGGCGTGCGCGTCAACGCCGTCGCCCCCGGCTACGTCGACACCGGCGTCTTCCGACAGGGCGTCGAGCAGGGCACGCTCAGCCTCGACACGATCCTCGCCCGCATCCCCGCGAAGCGCCTGGCCGATGCGAGCGAGATCGCCGCGGCCGTGAGTTTCCTCGTCTCCGACCAGTCCCGGTACATGAACGGCCAGACGCTCTACGTCGACGGCGGTTTCATGGTGGACTACGGCGTCCCCCTCGCGAAGAAGCCCGAATGACCGAGATCTCCCGCGTCGACACCGCCACCGCGGTGCTTCCGCTCCCCGCTCCCCTGCACCTGGGGGCGATGACCGTGACCAGGCGGGAGTACAGCGCGGTGCGCGCCGTCACGGACGACGGCGTCGAGGGCGTCGCGTACTGCCTGTCGCGCGAGGCGCCGATGGCCGAGATCGTCGAGCGGCTCGTGGCGGGCCATGCGGTGGGAGCGGATGCCGACGACCCGGCGGCGACCTGGGAGCGGATGCTGCGCGGCAGCGCCATCGTCGGTCGTGTCGGTCTGGTCCGCCGCGCGATCGGCCTCGTCGACATCGCGCTCTGGGACATCGCCGCCCGTCGGGCAGAGGTGCCGCTGTGGCGGCTGCTCGGCACCGGGGACGCTCCGCGCGACGCGATGCTCGTCGCCGCATACCCCTCGCCGTCGCGGACCCCGCGTGAGGTCGCCGACGAGGTGCTCGCGCAGGCGGACGGCTGGGCGCAGGTGAAGATCTCTCGTATTCCCGATCCGGCATATATGCGCGAGCTGATCGCCATGCTCACGGCGGAGCTGCCGGCCGAGACCGGTCTGGTGGTCGACGTGGGCTTCGGCTGGGCCGACGCCGATGCGGCCCTCGCGGAGATCGCCCAGTGGGGCGATCCTCAGCTCACCTGGCTCGAGGACCCGCTGCTCCCCGAGGACGCGACCGGCTGCGCCCGCATCCGCCGCGAGTCCGGTCTGACGGTGGCGGTGGGCGATGAGGTGACCGATCCCACCGTGCTCCGCGCGCTCGTCGAGGAGGGTGGTGTCGACGTGCTGCGGCTCGACGTCGTCGCGATCGGCGGCGTGACCCCTGCGCGCGAACTGATCGCGTGGGCGGGGGAGCGCGGCGTGCCGGTCTCAGGTCACGTCTATCCCGAGGTCACCGCGCACCTGGGCATCGGCATGGAGACCTTCGCCCGCGGTGTGAACCCCTACGACCCGGCGCCCTCGTTCGTGATCGGAGGCCCGGCGTTCGACGGGCGGGTCGTGCCGCCGGCCGCGCCGGGGCTCGGGTTCACGCTCGATCCCGCAGTGTTCTACTTCGACGGGAGTGCACGATGACCGCTTCTTCTTCTGTTGGCGTGCGCAGCGCCGTGGTGACCGGGAGCGGCAAGGGCATCGGCCGAGCGATCGCCGAGCGGCTGACCGCCGACGGCTGGATCGTCGTCGGCCTGGAGCGCTCCCCCGGCTCGGGCACGGTCGAGGCCGGCATCTGCGCCGAGGTCGTGCTCGGCGACTCCTCTTCTCGGGAAGCCCACAGCAGGGCCGCGGAGGCCGCGATGGCGAGGGCACCGCTGGCCGGCTGGGTCAACAACGCCGGGATCACCAAGCGCACCCCGCTGCACGACCTCGACGAGGACGTGGTGCGCGAGGTCATCGGCATCAACGGGTTCGGCTACGTGTGGGGCTGCTCGGCGGCCGTCACGGCGTTCATCGACCAGGGGGTGCCCGGCGCCATCGTGAACATCGGCTCGATCCACGGGCGCTCGAGCTTCCCCGATCACGCGGCCTACGAGTTCACGAAGGGCGGCATCGACGCGCTCAGCCGCAGCGTCGCCGTGACCTACGGCGGCCTCGGGATCCGTGCCAACACCGTGGCCCCTGGCGGCGTGCGCACCCCGCACCTGGAGGCGCAGATCGCCGCGGCCGCCGACCCGGCCGCGGAGGAACGGGCCCTCGCCGAGGGTCCGCCGATGGGGCGCATCGCCCGCGCGGAAGAGGTCGCGGCGATCACCGCGTTCCTGTTGTCCGACGAGGCGCCGTACGTCACGGGGCAGTCGATCGCGGTGGACGGAGGCTGGACGGCGTCCTTCGGCGACGTCTCCGTCGACCCGGCGCTGCGCGCCCGCTTCGACTCCTGACCCCGCCCCTCTGGGCAGGGCCTGGGCTTGAGTTGGCACTTTGTGCTGTTCCCTCGCGAGAATTCCCGCCACAGCTGCCATGTGAGCGGATGCTGGAGCGGGGCGCGGGATTCAGTTGGCGCCTAGTGCTGTTCTCGCGCGGCGATTCCCGCCACAACTGCCATGTGAGCGACTGAGGTTGCGAGGGCCCCGGCGCGCAGGGGCGGATGCCGCGGCTCAGGCCTTGAGCATGGAGGCGCGGGAGATGCGGCCGTCGACCACGTCGAACGTGGCGATCGTCTCGGTCGCGACGCCGGCGTTCACGACCTGCTCCTGCGCGACGACCCAGCGCGTACCGAAGAGCACGGTCGCCTCGATCACGCACGACAGCTCGCGGTTCTGCAGGCGCGGCTCGTAGAACGCGCGGATCGCCGCGGCCCCGACGATCGGCTCCGGCGCGACGCCGGTGATGACGGCATCCTCCGCATAGGTGGCGACGAACGCGTCGAGGTCGTGCGCGTTGAAGGCGTCGAGCTGCGCCTGCACGGTGTCGAGCGCAGAACGCTCGAGCGCAGAACGCCCCTGCGCGGAATGGTCGGGTCCGGTGCGGTCAGTCAATGCGGACTCCTCCGTTGACGTCGTAGGTGGCTCCGGTGATGAACCGGGCGCGCTCGGAGGCGAGCGACGCGATGATCCAGGCGACGTCGGCCGGCTGGCCGAACGCGCCGAGGGGGATCGACGACTCGAGCTTCTCGCGTCCGGCGCCCTGCAGCTGGTCGGTGATCGCGCTGGCGACGGGGCCGGGGGTCACGGCGTTGACGCGGATGCCCTCCGTGGCCAGGTGCCGCGCGAAGCTGCGGGTGATGGCGAGGAGGGCGCCCTTGCTGGCGGCGTAGTGCATGCCGGTCTGCAGTGCGCCGACTTGGCCGGCGATGGAGGAGATGTTCACGACCGAGCGGTCGCCGTCGGCCGCGCGCAGCAGCGGGAGGGCCGCGCGGGTGAGCAGGAAGGTGCCGCGCGCGTTGGTCTCCAGCACGAGGTCCCACTCGTCGATGTCGATGTCGTCGAAGGGCGTGTACGGGCACACGCCGCCGTTGTTGACGAGCACGTGCAGCGCACCCCAGGCGGCCGTGACCTCGTCGACGAGCGCGGAGACGGATGCCGGGTCGCGCAGGTCGAGCCGCGAGACGTGCACCTCGGCGGCGCCGGCCGCGCGGCACTCCTCGGCTACGCGGGCGGCTTCGCTCTCGCGCCCCGCGTAGGTGATCCACAGGGCGTAGCCCTCGCGGGCGAGTTCGAGGGCGGCGGCCGTTCCGATGCCGGAACTGGCCCCGGTGAGCAGGGCGCGGCGAACAGTCATGACGCAAATGCTATAGCAAGAGCGAGGTCGAAGAAACCGTTTCCTAAATCTTGCTAGATGCTATAGCGTTTGTGGACATGGCCGAACCCTTCATCCTCATCACGGATTGCGATCTCCCCGGCGATGCCGCCGAGCAGACGCTGCGCGCCGCGGGATTCCGTGTCGAACGCGCCCCCGACACCTCGTTCGAGACGCTCGCCGCCCTCGGTGCGGAGGCCGACGGCCTCATCGTGCAGTGGCATCGCATCGACGGGGAGCTGATGGACCGGATGCCGAACCTGCGCATGATCAGCCGCCTCGGCATCGGCTACGACATGATCGACGTCGCCGCGGCCACCGCCCGCGGCATCGCCGTCGCGAACACCCCGAGCTACTGCATCGAGGAGGTCGCCGCGCACACGATCGCCATGATCATGACGCAGGCCCGCGGCCTCCCCGACTACGATCGCGCTCTGCGCGCGGGCGAGTGGAAGCCCGTCGCGGCCCGCCCCATGGCCGTCCGCCCCTCGCGCACGACGGTCTCCGTGCTCGGATTCGGCCGGATCGGCTCGCTCGTCGCTCGCGGATGCCGCGCGCTCGGCTTCCGCGTGCTCGTCGCCGACCCGTACGCCCCGGCCGACGCCGTGCGCGCCGCCGACTGCGAGCCCGTCGAGGTCGCCGACGCCATCTCCGCCGCCGACCTGCTCACGCTGCACGTGCCGCTCACCGAGGCGACGCGCCACCTCATCGACGCCGACAGCATCGCCACGATGCGCGAGGGCGCCGTGATCGTGAACACCTGCCGCGGCCCGCTGATCGACGAGCACGCCCTCGTCGACGCGCTGCGCAGCGGACGGATCGGCGCCGCGGCGCTCGACGTGTTCGAGGTGGAGCCGCTGGCGGAGGATGCCGTGCTGCGCGACGCGCCGAACGTGCTGCTCACCCCGCACGCGGCCTGGTACTCGCCGGAGGCGCTGGAGGACCTGCCCGTGCACGCGGCGCAGAACCTTGTGGAGTTCCTCGGCGGACGTGCGGTGCCGGCCATCCTCAACCGCGAGTACGCCACGGCAGGGATCACGACGGCCTGACGCCGCGCGGCGCAGGTCGCCGCACGCAGCAGCGACGAGAAGAAAGAGGATTCATCGTGGAGTTCATGAGACGCGGACCGCTCGGCGCCGAGCGCCCCTACGTCCGCGACGACGCGGGGGTCGTGCGCGACCTGTCCGCGCTGACGTCCGACGTCGACGGCGCGTTCCTCGCCGCCGACGGTATCGCGCGCACCCGTCGTGCGCTCGCGGCCGGCGAGCTGCCGGTGGCCGATGTCGACGGGCTGCGGATCGGTGCGCCGATCGCGCGGCCGACCGCCGTGGTCTGCATCGGACAGAACTACGCCGCCCACGCCGCCGAGTCGGGGTCGGAGCCGCCGCAGCGTCCTGTCGTGTTCTTCAAGCACCCCAACACCGTCGTCGGACCCGACGACGTCGTGCTCCTCCCGCCCGGCGCGGAGAAGGTCGACTGGGAGGTCGAGCTCGCGGTCGTGATCGGACGCACGGCGCGGTACCTCCCCTCTCCGGAAGCGGCGCGCGAGGTGATCGCCGGCTACACGATCTCGAACGACGTGTCCGAGCGGGCGTACCAGCTCGACGTGTCCGGCGGGCAGTGGTCGAAGGGCAAGTGCGCCGAGACGTTCAACCCGCTGGGGCCGGTGCTCGTGCCCGCAGACGAGGTCGACCCGCAGGCGCTGCGGCTGCGGTCCTTCGTCAACGGGGAGCCGCGGCAGGACTCCTCGACCGCCGACATGATCTTCCCTGTGCTGCAGATCGTGCACGAGCTCAGCCAGTACATGGTGCTCGAGCCCGGCGACGTGATCAACACCGGGACCCCGCAGGGTGTCGCGCTGTCCGGCCGGTTCCCCTATCTCGCGGACGGCGACGTGATGACCATCGAGATCGAGGGTCTCGGACGACAGCAGCAGCGCACGGAGAGGGCCGTCGTCGGCTGACCCTCCGGCGACGGCGCGGCGGCCTGCGCCTGCGGCACGGTTCCCTGCTGAGTGCACCGTGCCGTGGGCGGAGGTCGCCGCCGTCGTGGTCCTCGGCGCGGATGCCGTCGGCTCGACGCCTCGACGCGTTCAGCCGGCGCGCTCAGCCGGCGAACGTCGAGACGGGGAGCCCGGCGACGCCGGGGCGCACGGCGTAGACCGATCCGGCATCCGTCCCGTGCCCGGCGGGCAGACCCTGCGCCGAGGTCGTGATGTACAGCGTGGCGAGGTCGTCGCCGCCGAACGTGCAGGCGCTCACCTGTGGGACGGGCAGCTCGATCCGCGCGACGAGGGCGCCATCGGCGTCGTACGCCTGCACGGCCGCCCCGCCCCAGAGCGCGACCCACACGCTGCCGTCCGCCGCCACCGTGAGTCCGTCCGGATAGCCCTGCTCCGCGGGGATCTCCACGAGCGGGCGGCGGCCTGTGAGGTCGCCGTCGCGCACGTCGAACACGTCGATCCGATGCGTGGCCGTGTCGACGTAGTAGGCGTGCGTGCCGTCGGGGGAGAAGGCCAGTCCGTTCGACACCGTCACCCCGGTGAGCATCGTGTGGGCGTGCAAGTCGGCGTCGATGCGCACCAGCGAGCCGACGGGCGCCCCGCCGTCGAGCGCCATCGACCCCGCGAGCAGGCGGCCCTGCGGATCGGCGGCGCCGTCGTTCATGCGCGCGCGCTCGTCGACGGGGAGGGTCGCGACGGCGCGGAAGTCGTCGTCGGCGCCGTCGCTGAGCAGAAGTGTGCGGCCGCCGACTGCGACGAGGCCGCCACCCGCACGCGGCCGGACGAAGGCGAGGTACTCGTCGTCGACGTGACGGCGTCGGATGCCGTCGGCGGCGAGCATCAGCAGGTCGCCGGCGTTCCCGTCGACCCAGAGCAGCGTGTTCTCCCGGCCCCACCACACCGGTCCCTCGGCATGGTGCGCCAGCGGTCCGGTGAGGTTCTCGGGGGTCAGCACGCCTCCGAGCCTATCCGCGCGGTGCGCCGCGGTGCCGTGCGTTGCGCTACGGGACGATCGAGTCGACGTAGCCGCGGTCAGCGCTCGTCGCGGCGGATGGGGAGCGGCTCGGGCCGGAGCTCCGGCTGGGGTGCGGCTGTGGTCGGTGCGGCTGCGGTCGGAGTGGCTGCCGTCGGAGCGGCTGTGGTCGGTGCGGCTGAGGCCGCAGGCGCGGGCTGTGCGGGCGCGGCATCAGCCGGAGCCGCGGACGCCGGGGCGTCGGGATGCGCGGGCAGCTCGCGGGCGACCTGCTTCTCGAGCACCTTGACGGCGTCGTCGGAGAGCAGGATGAGGCCGTCGAGCTCGTCGCGCACGCGGCGGTAGGCGATGTTGCGCTCGGCCTGCGTCGCCGACTCGTCGACGGCGACCTTGAGCAGCTGCTGGGCACGGTCGAGCCGCTTGCGCTCGGGCTCGGTGAACGTCGTGTCGCGGAGGCGCCTGGCATCCTTCTCGGCGATCTCGAACGCCACGGCGTAGGCGCCGACCGCGTCGAGGTACTCGGCGACCTGCCGCTCGGTCACGGTCGCGTTCGCCGAGGCGGGCCGCAGCGTGTCGGCGGTCTTCTTCGCGCGCAGGAACGCGGCGACCAGGGGCTGGCGTCCGTCGCTCATGGCGGGGAACGCGATGAGCTTGGAGACGTCGAGCTCGTAGTCGAGCCAGCGCGCGGTGATCTCGTCGTGCTCGGCGAACAGCCGCTCGAGCAGGTCGTCTGGGGTCGTGGGGGCCGTGGTGTCGACGATCGTCGGGCCGCGGCGCTTCGCCTGCTGCGCGAGCGACCTGGCCTCGATCTCGGCGGTCTTGATCTGCGCCTTGACGCGCAGCGCCTCCAGCCGACGCTCATGGCGACGGCGCGCCGCCCATTCCCAGCGCTTCGCGATGGCGCCGGCGACGCCCATCAGGGGGAAGATCACCCACCAGAAATGGCCGAGCCACTCGAGGAACGGTTGCATGATCACTCAGCCTACTTCTCACCGCAGACAGGCGACACGGTCGGCGTGAACAGGACTTTCTTCACTATGAGTCAAGTGCCTGTGAAGAGGGACACGTACGATGAAAACGGCGTCCTCTTTACCGATCCCCCCTCGACCGGCATCCGTCGCCCTCCGTGCGTCGCTCTCTCGCAGTGCGCCGATGACATGCTCGGCGTCGTGTCGCACGGGTGCCACCTCCGACCCAAGGAACTCTCATGTCCTCCGTCAGCGACCCCTCCTCGCTCTCATCTGGAACATCTTCCACGACACCATCGCCCGTCCCCGAGACCCCTGAGCTGACTGTGCGGCGCCTTCGCCCCGTCGCCTCCCCGCTCGCCGAAGAGGCGTTCCACGGCATAGCTGGACGCATCACGAACGGCATCTACCAGCCGGGCGACCGGGTCAGCGACAAGGCGCTCGCCGAGGAGTTCGGCGTCTCGCGCACTCCGGTGCGCGAGGCCATGCAGCGCCTGGAGCGCATCGGCCTCATCGAGATGCACCCGAGCAGATACACCGTCGTCACCGAGATCACGCCCGAGATGGCCCGCGCCACCTGGGAGTTCACCGGCCTGTACGCCGGCAACATCGTGCACCTCGCCCTGCCGGGTCTTGACGCCTCCGAGCGCGCCACGCTGCTCGCGCTGGTCGACGCGGCGATCACGGCGACGCGTGCCGAGAACGGATGGCTGCAGGGGCTCATCGGCCTCTTCGGCTTCCTCGCCGAGCGCACGGGCAACGAGCTCTACCGTTCTCTGCTCGGCGACTCCTGGTACCTCATCCTGCGCAACCTCTCCAGCCGTGGTGTCAGCGCCGAGTCGCGCGAGGGCTTCGCCTCCGCGCTCACCGCGCTGTCCGCGGCGATCAGGGCCGGTGACGGCGAGGCCGCGGAGCGCGCTGCGCGTGCGATCTTCGGAGCCGTGTAGGCACGACCGTCAGAGCAGGCCGCGCTCCTGCGCGGCGACGATCGCCGCCGCCCGCTGAGCAACGCCGAGCTTGCGGTAGATGCTCTTGACCTGCGACTTGATCGTGTTCGGCGACACGTGCAGGCGCTCGGCGAGCCTCGGAAGGGGCTCGCCCGAGCGCAGGTAGCGCAGTACCAGCAGCTCGCGTGGCGAGAGGTCGCCGCCCGTGGTGCGGAACGGGTCGCCCAGGTGCGCCGGACGACGGATGCCGAGCCCTGCGCCGTCCGCGCCGAACCCCTCGGACGGCGCGAACACCAGGGGCGAGGTCAGTTCGAAGCGAGACAGGGCAGCGCCCGCACGACCGAGCGCGGCTCTGCTCTGCGCCGCAAGACCCAGTCTGTCGGCCGCGCGCGCGACGATGAGCTCTGCCTCGACGAGCCGTCGCGGCCAGTTGTGGAAGAGCGTGGTCGAGCGCACCAGCGACAGCGCGTCCTGGTCCTCGCCCTGGTCGAGCAGCAGTCGGGCGCGGGCGAGGTCGGTCGCCGGCCCACCGGGCGATTCGCCGAGCAGGCGCTTCGCGTCGGCGGTCTCGCCGACGGCGCGGGCGAGGTCGGCGTGGATCGCGAACAGCCCGTCCAGGTGCGCCGGCACCGCGACGCGGCCACGGTGCGCGCGGACGGCGAGGTTCAGTTCGTCGTAACCAGCGACGGTGTCGCCCTCGAGCAGCCGCAGGTACGCTTCGGCCCACAGCAGCATCGGCCAGTGCTCGAAGCGGTCGGCGCGGTACTGCAACGGGCCGAGCGCCGAGCGCGCACGCGCGAGGTCGCCCTCCTCGATGGCGATCAGCGCGTTCGCGAAGTTCCAGCCGACGCCCTGCACCGTGCGTGACCAGGTGTCGCCGAGGTCGGCGCCGATCTCGGCACGGTGGCTGCGAGCCATCGGCATGTTGCCGCGGTAGCCGTGCAGGTACGCGAGCAGCCCGGCGATGTGGCGCCGGCGTCCAGGTTCGGCGTCCCCCGCCAGCGTGGCGCTCTGCACGACGGCCGTGTCCAGCCGGCCGGCGAGCATGCTCGTGATGGCGACCTGCAGGATGGCGGCGAACAGCGACGACCCCATGCGCTCGCGCACCTCGTCGGTCATCGCGTCGACCTCCGCGAGCAGTGCCGCACCGGCATCCGCCGCCTCGGCGTACCGGCGCACGGCACGGAACGCCCCCATGCGAGCCGTATGCCGCAGACAGCGCTCGATCACATCGTCGGAGGGCTCCCTGCGATCGAGGTCGTCGAGCCCCCACCGCACGAGCTCCACGACGCGCCTGGACGGGCGAGCCTCGCGCTCGCTCATCTCCACGGCGAGGGCGATGGCGACCTTGCCCTGAGCGCGCAGCACCTCGTCGGGGAACTCGCGCAGCACCCGGATGACGTCGTCGATGCGGTGCAGGCTGAACACCGAGAACAGGGTCACGAAGTACGCCCAGGCGGCGTCGTCGTCACCCGAGCCGACGATGAGCTTCAGCACGTCGACCGGGTCGCCCCAGCGCATGAGGTGCGCGGCCGAGACGCCGTGCGCCCGGCGCACCTCTTCGGCGTCGAGCGACTCGGCGTGCTCGCCCAGCGCCGCACGGACCACGGCGTGGAACACGAAGGCGTCGTGCCCGCGCTCGGTGAGCGTCTGCCCAGCGCCCGACTCGACGAAGCCGGCGAGCAGAGAGGGGCCGTCTGGGCCGACGAGCGCGGTCGCGAGTTCGTCGTCGACGGCAGGAGGGATGCCGAGGAGGGCGGCGCGGTCGCGATCGCGCGGCGAGCCGAACGAGCCGAGGACGTCGCGGGACATCTGCCTGGCGATCGTCGCGACGAGGTCCACCTCGTCGGCGTTCTCCGACCGGGCGCGATCGACGACCGACAACGCGAGCCGCACGGACAGCATGTTGCCGCGGGTGATGGCGAGCAGCTCGTCGCGCTCGGCCGGCGACAGATCGGCGCCGACCGGCGAGAGCGCGTGCAGTTCGTCGGGGGTGACGAGCAGGTCGTCGCCGGTGAGTGTGCCGAGGCCGATGCGCACGGCGGTCTCCGGGTCGTCGAGCAGGGTCGCCGTGCGGCTGGCCGCGATGAGCCGCAACCGGTGGGCGTGGGTGAGCACGTGGCGCAGCTGCTCCTGCGCCGCGGAGTCGAGCAGGTGCAGATCGTCGACCACGAGCAGCACTTCGGCGGCCCTGGCGTTCAGCTCGGCGATCAGCAGCCCCGGCGCCTGGGTGGCGTCCGCCTCGCCCGACAGCAGGCGTGCGGCGGCGCTGCCCTCGGCCACGATGCCCTGTCCGACCATCGTGGCGATCACGCGATGCCAGAACGACGCGGCCGACCGGCACTGCTCGTCGAGCATGACCCAGGCTGTCGGCATCCGCTCGCTCGTGGCGAGCCAGTCGACGATGAGCGAGGTCTTGCCCGAGCCGGCGGCGGCGCGGATCACGGTGGCGCGCTCGCGGCCGATCTCGTCGAGGAGGCGGGCGCGGGTGATGCGGGAGGGGGTCATGTCGGTTCGTGAGGGCAGGCGGGCGAGGGCGGTGCGTCGGTGGACGCGTGGAGGACCGATCGCGACGGGTCATCGATCACACCGGAATATCCCCCGCCCTGAGCGTAGTCGCGGGAGGGGGCGCAGCGGGTGCCTCGGGGCCGGGTGATTATCGGCAGAACCGGGTGAAGAGGTCTCTGCGGGGGTCGGGCCGTCCACTTGTATGTGACTGGACTCGGTCGCGAACCCCAGCACGACGACCGACGCATCGACCGGGGAGGGACGATGAACACCTCTGCGCGTCTGCGCTTCGTCGGGCTCGCCGTCGGCGTGACCTGCGCCGTGCTCCTGCTCGGCGGATGCACCGCCTCGCACAGCGCCCCGGCGTCCGCCGTCGCCGACCGTGTCGTCGCGCACGTCGAGCGCACCCTGGGCGTGACACCGGGGGTCGACTGCGGCGACGGGGGCGTCGACCTCGTCGACGGCGCGGAGATCCCCTGCCGGATCACCGATCCGGAGACCGACCAGACCTATGACGCGACCGTGCGGATCATCGCCCCGCAGCAGGGGCGTTTCGACATCGACCTCTCCGTGCACGAGCGGGCATCATGACCCGCCATCAGAAGGGCACCACCATGCACATCACACGCCGCCGCAACCGCCCCGATCGTCGGCGACCGGGAATCCTCCATGCCGTCCCGCGTGCGGCGGCAGCTCTCGTCACCTCGCTCCTGCTCGTGGTGGGCGTGCTCGTGCCCACCGCCGCGCAGGCGGCGGGCAGCGGCGTGCTCAACGTCACGATCACCCCGGTCAGCGACACCGGCGGGCCGCTCACCGAGGCCAAGCGCGGGACCAACGGCAATCACGTCTCCTACCGCGTCGACTACTCGTGCGCCGTGGCGAACTGCGACAACGCGATCGTCAAGATCAGTGCACCGCAGGCGAATCCCTGGGGTATCGCCGTGACGGGCGCGATGGCGCCGAGCCTGCTCCGGTACCAGAACTGGACGCCGCCGACCGCCGGATTCGCGGCGCCGCCCTCCGGTGACGACGTCTCGGGCAAGACATTCTCCCTCGGCACGCTGCCGGCGGGGTCGTCCGGATCGTTCACGGCGGTCTACGGCTTCGGCGACGCCACCCGCAGCCCGGCGGCCGGGTCGATGTACCCCGACGGCTTCCAGATCGTGCACTCCGCGACGATCTCCTCGACCACCGCGACGGCGGATGCCGCGGCGACGGCGGCGGCGGTGCGGTGGTTCTCCGCCGGCGCCCCGGCCCCCGCCATCTCGCTGTCGAACCCTGGCGTCGTGCGACCAGACACCGACGTCGCCTACAAGATCTACATGACCGACGGCTCCGTCTTCTGGAGCAACGGCAACTTCGTCGGCAACGCGGCCCTCGCGGCCGCGGGCAACTCGACCGTCACGCTGCAGCTCCCCGCGGAAGCCGTGCTCGTCAACGCGGGTGGCGGCGTCTACGACGCGGCATCCAGGACCGTGACGTGGAGCACCGGTACTCTCGCGGCCCCCGTGCAGTGCGCCGCAGGCGGTTGGGGGCTGAACAGCGAGCCCCAGAACAGCTGGAACACGGCCGCGCCCTGCCAGGTGCCGCGGAGCTTCGTGGTGCGCTATCCCGCGTCCGGCTTCCCCGCCGCCGACGCGAACGGCTGCAACTTCGAGGCGCCCGTCTCGCCGAAGGCGACGGTGGACGTGAACTACCTCGACACCGCGCGCACGCTGAAGTCGGCGACCGCGGGCACGACGCAGACCGTCTCCTGCTACGACCCGTTCGGACGCACCTCGATGGTGAAGGACGTCACGAACTCCGGCACGACGGCGCAGGGCCGCAGCGTGCCCGTGCCGCCCGACACCACCGGACTCGTCTGCCCGACGTCAGGTCGCGACGACTGGGGCCGCACCTGCACGCCGGGCCAGCCCCTCGCCCCGTTCGCCGCGGCATCGAACTACTGGGCTGTCACGGCGTACAACGCCGGCAACGTGCCCGGTCGCATGAAGATCGTCGACAACGATCTCGACCAGCCGGGTCTGGCCGTGACGCGCATCAGCGCCACCCTCACCTCGACGATCGCGTACACCTACCGCTGCGGCTCTGCGGCTCCGGTCAGCGGCACCGCGACGTCGTCGAACCTGCAGCTGTCCAGCATCACCCCCGGCGCGGACTGCCGCTTCACCGCGGCGACCGTCACGTCGCTCAGCGACACCGGCCCCGGCAACATCCGTCCGAGCGACGGCAACGTGGGCACGCCCTTCCAGGTGCTGTTCTCCTTCCTCGTCGCGCCTGGCACCGCGCTCGGGCAGCGCACCAACACGGCGACGTCGAGCATCGACTACACCGCGTACCCGCAGATCGGGTCCCTCGCCGCCCCGCAGCGGAGCATCACGGCGAACCTCGTCGAGTGGCCCAAGGCGCTCGTCAAGGTGGGCATCACGGCGGCGTTCCCGGCAGCCCCGGTCGTGTCCGGGGGCGGTCAGCCGGTGCCGGGCAAGGACGTCACCTTCACCACGGGCGGTTCCACGAGCGCGTTCGCCGGAGACTCGACCTTCGAGCCGCAGTACGTCTTCTTCCCGCCCGTGGGCTGGACCATCAAGCCGGGTTCCGCGGCCTTCGGCCCGGACGCCCCCGCCGGAGTGCGGTTCGACTATCGCACCGTCACCGTCGGCGGCCAGCCGCGCGAGGCGGTCGTGGCGAGCTGGCCGGCCGGCACCACGGTGCCGGTCAACCGGGAGGTGCCGCGCATGACCGTGGTGGCGTCGCCGACCTATCAGGTGGCCCCTGGCACCAGCAGTGTCGCGGCGGCGTGGCTGGGCGACAGCAGGAACACCGTGTGGACCAGCGCCACCGCGAACTTCGCGGCAGCGGCTCTGGACGCTCCCGACGTCGACGCCGACGGGCTCACCTCAGAGGTGTTCTCGACGGCGCAGAACTCCGGCGCAGGACAGGTCGGTGCGGCATCGGCCTCGTCGGTCACCAAGCAGATCTGCCAGCCCGATGCGACGGCCGCCGACGGATGCCGGTGGATCGGCGACCCCGCGAACCCCGTGCAGGTGTCGACGGTCGCGAACGCGATCAAGTACCGCGTGATCGTGCGCAACACGGGCAACACGAACCTCACCGGGGTCGTCGCGTACGACGTCCTGCCGTACGTCGGCGACACCGGTACCAGCACGGGCACGTCGGGCACGCCCCGAGGGTCGACGTTCAACGAGACCCTGGTCTCCGCGTCGTCGTCGGCGCCCGGCGCCGCGCTCAGCTACTCGTCGTCGACGAACCCGCCTCGCCCCGAGGTCTACAGCGGTGCGACGACGGGTGCCTGGTCGGCGCCGATGGTCGGTGCGAGGGCGCTGCGGATGCAGTACGGCTCCACCCTCACGCCCGGTCAGAGTGTGACGTTCGAGTACACCGCCGGCGTCGGCAGCGGCTCCGGCGCAGACGCTCGCGCCTGCAACTCGGTGGCCCTGGCGTCCGCGCAGACTCTGCCGTCTGAGCCGCCGGCCGTGTGCGCGGTGACCTCGGAGGCCGACCTCGCCGTAACGGCGCCGGCGGCGGTCCAGGCGCAGATCGGCCGTCCCACCGTGCTGCCCTTCACGGTCACCAACCACGGCGGCTCCGCGACGGCCGTCGGCGTGGTGACGATCGACGTGCCGGCGGGCGTCACGGTGACCGGTCTCGCCCCTGCGGGCTGGACCTGCACCGCGGCATCCGCGGCGCCGGTGACGGGACCTGCCACCCTGAGCTGCGTCCCCGATGCCGCTCTCGCGAAGGGGGTGGCGACGCGTCTCGACCTCCCGGTCATCGTCACGCGCGACGACGTCGTGGTGACGGGCACGGCCTCCGGCCCCGCCTACGACCCCGACCACGCCAACGACACGGACTCGATCCGCATCGCGGCGGCGCCGGCTCCCGCCGGCGGAGGACTCACGGTCTCGAAGAGCGACGGGGCGGCCTCGGCGGTCGCCGGTGCGCAGCTCACCTACACGGTGACCGTGCGCAACGAGCTGGTCGCCGAGTCGGTCTCAGGAGCGACGGTCGTCGACACCCTTCCCGCGGGCACCGAGTTCGACTCGGCGTCGGGAGGTGGCACGCTCACCGCCGGGAAGGTGACCTGGACGGTGCCGTCGATCGGCGCCGGCGCCTCGATCACCCGGACGGTGACCGTGCGCGTGACCGAGGGAGCGCCGACGACCATCGTGAACGAGGCCACAGCCACGGCCGTCGATCCCGCGTTCCCGACCCGCACTGTCGAGGGCAGGGGCGTCGACACCGACACGGTCGAGCGTCTCGGGCTGACGAAGACCGGAGCTCTCGCGAACCCGACGGCTCCGAAGCCGGGGGATATCGTCACCTACACGTTCGTGCTGACCAACCGCGGCGGCGGCGCTCTGTCTGGGGTGACCATCAGCGACCCCATGCCAGGGCTCTCCGCGATCGCGATCTCCTCATGGCCGTCGTTGCCGAACCGCCTCGGCGCGGGGCAGAGCGTCACCGGAACGGCGACGTACACGCTGACCCAGGCCGACATCGACTCCGGCGCGGTGGTGAACACGGCATCCGGTGCGGGGACCACGGCGGATGCGGCCGCCGTCCCGGCGACGGCGACGGCGACGATCCCGCTCGCGTCGCGTCCGGCTCTGTCGCTCGACAAGACCGCGACGGTCGCATCGGCGGGGGCCCCGCGCCCCGGCGACGTCGTCACCTACGCGTTCGTGCTGCGCAACACCGGCAACGTGACGGTGAGCGGCGCCACGATCTCCGACCCGCTTCCCGGGCTCGGTCCGGTCACGGTCGACGCCTGGCCGGGCGCCGTGGGTGTGCTCGCGGCGGGGCAGTCCGTGCGCGCGACGGCTGTCTACGTGCTCACCGCGGCCGATGTCGACCGCGGGCGCCTCGACAACACCGCGACCGCGACGGGCACGGCGGCTGGCGGCGCGCCCGTGCGCGCCGACGACACCGTGCGCACCGATCTGCCGGAGACGGCGGCGCTGACGCTGACGAAGTCGGGTGTCCAGGACGACCCGCTGTCTGTCGCCGCCGGCGACACCATCCGGTACTCGTTCACCGTGGTCAACAGCGGCAACGTGACGCTGACCGGGGTGGCTCTCGCCGACGCCCTGCCCGGGCTCTCCGCCATCTCCTTCGGCGCGTGGCCCGGCGCGACGGGCGTCCTGGCCGCTGGGCAGTCGGTGACGGCGACGGCGACGTACACGACCACCCAGGCCGACGTCGACGCCGGTCATGTCGACAACGTCGCCACGGCGACGGCGACGGCTCCGAGCGGGGCGGCGGCATCCGCCACCGACGCGACGACGGTCTCCATCCCCGCCGATCCCGCGCTCGCGCTGGAGAAGACGGCGTCGCTCGCGGGCGCTGCGCGCGCCGGCAGCGTCGTGACCTACTCGTTCGTCGTGCGCAACGCGGGCAGCCTGACGGTGTCGGGCGTGACGGTGACCGATCCGCTGGCCGGGCTGTCGTCGATCTCGTTCGGCGCCTGGCCGGGAGCGACCGGCGTGCTCGCACCGGGCGCCGAGGTGACGGCCACGGCCACCTACACGCTGACGCAGCAGGATGTCGACCGCGGGCGCATCGACAACATCGCGACCGCATCCGGCACGGCTCCTGGCGACCACGCGGTGACCGCCACGGACGGCAACACTCTGAGTCTGGATGCGGCGCCGGCGGTGACGCTGAGCAAGGTGGCGACGGGTCCCGGTGGTCGAGCGGATGCCGGCGATGAGGTCTCGTACGCGTTCACCATCGAGAACACCGGCACCGTGACGCTCACAAGTGTCTCGCTGACCGACGCCCTGCCTGGACTGTCGGCGATCTCCTTCGGCGCGTGGCCGGGCACGGAGGGACGGCTGGCTCCGGGGCAGAAGGTCACCGCGAGCGCGGTATACGCCCTCACGCAGGGCGATGTCGACGCGGGCTCGGTGCGCAACACGGCGACCGTCGACGCCGTCGGCGTCCGTGGCGGGGCTGTGGCCGCGACCGACGAGGCCGTGGTCGATCTGGCCGCGGCTCCCGGCATCCGCCTGACCAAGACCGCGACGCCGCGCCAGCCCGCCACGGCGCAGGCCGGCGACGAGGTCGCGTACACGTTCGTCGTCGAGAACACCGGCAACGTCACCGTCGGATCGGTCGGCGTGACCGACGCCCTGCCTGGGCTGTCGGCGATCGCGTTCGGTCCCTGGCCCGGTGCCGACGGAACGCTCTCTCCCGGCGAGAAGGTCACCGCGACCGCCGTCTACACGCTCACGCAGGACGATCTCGACGCCGGGTCGGTGTTCAACGAGGCCGTCGCCTCGGCGACCGCGGTGCGCGGCGGCACGGTCGACGGCGCGGACGACGTGACCGTCGTGCTCCCGGCGGACCCCGCCCTCTCGTTCGAGAAGACGGGCTCTCTGGAAGACGACGAGCGGCCGCTCGCCGGGCAGAATGCGACGTTCACGTTCACCGTGCGGAACACGGGCAACGTGACGGTGAGCGGCGTCGGCATCGACGACCCGCTCGACGGGCTCGGAGCCATCGAGTACTCCGGATGGCCCGGAGATGCGGGGATCCTCGCACCGGGGCAGAGCGTGACGGCGGCCGCCGTCTACAAGCTCACCCAGGCCGACGTCGACGCCGGACGCCTCGACAACGCGGCGACCGTGAGCGGTCAGCCCGCGCGCGGCGACGAGGTCGTGGAGGAGGCATCGACCACGGTGCCGATCGCCGCCGTCCCAGGGCTCTCCCTCGTGAAGAGCGCGCAGCTCGACGACGCCGATCGCGACGGCAGGGCGAACCCCGGCGAGCGCGTCGCGTACCGGTTCGAGGTCGTGAACACCGGAAACGTCACGCTCACGCAGGTGCTGGTCGACGACCCGAAGGTGCGCGGCCTGTCGCCGATCGCCGAGCTGGCGCCTGGCGAGAAGGTCACGGTGAGCGCCGACCCGTACACGGTGACTGAGGCGGATGCCAGGGCCGGCGCCGTGCGCAACACCGCGACGGTGACGGGCGCCGCGCCTGGCGGCGCCCCCGTCACCTCCGATCCGTCGAGCACGACCACGGCCGCGGCGCTCCCGCCGGCCGGCGGCGGGCTCGCGACCACCGGCGGTCCCGATGTGCGACCGCTGGTGCCCCTCGCAGGGGTGATGCTGATCCTGGGGATCGCGCTGCTCCTGCGCAGGAGGCGGAAGGCTCTCTCCCGAGCCTGATGCGCGGATCCGGGGTGCGGAGATCCCCTCTCCCGCACCCCGGATCCGTCCCTTCGCCGACGTGGTGCGCGTCCGGGCAGGGTCGGGTCACCTGCCCGGACGCGGCTCGGTCTGCCGCGCTGCGCCTTCGCCACGAGCGCGACCGTGTCTTCGCGGGGCAGCGGGAAGCCGTGATCCTGCGTCTGGGAGAGTTCTGATGTCGCCCCTTGTGGTGGAAACCTTAGCCGTCTAGGTTTTCATCGACAAGGGTGTCATCCGACCCGCGCTCACCGTCGAGCGCCGCGTGCATCGGGGCGCCGAAGGAGGCAGCAATGAGTTCAGTCAGCGGCGCGGCCGCGGGCAACCCGTCCGGCATGACCGCCGCCAGCTCGGTGGCGTCGCGCGAGCATCATTGGTTCACGGAGCCGACCGAGCCGGCCAAGAAGAGCTACGTCACGTGGCTCGTCATCGCCCAGTTCGTCTTCTTCGTCGCCCTGCTCGGGCCGGCCATCGTCGGCATCGGCCTCAAGATCACCTCCTTGCAGGCCGCCGGAGCGGTCGAGGCCGGAGCAGCCGGACTCAACACCGCCTCGGCGATCCTCGGCGGCGTCGGCGCCTTCTTCGCGACGGTCGCGAACGTGGTGTTCGGGCGCGTGTCCGATCGCACCACCAGCCGATGGGGCCGCCGGCGCATCTGGATCGTGCTCGGCACGGTCATCATGACGATCGGCTTCGTCGTCATGGCCTTCGGCGACAGCCTCCTCATCGCCACCATCGGCTGGGCGATCGCGCAGCTCGGCGCGAACATGACCCTCGCCCCGTTCGTCGCCACGATCGCCGACCAGGTGCCCCGGTTCCAGCGCGGGGCGATCACGGCCGGCCTCGGCATCGCGCAGAACGTCGGCATCGTCGGCGGCGTCTACGTCGCCGGCTGGTTCGCGACGAACCTCTTCATCGTGTTCGTGGTGCCCGCGATCCTCGCGATCGTCGTGATGGTCGTGTTCGCGATCGTGCTCCCCGACAGGGTGCTGCCGGTCAAGCCCCCGCGCATGACCTTCCGCGAGGTGCTGGAGACGATCTGGGTGAGCCCCGCCAAGCACCCCGACTATGCGCTCGCCTGGTGGTCGCGCTTCCTCATCACGTTCGCCGCCTTCGGCTTCACGGCGTTCCGGTTCCCGTACATGATGTTCCACCTCGGAGTCCCCGAGGGGGAGGTCGGCCTGCTCATCGCCAACACCACGCTCGTCTACACCGGCGCACTCGTGCTGACGGCGTGGGCGGCGGGCAAGGTCTCCGACCGGATCGGCCGGCGCAAGGTCTTCGTCTGGACGTCGACGGCGCTGTTCGCGGTCGGCACCCTCGCCCTGATCTTCGTGCAGGACATCCCGTCGTACTACCTCCTGGAGATCTTCCTCGGCGCCGCGTACGGCATCTACGTGGGCGTCGACCTCGCCCTCGTCGTCGACGTGCTGCCCAACCCCGACGACTCGGGCAAGGACCTCGGCGTGTTCAACATGGCCAATGCGCTGCCGCAGACGGCGGCGCCCTTCGCCGGCGGCCTCGTGCTCGCAGCGACGGGTGGAGCATCCGGAGACGACTACACGGTGTGGTTCACGGTCTGCGCGATCGTGTGCCTCATCGGCGCGCTGGTGATCTTCCCGATCAAGAAGGTCAAGTGAGGCCCTGAGAGCCGGGGCGGTCGGATCCTCGGGGGACTCCGGCCGCCCCTCCCATGAGGCGCACGGGGGAGCGTTATCGTGGCATATTCGTATATCTCCTAGACTTATCGCGATGACTCGTCGGGGGCAGTACGCGAAGGGCGCCGCCAAGCGGGAGGAGATCCTCGCGGTGGCGCTCGACGTCGTGGCGGAGTTCGGATGCCGCAACGCGTCGAACCGCGAGATCGCGAACCGCGTCGGGCTCACCCAGCCCGGACTCATGCACTACTTCGGCTCCCGCGAGGAGCTCTACATGGCGGTGCTCAAAGCCCGCGACGAGCGGGACACCGCCGCGCACTGGGACGGCAACGCGAACTTCCAGGGCTTCCTCGACGTGATCGCCCACAACACGCGCGTCCCCGGACTCGTGCAGCTGTACGTGGAGTTCTCCGCGGAGGCGAGCATCGGCAAGCATCCGGCGCACGAGTACTTCACCGAGCGGTACCAGTGGGCGCGCGAACTGTCGAAGCAGTCGGTTCGTGCCGCTCAGGAGAGCGGCGAGTTCGGGCCGAACGTCGATGAAGACCTCGTCGCCGACATCATCGTGGCCACCGCCGACGGACTCCAGCAGCAGTGGCTGCTCGACCGCTCGATCGACATGGTCGCGCGGCTGCAGGCGGTGTGGGACGGCATCGCCGCCCTCTCGCACCTCGGCGAGTCCCCCGTCTCCTCCTGACGCGCCGCGGCCGATCCGGCGGGCACAGTTTCGGAGCCCGCGGCGGGCCTGGCGGGCACAGCTTCGGAG
>JAGIAK010000021.1:34503-42862 GCA_017744855.1 Microbacterium sp.
TTCGGAGCCGGTGGCCGACGCGCCGTCGCGGCTAGCCGGTGCGCGGCGTGTCGAGTCTGGCGTCCGAATCTGTGCTCGCGTCCGCACGGCGTCCGAGTCTGTGCTCGCGTTGGTGCGTGATGGCGTCCGAATCTGTGCTCGCGTCCGCACGGGATGGCGTCCGAATCTGTGTCCGCGTCGGTACGGGGTGGCGTCCGAATCTGTGTCCGCGCCGGGCGGACTCAGCGGCCGAGCTTCTCGGCGCACGCGACGCAGTGCGTCGCGAAGGGGCGCACCTCGAGGCGCGCGGCCGGGATAGGTCGGCCGCACGAGGCGCACACGCCGTAGGCGCCAGCATCCGCCCTGGCGATCGCCTCGTCGACCTCACGCAGCTCGGATGCCGCGGCCTCGGCGATTCCGGTCAGTCGCGACCACTCCGACGACAGCGTCACCCCCTCGGGGTCGTGCTCGTCGTCGTCGTTCGACCCCTCGCGGTCGTGCGTCAGCTCGTCGAGTGCGGCCGTCGTCGCCGCGACCCTGGCCTCCGCCTCGGCGCGCAGTCGGTCGAGCCTGGCACGCAGACGGCGGTGATCGGGGGTCATCCGCACACTCTAGACGCGGCATCCGACACCCGTTCGGACCGCTGCGGCCGCGGCCCGTTGAGTCGCACAGGCGGGCGTGCCAGGATGAGCGCGGATCGGTCCGCGGTGGGCCGGGTCCGTCGGAAGGAGCAGACATGCAGCTGGCCATGATCGGACTGGGACGGATGGGCGCCAACATCGTGCGCCGGCTGATGCGCGACGGGCACGAGTGCGTCGTCTACGACGTCAACCCGGATGCCGTCGCCGCACTCGCCGCGGAGGGTGCGACCGGTGCCGACAGCATCGCGGACCTCGCCGCGAAGCTGCAGACCCCGCGCGTGATCTGGCTCATGGTGCCGGCATCCCTGACCGGCAAGGTCGTCGACGAGGTCGCGGCCGTGCTCGACCGGGGCGACATCATCATCGACGGCGGCAACTCCAACTATCGCGACGACGTGCGCCGGGCCGCGGCGCTGCGCGAGCGCGGCATCGAGTTCGTCGACGTCGGCACCAGCGGCGGCGTGTTCGGCCTCGAGCGCGGCTACTGCCTCATGGTCGGCGGATCGGATGCCGCGGTGCAGCACATCGAGCCGATCCTCCGCACGATCGCACCTGGCACGGGTGACATCGAGCGCACCCCCGGCCGCACCGGCGACCCGGCCCCCGAGGAGCAGGGCTTCCTGCACTGCGGCCCGTCTGGCGCGGGGCACTTCGTGAAGATGGTGCACAACGGCATCGAGTACGGCATCATGGCGTCGATCGCCGAGGGGCTCAACCTGCTGGAGAACGCGGATGCCGGCGTGCGCGAGGCCGAGCACTCCGCCGAGGTCGCGCCGCTGGAGGAGCCGGAGTTCTACCAGTTCCCGATCGACACCGCCAAGGTCGCCGAGCTGTGGCGCCGCGGATCGGTGATCTCGTCGTGGCTGCTCGACCTCACGGCGGCCGCCCTGGAGCAGAACCCGACGCTGGAGGGCCTCGCCGGCCGGGTATCCGACTCGGGCGAGGGCCGCTGGACCGTCAAGGCCGCCGTCGACGTGGGCGTGCCGGTGCCGGTGCTCGCGGCATCCCTCTTCGAGCGCTTCGCCTCGCGCGACGAGGACCGCTTCGCCAACCAGGTGCTGTCGGCCATGCGGCTGCAGTTCGGCGGGCACCAGGAGCGCCCGGCAGGTGACGTGCTCGAGGCCGGCGGCCGCAAGTCCGACGCCGGCTGATCCCCGCCGCTCTCCCCGCACGGTGCCGTGACCGGCTGCGGACCGGCGATCCGTCGCGGATGGCGGGTCCGTGGCCGGTGATACGCTCGCAGGGTCGCACTGCGGCCACAGGAGATTGGGGACCATCCTGAGTTACGTGGAGTCGTATCGTCGTCTCGCCGCTGCACAGAAGGGGCGTGGGCGCGGAGCGCCGGCGTACTCGCTGTACGTGAACCGTCCGGTCGGCCGCATCCTCGCCGCCGGGGCGCACACGCTGGGCCTCACGCCCAATCAGGTGACGCTGATCAGCGGCCTCTTCACGGCGGTCGCGATCGTGCTGCTGGCCGTCGTGCCGGCGTCGATCGGTCTCGGCATCGTCGTGTGGCTGCTGCTCGCGCTGGGCTATGCGCTGGACAGCGCCGACGGTCAGGTCGCCAGGCTCCGCGGGGGCGGTTCTCCCGCCGGCGAATGGCTGGACCACGTCTTCGATGCATTCAAATCCGTCGCGCTCCCGCTCGCGGTCGTGATCGGGTGGTTCCGTTTCTTCCCGCTGAACGCCGACGCCTGGCTGCTCGTGCCGCTGGTGCTCGCCGTCGCCACCACGGTCGAGTTCTTCGGCATGATCCTCAACGATCTGCTGCGCGCCCGCCAGGGCGTCGCGCAGGCCACGGAGGCCGGCGGCTCGTCCGTGCTGCGCTCGCTGATGGGGCTGCCGACCGACTACGGAGTGGTGTGCGCGTCGTTCCTGCTGTGGGGCTTCCCCGTGGCGTTCGTCGCCGTCTACTCGCTGCTCACGCTGGCCGAGGTGCTGTACGTGTGCGCCGCGCTGCCGACGTGGTTCCGCCGGATGCAGAAGCTCTGAGCCGCACCCGGCGGCTCTGAGCTGCGCAGCTCAGCGGCGCGTGCTCGTGGCGAAGTGCTCGAACGGCTGAAGGAAGTCGTCGACGAACCCGGCGGGGAAGTGCGGCAGCTGGCTCTCGTATGCCGCAATCGCACTCTTCTTCTGCGTAAGGAACTCGCCGGAGGCGCACAGCACCGCAGAGCGGGAGACGACGTTCTGCGTCCCACCCACGTCCTCGCGGTGCCGACGCAGGTACGCGAAGGCCTGCACACGCTGCCAGACCGGGTACTCCAGCAGCACCGGAGGGGAGTCGAGGCGACCGACCGCGTCGCGGGCGGCGAGTCCGACCACGGCGTGATCCGGGTGGCGGTCCAGCGCGGAGGTGACCATCACCTGCTCCGGCGCCTGCGCGCTCAGGAAGGCGGTGAGACGGTCGGTCAGGTCGGCGCGGTGCGCTGGCAGGTCGCCGTCGGCGTAGTCCCAGAAGGTGATGTTCTCGCGCTCGACCCCGAGGGCGGCGAGTGCGACGATCGTCTCCTCCTGTCGGAGCACGATCATCTGCTCCAGCGACACCCCGGCGGGGCGAGGCGACTCGCCGCCGTCGGTCACGACGAGAAGGTGCACGTCGACGCCCGCGGCACGCAGTCGGGCGATGGTCGCACCGCATCCGAAGGTCTCGTCATCGGGATGCGGGGCCACCACCACGGTGCGGCGCGACGACAGGATCGCGGTCGCCTCCGTGCCGACCCGGCGGATGATCCAGCCGGACGCGAGGCGGATGGCCTTCTTCGCGAGCTCGCGCATCGTCCGTCCTCAGCCGAAGAGCAGGGTGAGCACGGTCGCGCCGCCGCCGCCGAGGATCAGCGCGATGATGACGGTCCAGGCGACGATGCGGATGCGGCGGTTGCGGCGCGTGTCGAGGTCGCCGTAGTCGTCAGAGTCGGTGCTCATGCGCCGACCGGCTCGGAGACGGTCGGGCCGAAGGCCGCCGGAAGGGTGGCCTGCGAGCGCTCGCGCAGCTCGGCGGCCGAGACGGTGAACACGTCCTGCAACTCGAGCTGCGGCTCGCTGTCGGTCACGCCGATGCGCATGACCGGGTAGCCCCGACCCTCGCACAGCCCGCGGAACTTCACGTCGTCCTCGCGGGGCACGGTCACGAGCACGCGGCCGGTCGACTCGGAGAACAGAGCGGATGCCGCGTCGACGCCGTCGCGCTCCATGATCTCGGTCAGCCACACGCGGGCGCCGACACCGAAGCGCATGACGCCCTCGGCGAGGGACTGGGCGAGACCGCCCTCGGACACGTCGTGCGCCGAGGAGATCAGCCACTCGTCGCGGGCCGCGGAGAGGAGGCCTGCGAGACGCTTCTCGCCCGCGAGGTCGACCTTCGGCGGGAGGCCGCCGAGGTGCTGGTGCACGACCTCCGCCCACGCCGAGCCCGAGAGCTCGGTCTGCGTGGTGCCGAGCAGGTAGATGTTCTGGCCCTCGTCCTGCCACCCCGACGGGATGCGGCGGGAGACGTCGTCGATGATGCCGAGCACGCCGACGAGCGGGGTCGGGTGGATCGGCACGTCGCCGGTCTGGTTGTAGAACGAGACGTTGCCGCCGGTCACCGGGGTGCCCAGCTCGTAGCATCCGTCGGCCAGGCCGTCGACGGTCTGGCCGAACTGCCACATGACCTCGGGGTTCTCCGGCGAGCCGAAGTTCAGGCAGTCGGTGATGGCGGTGGGAACGGCGCCGGTGACGGCGACGTTGCGGTACGCCTCGGCCAGCGCCAGCTGCGCGCCCGCGTACGGGTCGAGCTGGCAGTAGCGGCCGTTGGCGTCGGTGGAGATCGAGAAGCCGAGGCCGGACTCCTCGTCGACGCGGATCATGCCGGCGTCGTCGGGGAAGCTCAGCGCCGTGTTGCCGAGCACGTAGTAGTCGTACTGGTTGGTGATCCACCGGGTGTCTGCGAGGTTCGGGCTCGCGACGAGCGACAGGAACTGCGACCGCAGCTCGGCCGGGTCGTTCGAGCGGGGCAGGTTCTCGGCGGCATCCGCCTGCAGCGCATCGATCCACGTCGGGTAGGCGACGGGACGGTCGTAGACGGGGCCGTCGACGGCGACCGTCGACGGGTCGACGTCGACGATGCGCTCGCCCTGCCAGTCGATGATGAGGCGGCCGTCGCCGGTGACCTCGCCGAGCACCGAGGTCTCGACGTCCCACTTGTTCACGACGGCGAGGAACGCGTCGAGCTTCTCGGGGGCGACGATGGCCATCATGCGCTCCTGCGACTCCGACATGAGGATCTCCTCAGCGGTCAGGGTGGGGTCGCGCAGCAGCACGTTGTCGAGCGACACGTGCATGCCGGAGTTGCCGTTGGCCGCGAGCTCGGAGGTCGCGCAGGAGATGCCGGCGGCGCCGAGGTCCTGGATCGCCTCGACGAGCTCCTCGCGGTACAGCTCGAGGCAGCACTCGATGAGCACCTTCTCGGCGAAAGGGTCGCCGACCTGCACGGCGGGCCGCTTGGTGGGGCCGCCGTCGTCGAACGAGTCGGAGGCGAGGATGCTGGCGCCGCCGATGCCGTCGCCGCCGGTGCGGGCGCCGAAGAGCACGACCTTGTTGCCGACGCCGGTGGCGTTGGCGAGCTTGAGGTCTTCATGCCGCAGGACGCCGACCGCGAGCGCGTTGACGAGCGGGTTGGCCTGGTACACGGAGTCGAAGACCGTCTCGCCGCCGATGTTCGGGAGGCCCAGGCAGTTGCCGTAGAAGCTGATGCCGGCGGTGACGCCGTGCACGACGCGGGCCGTGTCAGGGTGGTCGATGGCGCCGAAGCGCAGGGCGTCCATGACGGCGACCGGGCGGGCGCCCATGGAGATGATGTCGCGGACGATGCCGCCGACGCCGGTCGCCGCACCCTGGAAGGGCTCGATGAACGACGGATGGTTGTGCGACTCGGCCTTGAAGGTGACGGCCCAGCCCTCGCCGACGTCGACGACGCCCGCGTTCTGGCCCATGCCCACCATGAGGCGCTCCTTCATCTCGTCGGAGACCTTCTGCCCGAAGCGGCGCAGGTAGTTCTTCGACGACTTGTAGGAGCAGTGCTCCGACCACATGACGGAGTACATGGCCAGCTCGCCGGAGGTGGGACGGCGGCCCAGGATCTCCTTGATGCGCTCGTACTCGTCGGGCTTGAGACCGAGCGCCGCGTAGGGCTGCTCCTTCTCTGGCGTCGCGATCGCGTTCTCGACGGAGTCGGGGACGTGCTTGTTGGCAGGTGCAGGGGCGGTGGTCACGCGCACTCCAAGATCGGGGCCGGCGGGGCGCTCCCATTCTACCGGCGGAAACCTGGCGGTCCGGCCCGCGCGGATCCCCGTGCAGATCGTTGACCAATACTGTCTCAGACTGATACTGTCTCAGGCGTAGCCTGTTCCGATCGACCGCTCAAAGGAGTGCGGCATGAACGCCACCAGCCCTCTCACCTCCCGCATCGAGGTCAGCCGTCGCGGCTTCCTCGCCGGTTCCCTCGCCCTGGGCAGCCTGGTCGCCCTCGCCGCCTGTGCGCCGGCCGGCGGGTCCGGCGGCGGAGGCGGCTCGCGCTACCTCAGCCTCGTCGCCGAGCCGCCGAGCGGCATGACCCGCACCTTCAACCCGTTCTCGGCGACCTCCCGCTGGGTGTCGCGCAACGCGATGTACGAGCCGCTGATGATCCCGAACATGGTCACCGGCGCCACCGACCCCTGGCTCGCCACCGACTTCGCCTGGAACGCCGACGCCACGCAGCTCACCCTGACCCTGCGCGATGGCGTGAAGTGGTCGGACGGCAAGCCCTTCACCGCCGACGACGTGGTGACGACCTTCGACCTCGTGAAGAAGAACGAGGGGCTCTTCGCCACGGCCGGCCAGGTGCGCGACGAGCTCGTCTCCGTGACCGCATCCGACTCCAAGACGGTCGTGATCGCCTTCGACCGCCCCAGCGCCACCGCCCTGCAGGCCATCGTCTCCCAGGTGATCGTGCCCACGCACGTCTGGAGCACGGTCGCCGACCCGACGACCTTCGACAACCCCGACCCGGTCGCCACCGGCCCGTTCACCACCGTCGAGAGCTTCTCGAGCCAGGTGTACAAGGTCACCAAGAACCCGCACTACTGGCAGAAGCTCGAGGTCGACGGGCTGTCGCTGCGCTCGTACTCCGGCAACGACCAGATCAGCGCCGAGGTGCTCTCCGGCAAGATCGACTGGGGCGGGCTCATGCCCGACCCCGACAAGACCTTCGTCGCCCGCGATCCGAAGCACAACCACTACTGGTGGCCGCGCACCCGCACGGTGAACCTGCAGCTGAACACCACGCTGCCCGCGTTCGCCGACGTGCGCGTGCGCAAGGCGCTGAGCCTCGCCATCGACCGCAAGCGCATCATCGACGTGGGGTACTGGGGCAAGACGGAGCCGGCCAACGCGCTCTCGCTGCCGCCGGACCATTTCGCGTCGTGGATCGACGACAGCCTGGTGTCGGCGGGCAAGGCCAGCGTCTCCCTGGACCAGGATGCCGCGGCCGCCGCACTCGACGCAGCCGGGTACAAGGCGGGGTCGGACGGCGTCCGCGTCGGGCCGGACGGCACGACGATGAGCTTCCAGATCATCGTCCCCACCGGATGGACCGACTGGATCACCGCGGCCCAGATCATCTCCGACGACCTGAAGAAGATCGGCGTCGCGATGGAGCTGACCACCCTCGCCTACGACGCCTGGGCCACCCAGGTGTACGGCGGCGAGTTCCAGGCGGCGCTGCTCGGCATGACCGCGAGCGCCACCCCGTACCGCTTCTACTACGAGACGATGTCGGCGCACACGGTGCAGCCCGTCGGCACCCCGTCGGCAGTCAACTCGCACCGGTTCGCGGATGCCGAGGCCACGGCGCTGCTCGAGAAGTTCACGACCCTCGTCGAGGAGTCCGACCAGATCGCCACCATGCACGAGATCGAGAAGCGCTTCGCCGACGTCTTCCCCGTGGTGCCGCTGTTCGAGTCGCCCGACTACGGCCTGTTCACCACCAAGCGCTACACCGGCTTCCCCGATGCCGAGCACGCCTACGCACCGCTCTCGCTCAGCCTGGATTACTCGGGCTACCTGGTGTTCCCGCACCTGAAGAAGGCCTGACCGTGACCGGCGCATGCGGACGGACCGCACCGACGACATGAGACTCGCCTTCGTCGCCCGTCGGCTCGGGCTGTACCTCATCGCCGCGTTCGCCGCGGTCACGATCAACTTCCTCATCCCGCGCCTCGCGCCGGGCGACCCCGCCGTCGCGGCGCTCGCCCGGCTCGGCGGCCAGGTCGACCCGTCCATGATCGAGTCGCTGCGCACGGCGTACGGCATCACCGACGCTCCGCTCATCGTGCAGTACGTCCAGTACCTGGGCGACCTCGTGCGGGGCGACTTCGGCCTGTCGTTCTCGCGGTTCCCGAGCCCGGTGACCGAGGTGATCTCCGGCACGCTCGGCTGGTCGCTGCTGCTCGGCGGGCTCGCCCTCCTGCTCAGCTACCTGATCGGGTCGGGGCTCGGCATCGTCGCGGCCTGGTTCCGCGGCGGCTGGTTCGACCGCGTGGTGCCGGCGAGCCTGCTGTTCATCGGCTCCTTCCCCTACTTCTTCCTCGCCCTGCTGCTCGTGTACTGGCTGGGCGTGCAGCTCGGCGTGCTGCCGATCGGCCAGGCCTACGAGTATGCGGAGCCCGGGTTCACCCCCGAGTTCATCGGCGACGTGGCCGTGCACCTGCTGCTGCCCGTGC
>JAGIAK010000022.1 GCA_017744855.1 Microbacterium sp.
GGCATCCCCGCCGCCGTGCTGCGCTACCGCGTGACCAACCCCGGCGCCGTGCCCGTGGCGGTGACCGTGGTCGGCAGCGTCTCGCACACCGCAGGGCGCGGGACGCCCGGTCCTGACGCACCCTGGGGGATGCGGGCGACGCAGTCCGTGCGCTGGCGCGACGACGGCGACGTGCGCGGGCTCGACTTCGGCATCGACCTGCCCGAGGACGACCCCGGTTACGGCACGCTCAGCCTCACCACGACGGATGCCGACACCACGGTCAAGCCGCAGTGGGTCACGGGCTACTGGCCGGACGGGGCACGCCTGTTCTGGGACGACCTCGCCGCCGACGGCCTGCTCGGCGCGGAGCCGCGGCTCACGCTGGAGGACCGTCCGCGCGGCCTGTTCGCCGAACTCGACGCCGACCCCGACGCCCCGCCGCTGACCGAGGAGGAGATGCTCGCCAAGCTGCCGCGCGGGCGCACCGGCTCGCTCGGCATCGTGCACACCCTCGCGCCGGGGGAGAGCCGCGACTTCGAGTTCGTGCTGTCGTGGAGCTTCCCGAACCGGCGCCGCGGCTGGCACGGCCACATCGTGTTCCAGGATCCTTCCGATGGCATCGTGCGCAATCACTACGCCACCCTCTGGGCCGACGCGTGGGATGCCGCGCGGCACGTGCACGCCGAGCTCCCCGCGCTGGAGGGCGCGACCGACGCGTTCGTCGAGGCGTTGTACGGCGGCACTCTCGACCCCGTCCTCGCCGACGCGGTCGGCGCCAACATCGCCGCGGCGCGCTCGACCACCTGCTTCGTGCTGGAGTCGCCGAACCCCGAGCTCGGCGACGGCCCGGTGTTCGCCGCATGGGAGGGATCGTTCGACCACGCCGGCTCGTGCGAGGGCACCTGCACCCACGTGTGGTCGTACGCGCAGACGCTGGCCTGGCTGTTCCCGTCGCTGGAGCGCAGCGCTCGCCGTGCCGAATACCTGCTGGAGACCGACGCCGACGGTGCGCAGAAGTTCCGCGGCAACCGAGTCTTCGGCGGTCCCTCCTGGTTCATGGGGCCGGCGGTCGACGGACAGCTCGGCACCCTGCTGCGGCTGCACCGCGAGTGGCGGTTCAGCGGCGACGACGACTTCCTCCGGGAGCTGTGGCCCGCCGCCGCGCGCACCCTCGACTACGCGATCCGCGAGTGGGACCGTGATGGAGACGGACTGCTCGACGGGGAGATGCACAACACCTACGACATCGAGTTCCACGGCGCGGAGCCGCTCGCGAACGGCGTGTACCTCGCGGCGCTGCGCGCCGGTGCCCGTATGGCCGAGCACCTCGGCGAGGGGGATCGGGCGCAGGAGTGGTCCGCGCGTGCCGACCACGTCGCCGCCGCGATGGACGAGAGGCTGTGGAACGGCGAGTACTACCGCCAGGTCATCGACGACGTCGACGCGCATCGGTACCAGTACGGCGACGGGGTGCTCTCCGACCAGCTGCTCGGCCAGTTCCACGCGTTCGTGAACGGGCTCGGGCACATCCTCCCCGCCGCCCACGTCGACTCCGCGCTCGCCGCGGTGGTCGCGCACAACCTGCGCGACGACCTCTCGGCGCACGAGAGCACGCAGCGCGTCTACGCGCTGAACGACGAGGGCGGACTGCTGCTCGCGTCGTGGCCGCGCGGCGGGCGCCCCGTCATCCCGTTCGTGTACTCCGACGAGGTGTGGACGGGCATCGAGCACCAGGTCGCCGCCTCGCTGCTGTTCGCCGGACGCGTCGACGACGCCCTGCGGGTCGAGGGCGCGCTGCGCTCCCGCTACGACGGCGCGCACCGCAGTCCGTGGAACGAGATCGAGTGCGGCAACCACTACGCGCGCTCCCTCGCCTCCTGGGCGCTTCTGCTCGGCGCGAGCGGGGCGCAGTGGGACGCGCCGACGCGCACCCTCTCGTTCGACCCCGCGTTCGACGGTCCCCAGTCGTTCCTCTTCACCACGGGCACCGGCTGGGGCCGCGCCGAGATCGACGGCGACGCCCTCACCCTGCGTCTCGACGGTGGAGAGCTCGACCTCGACGAGCTGCGGCTGCGGAGCGAGACCCTGGCGCACGGCATCCGGTTGTCGGCGGGCGAGAGCCGCCGCTTCCCCCGGATCTGACCCTCCGACTACCCCCTATCGACCGTGAACCGCATGATGGAAGGATTCCAATGAAGAAATCGTTTTCATTCTTTGCCCTGCTCGCTGCCGCCGCAGTGGGAGCCGCCGTGATCCCGCCGACGCCCGCTGCGGCGACGTCCGGGACGACCCCGGCCGTACTCGTCGAGCGACTGACGGGTCCGAACCTGCCGAACGACACCGTCGGCCGGTTCTCTGTCGGAGCGACCGATCTCGGCGTGCTCTGGAACAACGGCGCCGGTGAGACGCTCGCCGCGTTCGGCGACACCTACGACGGCGCCTGGCTCAGCCACGCCAACGACGGGCACAACGGTGCGGACTGGCGGAGCAACGTGCTCCTCAGGAGCACGGACACCGACCTGTCCGACGGCATGCGCTTCACCTCTGCGGCGACGGACGTGGCCGGGCACGCGAAGCAGATCATCCCCTCGCAGCACGGTGGCACCATCGCAGACGGCCGATGGGAGGAGACCACGATCCCGACCGCCGGCGTCTCCGTCGGCACCAGGCAGTATCTGAGCTACATGTCGGTGCGCAGCTGGGACTTCCCCGGCGAGTGGGCCACGAACTACGCCCGCATCGCCTACTCAGACGACAACGGCAACACGTGGGACAGCACGAGCGGGCCGACCTGGGACAACGGCACCACCGATCTGAGCGGCTTCCAGATGCACGCACTGGTGCGTGACGGCGGGTACGTGTACATGTTCGGCACGCCCAGCGGGCGGTTCGGAAGCGTGCGGCTCGCGCGCGTGCCCGAGGCCCAGGTGCTGGTGAAGAGCGCCTACACCTACTGGACGGGGTCGACCTGGTCGACGTCGGAGTCGGCAGCCGTGGCGCTGTTCACGGGACAGGTCTCGGAGATGTCGGTCATCCACGACACGGTCGCCGGACGCTGGGTGATGATGTACGCGTCGGCGAACGAGGACATCGTCCTGCGGACCGCCTCTTCCCCGACCGCGACCTGGTCCGCGCCGCAGACCGTCGTCACCACGGCCGACTACCCGTGGGTGTACGGGCCGTTCCTGCACCCGTCCTCGTCGGGAGGCGAGCTGTACTTCACGATCTCCCAGTGGCACCCCTACAACGTCTACCTCATGAAGGTCCGTCTGAACGCGGCAGGCACGGTGACCTCGCCGAACCTGATCGCCGACCCCAGCTTCGAACGCGACACGATCGGCACGACGTGGAGTTGCATGGGCGGATGCGGGCTCGACGAGAAGACCTGGGGGCTGACCGGGATCAACAACGCGTGGATCGCGGCCGTCACGGGGTGGACCGACATCCACCAGAGCGTGACGGTGGCGCCCTACACCAACTACACGCTCACGGCCTGGGTGCGCACGTCCGCGAACAGCACGGCCGGGTACTTCGGCGTGCGCAGCTCCACCGCGATCGTCTCGGAGATCCCCTACGGGCCGTCGACCGGGTGGAAGCGGCTCGTCGTCCGCTTCAACAGCGGCTCGTCGACCAGCCTGCAGGCCTTCGCGGGACTGTGGGGCGTGACCACCGACACCTGGGCTCAGATCGATGACGTGACCCTGACGAAGGACTGAGCATGTCACGACCCTGAGCGCCCCTGTACGAACATTTCCACCTGAAACGCCTGACACGGAGACACCATGACCTACATCCTTCCCGCCCCCCTCACGCGCCCCACGGCGGCGCCGAACACGGTCTACCTGATCACCTCGGGCGACCTGCGCGAGTCGGCCAACATCGCCGGCTGGCCCGTGCAGGCGGAGACCGAGGCCGCCGTCACCCGGGCGTTCGAGGAGCTCGGTTGGAGCGTCGTGCGACCCTTCGGCGTCGACCCCGAGACCGGCCACGGTTACATCCGCAGCCAGCGGATGGGCATGGAGGTGTTCAAGAACATCCCCGAGGACGTGCCCCTCGTCGTCGCCACCGCCAACTGGCAGTACTCGCACCACGTGCTGGCGGGACTGCGCACGCATCGCGGTCCGATCCTCACCACGGCGAACTTCGCGCCGGACTGGCCCGGCCTCGTCGGCCTCCTCGGCCTGAACGCCGGCCTGACCAAGATGGGCACGCCCTACTCGACGATCTGGTCGGTCGACTTCACCGACGACTGGTTCAAGAGCGGTCTGAAGCAGTGGGTGGAGACCAGCACGATCACCCACGACGCCTCGCACGTGCGCAGCCTGCCCGAGCTCCCCGACTCGCCCGAGAAGGAGCTCGGTGAGGCGCTCGCCGCGGAACTGCTCGCCGACAAGGCCATCATCGGCGTGTTCGACGAGGGCTGCATGGGCATGTACAACGCGATCTTCGACGACGAGCTGCTCAACCAGACCGGCATCTACAAGGAGCGGCTGTCGCAGTCGGCGCTGTACGCCGAGATGCTGAACGTCACCGAGGCCGAGGCGGATGCCGCGTACGACTGGCTCGTCGAGCACGGCATGACCTTCGTGTACGGCGAGGACGCGACGACCGAGCTCACCCGCGACCAGGTGCAGTGGCAGCTGAAGATGTACATCGCCGCTCTGCGCATCGCCGACGACTTCGGCCTCGACGCCGTCGGCATCCAGTACCAGCAGGGTCTGAAGGATCTCGTTCCGGCATCCGATCTGGCCGAAGGCATCCTCAACTCCACCGAGCGCCCGCCGGTGACCTCGCGCGACGGCTCGCGCGTGCTGCACGAGGGTCGCGCGTTCCCGCACTTCAACGAGGCCGACGAGGGCGTCGCGGTCGACGCGCTCGTGACCGACAGGGTGTGGCGCGCGATGGGCCTCGTGCCCGACAACACGCTGCACGACGTCCGGTGGGGCGAGGACTACGATGGCGAGTTCGTCTGGGTGTACGAGATCTCGGGCTCCGTGCCGGCCTCGCACCTTGGCGGTTGGCAGAACGCCGAGGGATGGCGTCAGGGGCACGTGTTCTTCCCCGCGGGCGGCGCGACGATCAACGGGGTCTCGAAGCCGGGCGAGATCGTGCTGTCGCGGGTGTTCATCGCCGACGGGGTGCTGCAGGCCGACATCTTCCGTGCCTCGGTGGTGGAGCTGCCCGAGGAGGAGACCCGCCGCCGCAAGGAGGCGACCAACCCCGAGTGGCCGATCGCCCACGTCGTGCTGCACGGTCAGAGCCGTGACCAGTTCATGGCCCGCCACAAGGCGAACCACGCCCAGCTCGTGTACGCGCCGGATGCCGAGACGGCCGACAAGGCGCTGGTCGCGAAGGCCGCGATGTTCGCAGGCATGGGCATCAAGGTCAACCTCGTGGGCGACGTGAACGTCTGATCCGACGAACGGCGGGAGGGGCGGATGCCGTGGCATCCGTCCCTCCCTGACGTTCGTCGGTCAGTGTCGGCCGGGCTGGAACCGCACCGAGGTGGCGGCGGATGCGGTGCCGTCGACGGACTGCGTCACCGCCACGGTCTGCGGCGGGGTGAGCTTGCGGTCGAGCACGAGGGTCCAGGTGCCGTCGGCGCCCACGGTCGCGGTGGCGGGGGATGCCGTGCGCCCGGGTCCGCTGGTCGCGACGGAGACGGTCGCTCCCGCGACGCCGGTGCCGCGCAGGGTGACACGATCCGCATCGACGGTCGCGATCGGTGCGGCCGGCGGTTCCGGGTGGATGCCGGCGGCCTCGTCCTGCACGCGGGAGAGGTTGCGCATCCAGGTGAAGTCCGTCTTCGTGATCGTGTCGTCGCCGTAGACCTTGCCGTCGCGGTCCACCGCGTAGGCGAAGAACCCGCCCTTCGCACCTACAGACGGCTGCCACACGGCGTACTGGTATGCGGTCGAAGATGGTGCGGTCGCCGGGTCGTAGATCCCCTCGGCGTCGCCCCAGTGCGTGCGGTCCTGCTCCTCGTAGAACGAGAATCCGGGAAGGAAACGGCAGGGCGCCACGTCGTCGGCGAACGTGTTCCACGTCGCCTGCATCCCCGCGGTGCCGCGACCGTATGCCTGCAGGAGCACGAACGAGACCGTGTCGGACACGGCCTCGAACAGCGCGGTGTCGCCGGTCTGGTTCGTGTCGTAGATGAAGATGCGGTCGGTGCCCGACTTCGGTCCGATCAGCTCGCCGAGCGCCCGGAACACGCCGATGGCCCGGGTGAGGTCGTCGCCCTGGGGGTACGACTCCACGTCGATGTCGATGCCGTCGAGGCCGTAGGGGGTGACGTAGGTGTCGATCAGCTGCTGGGCGTACTCGCGGTAGGCGGCATCCGTCAGCGGGATGTCGGCCTTCGCGAGCTTGTCGATCCAGAGGGTGTAGACGACCTTCGTGCCGCGCGCGTGCAGCGTGGGCACGTAGGTGTCGCGCAACGTGGGCCAGTAGTCGGTGCCGGCGGTCGCGCCGGCGTCGAACACCATCGCCACGTCCACCTCGGCCGGCAGGTCGGTCATGCGCGTCACGTTGGGGTCGGGGAGGTTCGAGTTCGCGCTCTGCGGCACGGTGACGTCGCGCCAGGTGCGGTAGTACGCCATGGTCAACGGCGTGTCGGAGCACTGCACCGTGCTCGTGACGGGGTCGGCGTCCGTCGCCGTGTCGGCGAGGGCGGGCGGACCCGCGAGTGCGGCGATGCCGGTGAGCAGTGCTCCGAGCCCGAGGGCCGTCGTTCGCTTCATTGCAATCAATCTCCTTCGTCGTCGATGGGGAGCTGAGCGCGTCATCCATAGAGAACTTAAGCGCTTTAGTGGGACGGTAGCAGAAGGATGCTTCTGTGCCCAGTCCAAGAATCGATTCCCGCTCCTGGATCGCTACAGTTGGTGGATGTCCAAAGCGAAGCGCGTGACCATCACGGACATCGCCCGGCTCGCGGGGGTGTCGCCGGGGGCCGTGTCGTTCGCTCTCAACGGGCGTCCGGGCGTCAGCGAGCAGACGCGCCGCCGCATCCTCGACATCGCCGAGCAGCACCAGTGGGAGCCCAGCTCCGCCGCACGCGCCCTCGTCGGTGCGCGCGCCGGAGTCATCGGGTTCGCCGTGAACCGGCCCGCCGACACCCTCGGCGCCGAGGCGTTCTTCACCGACCTCATCGCCGGAGCGCAGTCCGCACTCGCCCGGCACCGCATCGCGATGCAGATGGTGCTCGTGTCATCCGTCGAGGAGGAGGTGGCGACGTACCGCCGCTGGCGCAGCGCCAACCAGGTCGACGGCGTGATCGTCATCGACCCGCGCGACGACGACCCGCGCCTCTCCGTGCTCCCCGAGCTGGCCATGCCCGCCGTCGTGATCGGCAGCCACGGGTCGGCGGCGGACGAGCCCCCGTCGATCTGGCTCGACGACGGCCAGGTCGCGCACGCCCTCTTCGACTACCTCGCCGCGCTCGGCCACCGCTCGATCGTCTACGTCGCCGGCCCCGCCGAGTTCCAGCACACCCGGCTGCGCACCGAGGTGCTGCAGGGGCTGGCGTCGCGCGGCGTGACCGGCGAGATCATCGCCACGGACTTCTCGCCGGCCGCCGCATCCGACGCCATGCGCGGGCTGTTGAGCAGGGCCGACCGTCCGACCGCGGTCGTGTTCGACAACGACGTGATGGCGATCGCCGGGCTGCGGGTCGCGCAGGAGATGGGGGTCTCGGTGCCCGCCGACCTGTCGATCGCCTCGTTCGACGACTCGGTGGTCGCCGGGCTGGTGCACCCGTCGATCACCTGCATCACCCGCGACACCTTCGGCCTCGGAGCGGAGGCCGCGACGTTCCTGCTCGAGCAGATCGACGCGGTGGAGCGGCTCGCCGACCGCGTCGGCGGCCTGCCGCAGCTCACGGTGCGAGAGAGTACGCGCGCCCCGCGCTGAGCTGCGGGGCGCTGATGCCCTACGGCGCGACGACGGTGTTCTGCGAGGCGTAGTCGGCGCCGGTCGACCCCGGGCGCACGAGCTCTGTGATGCCGCGCGCGGCCAGCAGCTGCGCGTCGTCGGCATCCGTCGAGGTCACGAACGCCGGGTCGGCGCCCTCCTCACACGCGTCGACCCAGGCCTGGAAGACCGAGCCCCCAGGGGCGAGCGCCGCGCGGCTGACCGGCGTCTCGTCGCCGTCGACCTCGACGACGATGCCCAGCGTGCGGGCGGGAGCCGGGCGACGCTCGCGCAGCTCGGGGATGAGCTCGGCGAACCTCCGCCCGATCGGCTTCGCGGCGCCGTCCTGGTCGACGAGCCCGAGCGTGTACTCCAGCTCGGGGAAGTCGGCGAGGCTGCGGCTCACGTCGTGCGAGCACCACCACGTGATGCCCCATAGGTTCTCCGTGCGGGCGACGGACCGCAGCGTCGCCTCCAGGAACCCCGGCGTCTGCTCGGGGGTGAGGCAGTTCGACGGGGCGCCGACCTCCTGCAGCCAGATGGGGCGCTCGGGGTCGGTCGCGAAACCGCGGGCGAGCTCGATCATGTACTCGGCATGGCGGTCGGATGCCGTGGAGCGACCGCCGTAGCGCTGCGCGGTGCCGTTGAAGATCCAGGAGTGCACGGTGGTGATGTCGCCAAGGCGTGATGCGAGGCGGGGCGTGAAGCCGTGGCCGTCCATGTACCAGGCGGCGTCGTACTCGCTGTGCACGTGCTGCTGCTCCGGGGCGGCGGCGTGCGCGGCGTCGAGCAGCGTCGTGATCCAGTTCGCGGCCTCCGACTCGGTGACCGGCCAGGGAGACGGGTGGTTCTTCGCGGAGAACTGGTTGGTCTCGTTGCCCAGCGTGAAGCCGAGGAAGTTGGACTCCTCGCGCAGCGCCTCGCCGAGCCGGGTGACGAGTTCGGCCTGACCGCTGAGCGCGTCGGGGTGGGTGAACATGTTCTTGTCGTGCCAGGTGAACAGCCACGACGGGATGAAGTCGAAGCTCGAGAGGTGCCCCTGGATGACGTCGACGCTGGCGTCCAGCCCGAACTCGCGCGCCATCTCCAGCACGGAACGCACGTCGTCTACCGCCTCCGACCGGATCAGGGTGCGATTCGGCTGCAGAACAGTCCACAGAGGGAAGACCCGTACGTGGTCGAGCCCGAGCTCGGCGAGGGCCTCGAAATCCCTCCGCACCTCGTCGAGATCGAGCGACATCCACGCGTGCATCCACTGGGAACGCGGCGTGTAGTTGGCGCCGAAGCGCAGGGGGGCGATGGTGGGGGGCATCGCTGTCCTTTCGATGGTCGACGCCGACGCGGGGCGAAAAACGGTGGCCCCTCCGCACGTCGTTGTGGCATGCTATGGTCACTATACCGTTTTAGTAAGGGTTGCGACAGCGCCTCGATCGAGACGCACCAGCCTGGCAACTTCGAAGGAGAAGTCCCATGAAGCACCGTTCCACAGCAGTCGCGGGCATCGCGGTTGCGGCATCCCTCGTCCTCGCCGGCTGCACCGGCGGCGGTTCGGGAGACACCGGCTCCGGTTCCGGGTCCGGCGAGGTCACGGGGGAGATCACCTTCCAGACCTGGTCGCTGAAGAACGACAAGTTCACGCCGTACTTCGAGGGCGTGGTCAAGGCGTTCGAGAAGGAGCACCCCGGCACCACCGTGAAGTGGGTCGACCAGCCCAGCGAAGGCTACGAAGACAAGATCCTCCAGCAGGCCGAGTCCGGCGAACTGCCAGACGTCGTCAACCTGCCCCCGGAGTACGCATACTCCCTCGCCTCGGCGGACCAGCTGCTCGACCTCGGCAGCGCGTCCAAGGTCATCGACGACTACGTCCCCGGCGGTGTCGCCGCATACGAGTACGACGGCGTCGAGGGCTCCTTCGCGTTCCCGTGGTACCTCGGCACCGAGCTGAACTACTGGAACACCTCGCTGCTCGCCAAGGGCGGCGTCACCGCGCCGCCGAAGACCTTCGACGAGACCCTCGACGCCGCGGAGAAGCTGGCCGCCGCCGGTGTGCCGATGTTCTCGTCGGTGCCCAGCCCCAAGACGCTGCAGATCGTCGGCGCCGCGCCCGACATCTACAAGGACGGCAAGTTCGTCTTCAACACCCCTGAGGCTGCGAAGATCATCGACCGCTACGCCGAGCTGTACAAGGCCGGAGCCATCACGGCCGAGGCGCTGCAGGGCGCAGGCACGGCCAACTCCAACATCAACATCTTCAACACCGGCGGCGTCGCCTGGACCACCGCCGGCCCGAACTACATCGACAAGGACGTCGCGGTGAACGCGCCGAACCTGCTGCCCGACGTCGATGTGACCAACGGCTTCGGCAACCCGCCGCTGTTCGTGCAGGGCATCAGCGTGTCGAAGAACTCGAAGAACTCCGCGACGGCCCTTGCCTTCGCCGAGTTCGTCACGAACACCGAGAACCAGATCGCGTTCGTCAAGCTCGCCGCCGGCTTCTTCCCCGGCACGGTCGCCGCCAACGCCGACCCGTCGGTGTTCGCCGAGGCTCCGGTGAACGAGCTGCAGGGCACCGCCACCTCGCTGGCCGCCGAGCAGATGGCCGACGCGAAGCAGACCGGCGCACCGCAGTACACCGAGGCGATGGAGACCTACGCCAAGCAGCAGATCGCCCTCGCGGTGACCGGTGAGATCACCGGTCAGGAGGCTCTGGACAAGGCCGTCGAGTACGCGCAGCAGAACGTCGTCGGCTGAGGCCGACCGGGCGGAGAGGGTGAGACCGTGAAGAGACAGAGCTGGTACACGCCGTATCTGCTGGTGCTGCCGGCGGTGGTCTGGGTGCTCGTGTTCGCGCTGTGGCCGTTCCTGAACACCGTGATCCTGGCCTTCACGGATGCTCGCCCCCTCCGCCCGGCGACGTTCGTCGGGCTGGCGAACTTCGCGAAGCTGCTCGAGGACGAGCGGTTCGGCTATGCGCTCACGACGTCGTTGGTCTACGTCGTGGTGTGCGTGCCGCTGCTCACCTTCCTGCCGCTGCTGCTCGCGATGCTCGTGCACGCGAAGATCCCCGGCATCGGGTTCTTCCGCACCACCTTCTACTTCCCGGTGATCGCCTCGGCCGTCGTCGTGGCGATCGTGTGGGAGTTCCTCTTCTCCGGCAGCGGCACGATCAACGCGGCGCTGAAGTTCTTCGGGCTCGCCGACCGCCCGATCGAGTTCCTGTCCGACCGGTGGCTGCTGATCGGCTGCGCGATCGGGCTCACCGTGTGGAAGGGGCTCGGCTACTACATGGTCGTGTACCTGGCGGCGCTCGGGAACGTCGGTCGCGAGCTGCACGAGGCGGCGGCGATGGACGGCGCAGGACGCTGGCGCCGGTTCTGGTCCGTGACGGTGCCCGGCGTGCGCGGGCCGATGATGCTCGTCTCGGTGCTCGTGTGCGTCGGTGCGATGCGGGTGTTCACGGAGCTCTACGTGCTCTCCAACGGATCGGGCGGTCCCGGCGGCAGGGCGATGAGCATGGTGATGCTGATCCAGTCGATGGGCAAGGGGCTCAACGGGCAGGTGGGGTACGCCTCGGCGATCTCGCTCGTGCTTTTCCTCTTCACCCTCGTGCCGCTCGCCGTGGTCGGCGTGCTGAACAACAGCGACACGATCAGGGAGGCGCTCGCCACTCGCCGCGCGACCCGTGCAGTGAGAGCCGCGCGCCGCGCACAGGAGGTGGCGCGATGAGCGCGACGACGGAGCTGCGCCGGGAACGCGCATACCGGGTGTCCGGTTCCAGCGACATCATGAAGCCGTCCTTGGGTGGCCTCATCGGCAAGTACGCGCTGCTGTTGATCGTGCTGGCGATCATGGTCTTCCCGTTCCTGTGGCAGATGTCGACCTCCTTCAAGGGCTCGACCGAGAACATCTACGACTTCCCGCCCCAGCTGATCCCGCAGGCCCCGACTCTCGACAACTATGCCGAGGTCTTCCGCACCATCCCGGTACTCGACTACGCCTGGCATTCGCTCCTTGTCGGCGTGGGCACGGTGATCACCAACGTCGTCTTCGCCACGATCGGCGGCTACGCGCTCGGCACCATGAAGTTCCGCGGCAAGGGCCTCGTGCTGGCGATCATCTTCTCCACGCTGCTGCTGCCGGGCGAGGTCACGCTGACCAGCCAGTACCTCACGGTGAAGTCGCTGGGTCTGGCCAACACCCTGTGGGGCGTGTTCCTGCCCGGGGCGATCGCGGCGATCAACGTACTGCTGATGATGGCGGCGTGCCGCATGATCCACGCCGACACGCTGGATGCGGCGACCATCGACGGCGCCAACACGATGCAGCGGCTGCGGCACATCGTGTGGCCGAACGTGCGGGGCATGGTGTCGGTGGTGGCCCTGTTCGCGTTCATCGGCGCATGGGACGACTTCCTCTGGCCGCTCGTCGTGCTCTCCGATCCGTCGAAGTACACGCTGACCGTCGGCATGCAGTACCTCAGCTCGAACTTCGCGGCCAACCCTCGCGTGATCGCCGCGGGGACGATGATCGCCCTCGTGCCGATCATCCTGTTGTTCGCCGCACTGCAGCGGCAGTTCTTCAAGGGCGTCGAGGAGGGGAGCGTCAAGGGATGACCGACGCTCACGGTGCGCCGGGCCCGCATGCCGCGGATGCCGGCATCCGCTGGTTCGCGATTCCTCAGCCGACGACGGCCGCCCTGACTGGAGGGGAGTGGCGGCCGTCGTCGGTGCGCGTGGTCGCCGAGGACCCGGCGTTCGCGCGCGAAGCCGTGCGCTTCGAGCGCGAGCTGGCGGCGCTGGGCGTCGGCGGAGGAGATCGCACGGTGGTCATGCTCTCCCGCGCGCCTGGTGACGGCGAGGCCTTCGCGATCGAGGTCGGCGACGATGTCGAGGTGCGCGCGGCGACTCCGGCCGGGGCGTTCCGCGCGACGAGGCAGCTGCTGCACAACCTCCGAGCGCAGGGGGCCGTGCCCCGCGGTCGGGTGACGTCGGAACCGGCCGTCGCCGAGCGCGGACTCCATCTCGACGCCGCCCGCCTGTACGTCCCGGCTGCCGACATCCTCGACCTCCTGCACGCCGTCGCCGACGTCGGGGTGAACGTGCTCCAGTGGCACGTGTCGGAGAACGAGGGGTTCCGCATCGGCTCGGAGGCCTTTCCGGAGATCGTGTCGCCGCAGCACGTGTCGCGCGCCGACGCCCGACGCATCGCGGACGCTGCGGTGGAGCTGCACATCGACCTCGTCCCCTCTCTCGACATGCCGGGCCATCTGCGGCACGCGCTCGCCGCACACCCCGCGCTGCGGTTGCCGGCGGCCGACGGCGGCGCGATCGATCACGCCCTCGACATCACGAGCGACCTGGCGGTGGCGTTCGCGCTCGCGCTCGTCGACGACCTCGCGCCGCTGTTCCCGCACAGCACGAGCTGGAACCTCGGCGGCGACGAGTTCGTCGACTTCGCCCGCATGGACGACTACCCCGTGCTCACCGCTGAGGCCCGCCGGCGGTTCGGCGCGGAGGCGACCGGCTTCGACCTGCTCACCGACTTCGTGAACCGGCTGGCCGCGCACCTGCGTTCCCGCGGGCTCGCGGCCAGGGCCTGGAACGACGGGATGCTGCGCGGCACTGTCGTCGACCTCGATCCCGATGTGACACTGACGTGGTGGACCAACTGGCACAGAGAGATGCGCCCCCTCTCCGCGGCGACCGGCACCGGTCGTCCGCTGGTGAACTTCCACGACGCGCTGTTCTACTACGTGCTCGGCGAGAAGGCCGGCTACAGGTATCCGACGGATGCCAGGATCTGGTCGGCCGACTGGCACCCCGGCCTCTTCCCGTCACTGCCCGACGGCACGCGGCAGGAGATCTCCGCGCCCTACCCGGCGACGCTGCGCGGCGCCTCGTTCTCGATCTGGTCGGACGACGCCTCCGCGCAGTCCGTCGACGAGGTGTTCTCCGGCATCCGCTCGCCGTTGCGGGCGATGGCGGAGCGTGCGTGGAACGGGGGATCGAGGCTCGGACTCGACGCCTTCCGCGAGATCGATCGCTCGATCGGCGTCGTCGGCGCGTCCGACGCAGATCTTCCCTCCCGCTGAACCGGTTTAGTAAATTAGCCTGAGTAATCCGACCCCCCGAACGGAGCACCTTCCTTCATGCATGACGACACCTCACTCACCGTCGGCCGCGTCTCACGGGTGCTCGCCGAGCGCATCCGGCCCGCCGTCTATTCGGCATCCGTCCCCCTGACGGTGGAGGTCGCCGAACTGCCAGGTGAGCCGATCCCGCCGGCGGAGGGCCTCGCTCTCGACTTCACCGCGTCGTCGGTGCCGGCAGCGTGGGGACCGGCCTGGTCGACGACGTGGTTCCGCCTCAGCGGCCGCGTCCCCGCGGAGTGGGTGGGTCGCCGGGTGGAGGCGGTCGTCGACCTGGGCTTCGACATCAACATGCCTGGCTTCCAGTGCGAGGCCCTCGTGTACCGAGCCGATGGCACTCCGGTGAAGAGCATCAACCCGCGCAACCAGTGGCTGCCGATCGTCGAGACGGCCGAGGGCGATGAGCCCGTCGAGCTGTACCTGGAAGCCGCGGCCAACCCTGTGCTGCTCGACTACCACCCCTTCCTCCCGACGCAGGAGGGCGACATCCGCACCTCCTCGCCGGAGCCGCTGTACCGCACCCGCCGCCTCGACCTCGCGGTGTTCGAGCCGACGGTGTTCGAGCTGTCCCTCGACCTGGAGGTGCTGTCCGAGCTGCAGGCCGAGCTGCCGGCCACCTCGCCGCGTCGCATGCGCATCCTGCAAGCCCTCGATGACGCGCTCGACGTGCTCGACCTGCAGCGCATCGCCGAGACGGCATCCGACGCCAGGGCCCGCCTCGCCGACGTGCTGGCCTCACCCGCCGAGGCGAGCGCACACCGCATCTCGGCCATCGGCCATGCGCACATCGACTCCGCCTGGCTCTGGCCGGTGCGGGAGACGATCCGCAAGGTCGCGCGCACCACCTCGTCGATGACGACGCTGATCGAGGAGCACCCCGAGTTCCAGTACGGGATGTCGAGCGCGCAGCAGTACGCGTGGCTCAAGGAGCACCGGCCCGAGGTCTACGCCAGGGTCAAGGCGGCCGTGGCCGATGGACGCTTCCTCCCGCTCGGCGGCATGTGGGTCGAATCCGACACCGTGATGCCGACCGGCGAGTCGATGGTGCGCCAGTTCCAGTACGGGCAGCGCTTCTTCGAGCGCGAGTTCGGCATCCGCTCGAAGGGCGTGTGGCTGCCCGACAGCTTCGGGTACTCGCCCGCCCTGCCGCAGCTCATGCGACGAGCCGGTTTCGAGTGGTTCTTCACGCAGAAGATCTCCTGGAACCAGCAGAACGTGTTCCCGCACCACACCTTCCTCTGGGAGGGGATCGACGGGTCGCGCATGTTCACGCACTTCCCCTCGATGGACACCTACAACTCCCAGCTCAGCGGCATGGAGGTCGCCAAGGCGTCGCGCCAGTTCAAGGAGAACCGGCTCACGTCGCGCTCGATCGCGCCGGTCGGCTGGGGTGACGGCGGCGGCGGGACCACGCGGGAGATGACCGGCAAGGCCGCGCGTCTGCGCGACCTGGAGGGCAGCGCCAGGGTCGAGTGGGAGCACCCTGACGTGTTCTTCGACGCGGCCAAGGCCGAGCTGCCGCACCCCGCCGTCTGGGTCGGCGAGCTGTACCTCGAGCTGCACCGCGGCACGCTCACCAGCCAGCACGCCACCAAGGCGCTGCACCGGTGGGCCGAGCACGCGCTCGTCGAGGCGGAACTGTGGGCGGCGACGGATGCCGTGCGCACCGGTGCCGCGTACCCCGCGGCCGAGTTCGACCGGCTGTGGCAGACCGTGCTGCTGCACGAGTTCCACGACATCCTGCCCGGCACGTCGATCGCCTGGGTGCACCGCGAGGCCGTCGAGGTGCTGTCGCGCGTGCTCGACGAGGCCCGTGCGCTGTCCGATGCGGCGCGGCGGTCGCTCGCGGGCGTCGGCGACACCGAACTGCGCTTCGACCCGGCGACGGGGGCCGGCGCTCTCGTCGCCGCGCGCGCCGATCGCGACGTCGCGCTCACCGAGGACGGCGGAGCCTTCCGCCTCGAGAACGACCTCGTCTCCGTCGTCGTGTCGGCCGAGGGCCTGATCACCTCCGCGGTGGACAGGGCGTCGGGCCGCGAGGCGATCGCGGAGGGTCGCGCGGCGAACCTCTTCCAGCTGCACCAGGACTTCCCCAACATGTGGGATGCGTGGGACATCGACCGCTACTACCGCAACAGCGTCGACGATCTCACGGGCGTCTCGTCGATCTCGGCGTCCGTCGTCGACGGCGTCGCGGAGATCACCGTGGTGCGCGAATTCTCGCAGTCGACCATCACGCAGACGATCACGCTCGCCCCCGGTGAGCGCACCGTACGGCTGCGCAACGAGGTCGACTGGCACGAGACCGAGAAGCTGCTCAAGCTCGCCTTCCCGCTCGACGTGCAGGCGTCGCACACCGAGGCCGAGACGCAGTTCGGCTACCAGTCGCGCGTGACGCACACGAACACGAGCTGGGAGGCCGCGAAGTTCGAGACCTCGATGCACCGCTTCGTGCTCGTGCGCGAGCAGGATTTCGGCGTCGCGCTCGTGAACGACTCGATCTACGGCTACGACACCTCTCGTGACAGCGACGACGACGGCGTCACCACCACCGTGCGGCTGTCGCTGCTGCGCGCGCCGCGGTTCCCCGACCCCGACACCGACCACGGACGTCACGTCATCACGGTCGGGCTCGTGATCGGAGCGGATGCCGGCATCGCCACGGCCGAGGGCATCAGGCTCAACGCGCCGGCGACGCTCGTGCGGGGCGAGCGGGAGGTCGCGCCCCTCGTCTCAGTGCGCGGAGACGGCATCGTCGTGTCGGGTGTGAAGCTCGCGGCCGACGGCTCCGGCGACGTGATCGTGCGCGTGTACGAGGCGCTCGGGCGCCGGGCCACAGGCGCGCTCGATCTCGGCTTCGACCACCGCGAGGTGCGCGAGGTGAGTCTCATCGAGGACGAGCTGGATGCTCCGCGCCTCGGCGTCGACCTGCACCTGCGTCCGTTCGAGGTGCGCACCGTCCGCGTCGTGCGCTGAGCCGAGGTGCGTCGCTTCGGTTGGCGGCTGAAGCTGCTATGCGCGGTCGATTCCCGCGAGGGGGGCCAACTGAGCGGATGCTGAGGGTGCGGCGCCGTGCTCAACTCGCGAGGAACGCGTCGTAGTCAGCGCGCGAGAGCTCGGCGTACGCGCGCCCCCACCCGAGCAGTGCGGCGGTGACGGCCCGCCCGCCGCCGACGTAGCCGGCGACCTCCGAGGCCGTGACCGACTGGCTGTGCGCACGGGCGATCACGGCCGCGCACGCCTGCGCATACGTGACGAAGGGGCCGTCGTCGAGCTCCTCGACCTCGACGCCGCCCTTCATGTCATGGAACTGCCTCACGTAGTAGTCGCCGTTCGGCGCGCGGAGGTGGCCGAGGAACGGATCGGACAGCGCCTGCAGGATGCGCTGCATCGACACGACACGGGCGCCCTCGCCGTGCACGTCGATCAGCCGCTGCAGCGCGTCGGGCTGCGGCATCCGCCCGTACTCGACGAGCACGCTCTGCGACGCCTGCTTCGGCTGCATGAGCAGAGTGTTGTCCTCGCCGTCCTGGAACAGCACGAGGTAGCAGCGGGTGCCCACGCTGCCGACGCCGACCACGCGCCGCGCGACGTCGCTCACGCCGTAGTGCTCGAAGAGCAGTGCGACGTCGGGGCTCGCCGTCGCGCGGTACTGCTCCACCAGCTCGTGCACGTTCGCGAGGATCTCGGATTCCACGGGACCCGTCGTCGGCTCCTGGTGCAGGAACACGCGGCGGCCGCCGGCATCCGCCTCGGTGAGCCGGCGCACGGCGCGCTCGCCGGTGCGCTTCTCCGCCTGTTTCACCGAGCTGCGGATCGCCTTCTGCGACGCCTTGTCGAGCAGCCCGCGAGTCGCCTGCACGTCGAAGTGGGAGAAGTAGCGGTCTTTGGGACTGCGCGCGGTGGCCCGCGCGATGCCGCGGGCGTAGGTGGCGACGGCGGCCGTCGCGGCCTCGTCGATGACGGCATCCGTTCGGCCCGACGCCTGACCGCCGATGACGATGCTGGCGACCAGCCTCTTCACGTCCCACTCCCAGGGCGCCCACGCCGACTCGTCGAAGTCGTTCAGGTCGAACACCAGGCTGCGCTGCGGGGAGGCGTAGAAGCCGAAGTTCGAGACGTGCGCATCGCCGCAGGAGGCCACGAGGATGCCGCTGTGCGGGGCGTCGGCGAGATCGGCGGCCATCAGCGCCGCCGTGCCGCGGAAGAAGGCGAAGGGGCTCGCGGACATCCGCTCCCGGCGCAGCGGCACGAGGTCCTGCTGCCGATCGCGGTTCTGCGCCGCCAGGACGCCGAGGGGGTCACGGACGCCGGTGGGGAGCCCGGCCAGCGCCCGGCGTGGCGTGCGGTGACGGGCTTCCGCTCCGCGCTGAAGGAGGGCGGAGTGCGACGGCTGCGGCGTCCAGTCGGTGACCATGCGGCCATTGTGGCAGGAGCAGCGCCGGACCAGAACGGCGGACCGTGCGGGTTTCCGCGAGCCGTTGTGGCGGACGCGGCGCCGGAGGATCATGGCGGGATGGCGACCATCGACGACGTGCGGGAGATCGCGCTGGCGCTCCCCGGAACCGAGGAGCGGACGGGCGGCCACACGGGCGCGCCGGTCTGGCGGCTGACGAACGGGCAGTTCGCCTGGATCCGGGGTCCGCGCGCGACCGATCTGCGCCAGCTCGCCGACCTCGGACGGTCGTGGCCCGAGGGTCCGGTGCTGGGCGTGCGGGTCGCGTCGACGGAGGAGAAGGAGGCGCTGCTCGCCGCGGAGCCCGACGCCGTCTTCACGATCCCGCACTTCGACGGGTACCCGGCCGTGCTCGTGCGGCTCGACGCCATCGAACCCGATCGGCTCGCCGAGATCGTCGCCGACGCGTGGCTGCTGCGCGCTCCGGTGCGGGTGGCAGCGGCCTGGCTGGCCGAGCGCGGTCTGCAGTAGCGACCGAGAGCGGGTCAGGCCGGGTCGAGGCGCAGCACCTCGGGCGACTCGCCGCCGGTGATCTCGTCGGCGATCCGGATGCTGCGCGCCAGGTCGTCGAGCGCACCGATCACCGTGCCGAAGCGCTCGCGCTCGCTGCAGATCGCGGTGAGCGTCACGAGGTGCGTTCCGGTGTCCCACGTGTAGGTGGCGAACGGCGGGGCGGTGGGCGACTCGGGCATCGGCACCACGAGCTTCTCTCCGACGCCGAGCCAGCGGGTGGAGAACGACTCGGTGTCGTCGTAATCCATCGGCATCGACGCGCGCGCGATGCGCACGTCGGGTGTCAGGGCCTGCGCGGTGACCATGGCGACGACGAGTTCGGGGTCGGCCTTCCACGTCCACACGAGCACGCGGCCGTCGGCCTTCTTCATGAGCATGGGCGCGGCTTGGCTCATCACCCAGGCCCCGAACCGCGACCCCGGCCGGGCCACGGCGCCGAAGGCGGTGTTCGCCTGGCCGAGCAGCATCCGGATCGCGGCCTTGCGGTGTCGCCGGCCCCTGAAGCCGAGCGAGTCGGTCACCGGGATCCAGAGTCCGGTGTCGGCGTCCGCTGTCAGTCTCATGCCTCCACCGTACGGGGGAACGGCGGGAATCCGCCGTGAGAGGGCGCCGCCGGTCGGATGCCGGCCTTGCGGATGCCCGGTAAGCCTGGGCCGCGTGAACAGGGGCCTCGGGTAGAGTGGCCAGCGCCCGACCAGGGCATCCAGTGGCCGTTACCGTAAGGCAGCATCTGTGACCTCCTCCGACGACCCGATCGAGCCGTCGCGCACCACCGGCGCCGACCCCGCCACCGCGGGGTCAGCCGCCGGTGATCGACCTCTGCGCATCCTCCTCGGATGCGACACCTTCTCGCCCGACATCAACGGCGCCGCCCGGTTCGCCGAGCGCCTCGCCGCGGGCCTCGTGCAGCGCGGGCACGACGTGCACGTGTCGGCCCCCAACCAGGCGTACCGTCGCTCGGCTCCGCACACCGAGGTCGTCGAGGGCGAGCCCATGACCCTGCACCGGCTGCCGTCGGTGCGCTGGGCCCCGCACGACTGGCTGCGGTTCGTGTGGCCGTGGCGCTCCAAACACTACGCGCGCCAGGTCCTCGACGCGGTGCAGCCCGATGTGGTGCACATCCAGTCGCACATCGTCATCGGCCGCGGCCTCGCCCGCATCGCGCACCAGCGCGGCATCCCGGTGATCGCCACCAACCACGTGATGGCCGAGAACATCCTCGACCACACCACCATGCCGAAGTTCATCGACGACCTCGTGCTGAAGTTCGCCTGGGCCGATGCCAAGCGCACCTTCGACCTCACCAGGGCGATCACCACGCCGACCCGCCGCGCCGCCGACTTCCTGGAGCGCACCGTCGAGGTCGAGAACGTGATCCCGGTGAGCTGCGGCATCGACCGCACCCAGTACAACCCGGTGATCGGGCCCAGGGAGAAGAACCGCATCGTGTTCGTCGGCCGGCTCACGGCGGAGAAGCAGGTCGAGGTCATCCTCAAGGCGATCACGAAGCTCGACCCCGCGCTCGACGTCACGTTCGACATCGTCGGCGGCGGCGACCAGCGCAAGCAGCTCGAGAACCTGACCGCGCAGCTCGGGCTCTCCGACCGCGTCGCCTTCCACGGCCGCACCACCGACGAGGAGCTGCGGGCGCTGCTGTCGCGGGCCTCGGTGTTCGCGATCGCGTCGATCGCGGAGCTGCAGTCGATCGCGACGATGGAGGCGATGGCCTCGGCGCTGCCGATCGTCGCCGCGGATGCCGTGGCGCTGCCGCATCTCGTGCACGACGGTGAGAACGGCTACCTCTTCGAGCCGGGCAACGTCGAGGAGCTCGCCGCACGTCTCACCGACGTGCTCACTGCGGAGCCGGCGGAGTACGAGCGGATGCAGCGGGCCTCGCTCGACGGCGTCCTGATCCACGACATCAACCGCACGCTCGACACCTTCGAGGCGCTGTACCGCGACGAGCCCCTGCCCGAGTGACGATGCACATCGTCTTCTTCGGCGATCAGCACCTCGACTCCCTCGGCGGCGCTCAGGTCTCGATGCGCCTGCAGCGCGAGTTCCTGGAGCGTGCAGGGCACACCGTGACGGTGGTGGCGCCGCGCATGCACGGGCCGCGGGCGTCGGCCGTGCACGACCCGGCCAACATCGACCTCCCCTCCGTGCCGATCACCGCCGACCGTGAGTATGCGATGAGCTGGCCCGGCCGCTCCACCGATCGCGCGCTCGATCGCGCCATGACCCGGCGTCCGCCCGTCGACGTCGTGCATGTGCAGGCCGACTTCTGGGGTGCGTTCATCGGCCACCGCTTCGCCTGGCGCCACGGCATCCCGGTGGTGCACACCATGCACAACCGGGTGGACGTCGGTATCGCTGCAGTGACGCCGCTGCACCGACCGGTGCTCGCCGTACTCAACGCGTGGCGCCGTCGGGCCCTTCACGACATCGGGGACGCGGTGGCCGGCAGCGACGGGTGGGCGTTCCTGCGCGGACTCGCGGCCGGCGCCTCGGCCGTGACCGCGCCGTCGACCCACTTCGCCCGCCGGCTGGAACAGCACGACGTGTTCCGTCCGGTCGACGTGATCTGGAACGGGATCGACGACGACGTGCGGGCGGCGACGCTCGCCGCGGCGCCCGACTCGCGCCCGCCTGGACGCCCGCGTTTCGTCTGGCTGGGGCGGATGAGCCCCGAGAAGAGGCTGCTGCCGTTCCTTGAGGCGTTCGTCGCCTCGGGTGTCGACGCCGAGCTGGAGATCATCGGCGGCGGTGGGCAGCGCGCGGCAGCCGAGAAGATCGTCGCCGGCCTCCCGCACGTGCGTTTCGCCGGAAAGCTGTCGTATGCGCAGACCCTTGCGCGCATCGAGGCGGCGGACGCGCTCGTGCAGACGTCGATCGGCTTCGAGACGCAGGGCATGACGCCGTTCGAGGCGGCGACCCTCGGCACCCCAGCGGTGATCAGCGACCCCGACATCGCCGCGGAGCTCGGCGGCGGCCTCTGGGCTGTCCCGGATGCCGACGGCACCGAGGCGCAGCGGATCGCGGCGCTCGCCGAGACGCTGCGCCTGGCGGCATCCGACATCGCCGGGGGAACGGCGCCGGTGCCGCGGCCCGAGGTCGCGGACGCGTTCCGTCAGTCCTCGCGCACGGCGGCGATGATCGAGGTGTACGAGCGGGTGCTCGCGGACTGAGTCCGTCGCGCACCGGCGTCGGACGCGGGCTGCGCGGTCGCGGTCGTGGATCAGCCGATCAAATACACCAGCCCCACGAGCCAGGAGACCAGGCGGCCGGCGAGCGTGGACCCGGCGAGACCCACGGCGATCGCGGCCATCAGGTGCGGTGCGGGACGACGCAGCGCGATGATCGCCGTCACGAGCGCGGCGGCGCCGGCCAGCACGAGGAGGATCGACGACACGTTGGAGACGGACTCGACCACGTCGTAGTTGCCGCTGCGGATGACGAACGGCGTGGCCAGCGACCAGAGGAAGCCGATGCCGACAGCGATGATCGCGATGAGGAACGCGGTGCGCCCCAGCGTGTCGCCCGACGCGGTGGGGCCGTATGGGACGTTCGCGCCGGCGGCGCCGTACTGCGCAGCCGGAGCGCCGTAGGCCGGAGCCGCGGGGTACTGCGGGGCGCCGTAGGCCGGAGCCGCGGGGTACTGCGGGGCGCCGGAGCCCTGCGGGGTCGGGGCGTGCTGCGGGGCCGGGACGTGCTGCGGGGCCGGGGCGCCGGTGGGCTGCGGGGGATACTGCTGCGATTCGCTCATGAGGGGCTCCCGGCGATCAGGCGAAGAGGTAGACGAGGTTGGTGAGCCAGGACACGAGCGTCCCGGTGATGCCGGCCGCGGCGATGCCGACCGCGATTCCGGCGAGGATCTTCGGGCCCTGGCGACGGATGGCGACCAGGCCGATCGCGAGAGCGGCCACCGACGCCGCGACCACCACGAAGCCGAAGGCGAAGTTCACGATGCCGGCGAGGCCGTAGATCCCGAATCCGAGGGTGTTGAACATCAGCGGATAGAGGAGAGTCATCAGCAGCCCCACGCCGAGCCCGACGAGGGCGAGGATGAACGCCGTCCGCCCGAGCGAACCTGCCGGCCGTGCGGCGGCGGGGGTGTACACCTGTCCGGGGTAGCCGAGTCCCTGAGCGGGGTACCCCGGCGCCTCCTGCGCGCCGTATCCCGGTGCGCCCTGGGGCTGTCCGTACTGCTGCGGTGCGTAGCCGGGCTGCTGTGGGCCGGGCTGCCCGTACTGCGGTTGCGGCGCGGGCTGCCCGTACTGGGGAGCCTGCCCGTACTGCGGCTGGCCCAACGGCTGCGGGGTGTACTGCGGTGTGTACTGCTGCGGGGGCTGACCCTGCGGCATCCCCAGGGGCTGCTGCGGTGCGGTCGGCTCGTGCGGCGGAACGGAGGGCTGCTGGGGCTCGCTCATGCTGTCGAGCGTAGTCCCGTGACCGCTCCCGTATGAGGTGTGTCGCGCGAACAGCGTTTTCGCGACCAGAGCTCATCCCGGAGCGGGGTGGTCGACGGGGGTCAGCGGTCGTCGACGTCGCGACCGGCGACGCGGCTCCAGTCGGTCGGCGCCGCACGGTAGCCGTCGCGTCGCAGTTCGATGACGGTGGCGACGAGCGCCCACACGCCGAGGGCGATGAGTGCGAAGACGAGTATCATGGCAGAAACACTACGTTCAGCGCAGATCCGCCACGAGTGGCAGAATAGACGTTGGGCGTATGAAAACTGCCAAAACGGAGTGTGCATGAAGACGGTCGCCTGCGTCATCCAAGACGGATTCGCCCCGTTCGAGTTCGGGGTCGCCTGCGAGGCCTTCGGGCTCGATCGCTCGGACGACGGCGTGCCGAACTTCGACTTCCGCATCGTCGCCCCGCGCGCCGGTGTCGTGCGATCCAAGATCGGTTTCTCGGTCAACGTCGAGCACGACCTGTCGTTCGCCTACGAAGCCGACCTCGTCGTGTTCTGCCCGCTGCCCAGGGAGTACTGGGACCGCGTCGATCCGCTTCTCATCGACCTCGCTCGCGATGCCGTCGCGCGCGACGCCTGGGTGATGAGCGTCTGCAGCGGATCGTTCATCCTCGCCGCGGCCGGCGTGCTCGACGGGCGCAAGGCCACGACGCACTGGATGTACGCGCACCACCTCGCGGCCATGTACCCGCAGATCGACATCGACCCCGACGTGCTCTTCGTGCAGGACGGCCGCATCATCACCAGCGCGGGGACGGCGGCCGGCATCGACGCCTGCCTGCATCTGCTGCGTCAGGAGGTCGGCGCCGAGCTGACCAACCGCATCGCGCGCCGCATGGTGGTGCCGCCGCAGCGCGACGGCGGCCAGGCGCAGTTCATCGACCGACCGATCCCCGTCGTCGCCACCGATTCTCTCGCGGCGGTCGCCGACTGGGCGGTCGCGCACCTGCGCGACGATCTCGGCGTAGACCAGCTCGCGGCGCGCGCCCTCATGTCGCCTCGCACATTCGCCCGACGGTTCAAGGCTGAGTACGGCGCGACGCCGGCGGCGTGGCTCGCCCGCCAGCGCATCCTGCATGCCCAGCGGATGCTCGAGCGCACCGAGCTGGGGCTCGATCAGATCGCGGCCGAGTGCGGCTTCGGCTCGGCGGCCGTGCTGCGGCAGAACTTCGCGCGCGTGCTCGGCACGACGCCGACGGCCTACCGTGCCCGCTTCTCGTGCACGACCGACGAGGCGCCGGCCGCCTAGCGTCGGATCAGGAGGCCTTGGGGAAGAGGATGCGGAACGCGCGGAGGTAGCTGTTCGAGCGCTCGCCGTGGGCTGGCACGTAGAAGTCCGGGTCGATGTGGACGATCGGCTGGGCGCGCTCGTCGCCGGTCTGGGGGGTCTGGTCGTTGCGGGCCATGTCGGTCACCTCTCCGTCGAGCTACTCAATTCCATGATTCGGAAACTTCCTTCTGAACTATGAAAAGAGTACGGCGATGCCGGCCCTGCCGTCAAGGGTCCGACGTCAGTGGTCCCAGTGCGCCGGGGTGGAGAGCGCGTGATAGTCGACCTCGACGCCATCGGCGGAGACGGCGGCGGTGCAGAAGAGGAGCGACTGGGTCGGGTATCCGTGCGGCCGGTTGTCGCGGATGATCGCGCGGTCGTCCTCGGGGGAGAGGCGGGCGGATGCCGCGAGCAGCGAGGTCCAGGCTCCCGCCCAGTCCGGGCTGTCGGCGGTCGGGCCGAGCGCGCGGAACTCCGGGAGCCATGCCGCGATCCGCGGGGTCTCCGCGTCGTCGAGATCGTCGTGGGCGATCATGTGCGTCCCCGGCTCGATCGCGGTCTCGCGCAGTGCCGCCCCGTCCCAGCTGAGCACTCGGGCTATCTCCGGGCGCACCTCGAGCAGATTGAACCCGTGCATGGGCAGTGCGCCGCCCTCGGGAGAACGGCCGACGACCGACTCGAGCGCGAGCGACCCGCGAGACACGGCGCGGTCGGAGGGCAGGTCGACGACGTCGGCCCTGTTCAACAGCACGGCCAGACGTCCCTCGGCGGGGTTCGCCGCGAGCCATGCCCCGCCCGCGCGGCGATCACGGATGCCGATCACGCCGGCGTACCGGTCGGGCCACCATGTGCCCAGCGCATCCCACTCGCGCCGCGGATCCTCGTCGCGGACGGCGAGCAGCCGTGCCGTCCCGGCATCCGCCACATCGATCACCACCGTGCACACGGGCCCCAGTCTAGGTCGGCCCACCTTTCGAGTCGCGTGAATGGCTCCGAATCCGGCCCGGACCGAGCCATTCACGCGACTCGAACGACCGGACGGGGCAGAATCGGGAGGGTGAACATCGTCGTCGGAGTGTCGGGCGGCATCGCCGCGTACAAGTCCGTGCAGCTCGTGAGGCTGCTCGTCAAGGCGGGGCACGACGTCACGGTGGTGCCCACCGACGACGCGCTGCGGTTCGTGGGGACGCCGACGTGGGAGGCGATCAGCCGTAACCCCGTGACGACGAGCGTGCACGACGACGTCGCCAAGGTCCGCCACGTGGCGCTCGGACAGGGTGCCGACCTCGTGGTCGTCGCCCCCGCCACGGCGAACACGATCGCGCGGATGGCGGCCGGCATCGCCGACAACCTGCTCGGCACGACGCTGCTCGCGACGCTCGCACCGGTGCTCGTCGCCCCCGCTATGCACACCGAGATGTGGCGGCATCCGGCCACGCAGGCCAACATCGCCACGCTCGCGGACCGCGGCGTGCACCTCATCGGACCGGCGGAGGGCGAACTCGCCGGCGGGGACATCGGCCCTGGTCGCATGGTCGAGCCCGAGGAGATCGCGGATGCCGCGCTGGCGCTCCTCGCACCGCCCGACCTCGCGGGACTCCGGGTCGTGGTGTCGGCTGGCGGCACGCGCGAGCCGCTGGACCCGGTGCGCTACCTCGGCAATCGCTCCAGCGGACGGCAGGGGGTCGCGCTCGCCGCCGAGGCCGCCGCCCGCGGAGCCGAGGTCGTGCTCGTCGCCGCGAACATCTCCGCCGACGTGCTCTCGGACGCGCGGCATCCGTCGATCAGCATCGTGCCAGCGGGCTCAGCCGCCGAGCTGGGCGCCGCGATGCGCGAGGCTGCCGTGGGTGCCGATGCGATCGTGATGTCAGCCGCCGTCGCCGACTACCGTCCGGCGACGGTGTCCGACCGCAAGCTCACCAAGGACGGCGGTGGGATCCCGTCGATCGCGCTCGTCGAGAACGAGGACATCGTCGCGGCGCTGGTGCGGGAGCGCACGGATGCCGCGGTGATCGTGGCGTTCGCCGCCGAGACGCCGCAGAGCGAGGACGAGCTGATCGAGCGCGCGCGGCGGAAGCAGAGCCGCAAGGGCGTCGACGTGCTGGTGGTGAACGAGGTCGGCTGGGAGCGCGGCTTCGAGAGCGCGAGCAACGACGTGCGCATCCTCGGTCGCGGGGGCGAGCTCGTGACGACGACGGCCGGCTCGAAGCGCGAGGTCGCCGCCGCGGTGTGGGATGCCGTGATCGCCGCCCGCTGAGCGGGCCCCTGCCGTCGCGCCATGAACACTGGCGGGACAAAAGAATGGAGCGGTACAATTCTCGGACTGTAGAAACGTGATTCCATAGAACGGAAATGCAAGATGAACGCTCCTCTGCCGTCGCGCGCTCCCCGTGAGGTCGCCCCTGAGCTCGCCCGTTCGTGGCTCCTGGTCGCCGCGACCCGGCCGGAGACCTTCGACGACGCGGCCTCCTCGCACGCCGACGCCGTGGTGCTCGACGTGGAGGATGCGGTCGACGCCAGCCACAAGGACTCGGCCAGGCGAGACGTCGTCGACTGGCTGAGCACGGGCGGCAGCGCCTGGGTGCGCATCAACGACGCGACCAGTGAGCACTGGGCCGCCGACATCGAAGCGCTTCGCGCGGCTCCCGGCCTGCGCGGCGTGATGCTGGCGAAGACCGAGTTCGGCGGACAGGTCATGGACACCTTCAACCGCCTCGGCGCCAAGGTCCCCGTCGTCGCCCTCGTCGAGTCGGCGATCGGCATCGAGAACGCGACCGAGATCGCGCGGGCCAAGGGGGCGTTCCGTCTGGCGTTCGGCAGCGGCGACTTCCGGCGCGACACGGGGATGTCGGCCGACCGCGAGGCCATGGCGTACCCGCGTGCCCGCCTGGTGATCTCCAGCCGTGCGGCAGGGCTCCCCGGCCCCATCGACGGGCCGACCGTCGGGTCCAGCCACCCGATCCTGCGTGAGCAGTCGGCGATCACCGTGTCGATGGGCATGACGGGCAAGCTCTGCCTCGCCCCCGACCAGACCTCCGTCGTCAACGAAGTCATCAGCCCGACCCGCACCGATGTCGAGTGGGCGCACGAGTTCCTCGAGGACTTCGACGCCCGCGGCCAGATCGTGCGCGACGGCAGCGACCTCCCGCGCCTCGGCCGCGCGCGCAAGATCATGCAGCTCGCCGAGGCCTTCGAGGTCCACATCGTGCTGCGCTGACGCGCAGTCCCGCCGACACCCCACCGAATGGAGACACCATGACCACCCTGACTGCGGGCGACGCCGCCCCCGCCTTCACGCTCGCCGACGCCGATGGCGTCCGGATCTCGCTCGGCGACTACCGCGGCCGCAACGTCGTCGTCTACTTCTACCCGAAGGCCGCGACCCCCGGCTGCACCACCGAGGCCTGCGACTTCCGCGACAACCTCTCGTCGCTCGACGCCGCCGGCTACGCGGTCATCGGCATCTCACCGGACACGATCGACGAGATCCGCGCCTTCGCTGATGCCGAGGGCCTGACCTTCCCGCTGCTCGCCGACGCCGACGCTGCGACGGCGAAGGCCTGGGGCGCGTGGGGGGAGAAGACCGTCGACGGGCGCACCTTCGACGGTGTCATCCGCTCGACGTTCGTGCTCGACGGCGACGGCATCGTGCAGCGTGCGGAGTACGGCGTCGACGCGAACGGACACGTCGCCCGGCTGCGCGCCGAGCTCGGCGTCTGAGGCTCGTCGCGCGACGTCGTCGTGCGACGCCTGCGGAGAACGCATGCCCCCACGCTCGGGGCATGCGTTCTTCTGCGTCCGGCGCGCGTCGGTCGCGGAAAACCCCGAGATATCGGAGGATCTTCCTGGGAGAGGGTTGACATCGCCGGAACGTATCCGCATACTGTTTACACATGCTGAAATAACAGTTCCGGCATACGGAAAGTATTCCCTCTCTCAGAGGGTTCTGTATAGCCTTACACGCCGGATGCCAGCATGTTCTTGAGGATCGAAGAATGTTGCTCGAGGAGTTCAACTCCAGCACTCGCGAGGCCGCAGTCGGCGTCGCCAAGCCCGCACTGGACATTCCCCGCTGGTACGACGCGATCGTCGACGGACGGCCGTACGCCACGGTCGAGGCGCTGAAAAATGCCGCGATGCAGGTCGCCGCTCCGCTCACCGAGGCTGAGCTCGACGCCGCGCTGGCGCACCATCCCCGCATCGGGGAGCGCGCCCAGGGCGACAGCGCCGAAGCCGCCCACGCCCGCAGCGAGCAGTCAGGGGTCGACGCGTCGGCCGCCGAGGCCCTCGCCGCCGGCAACCGCGCGTACGAGGCGAAGTTCGACCGGGTCTACCTGGTCCGCGCCGCTGGACGCTCGGCAGAGGACATCCTCGCGCTGCTCGACCAGCGCCTTGGCAACACCCCCGAGCAGGAGCTCGCGGTCATCGACCAGCAGCTGCGCGAGATCGCCGCGCTGCGCCTGGCCGGAGCCATCGAGACAGAAGGAGCACGCGCATGAGCGTCTCTCACGTGACCACCCACATCCTGGACACATCGATCGGACGCCCGGCGTCCGGCGTCGCCGTCGTACTCGAGGCCCGAGTCGGCGACGGATGGGTCGGGATCGGTACGGGCCTCACCGATGCTGACGGGCGGGTGAAAGAGCTGGGCCCCGAGCGGCTGGAGAGCGGTCAGTACCGTCTCCGGTTCGACACGGCGGCCTACTTCGCCGGCATCGACACGGACACCTTCTTCCCGGAGGTGGTGTTGACCTTCCTGGTCGACTCTGAGCAGGCGCACTACCACGTGCCGCTCCTGCTCAGCCCGTTCGCCTATTCCACTTACCGAGGAAGCTGAGTAGAGAAAATGACCAACATCATTCTGGGCAAGAACCAGTACGGCAAGGCCGAGGTCCGCGTCGTCCGCATCACGCGCGACACCGACCGCCACGAGATCGAGGATCTCAACGTCACCTCGCAGCTGCGCGGCGACTTCGAGGCCGTGCACTTCGAGGGCGACAACGCCCACTGCGTGGCGACCGACACGCAGAAGAACACCATCTACGCCTTCGCCAAGGACGGCGTCGGCAGCCCCGAGGAGTTCCTGCTCCGTCTCGGACGCCACTTCACCGGCGGGTTCGACTGGGTCAGCGGCGGACGCTGGGAGGCCGAGCAGTACACGTGGCAGCGCATCGTCGGCGACGCCGGCGAGCACGACCACGCCTTCGTCCGCGGCGGCACCGAGACCCGCACCTCCGTCGTGCAGATCGACGGCGATGACACGGTCGTCATCGCGGGTCTGCAGGACCTCAAGGTGCTCAAGTCCACCCAGAGCGGCTTCGTCGGCTACCCGAAGGACAAGTACACCACCCTGCCCGAGACCGAGGACCGCATCCTCGCGACCTCGGTGACGGCCAAGTGGCGGTACAACCGCACCGACATCGACTTCAACGAGGCCTTCGCCGACGTTCGTCGTCTGCTGCTCGCCGGCTTCTCGCGCAACTACTCGTACGCCCTGCAGCACACGCTGAAGGAGATGGCCGAGGCCGTTCTCGAGGTGCACCCCGAGATCGACGAGATCCGCTTCTCCACCCCGAACAGCCACCACTTCGTCGTGGACCTGTCGCCGTTCGGCCTGGAGAACCCGAACGAGGTGTTCTACGCCGCCGACCGTCCGTACGGTCTGATCGAGGCGTCGTTCCTCCGCGAGGGCGCCGACACCGACCACTGGTCGTGGGACGGCATCGCCGGCTTCTGCTGACCGGCACGGGGATCGGATGCCGCCGGCATCCGATCCCCTCCTGAGACGGCGTCTGATCTCCGATCGGGCGCGTGGGGTGGGTCCGTTTCCCGACGCACCGGGCCCGCCCTGATTCCCCCTCACCGAGGGCGCGATGCTTCGTGCTGCCCTCGTGCGTCGCGCCACCGCCAGCCACGCCCACCCCGAATAGCGGGTCCCGGACAAGGAGGTCCATCAGATGTTCGCTGCACGCAGTTCCACCAAGACCACGGCAAAGCCCGAGTCGACCCGTCCAGAGGACGAGCGCCTCGGCATCGGCACGGCCTTCACGTTCGGGCTCCAGCACGTGCTCACGATGTACGGCGGCATCATCGCCCCGCCGCTCATCATCGGCGCGGCCGCGGGTCTCACGCCCACCGAGGTCGGCGTGCTCGTCGCCGCCTGCCTCTTCATGGGAGGCCTCGCGACGCTGCTTCAGACGCTCGGCATCCCGTTCTTCGGATCGCAGCTGCCGCTCGTGCAGGGCGTGTCTTTCGCCGGCGTCGCCACGATGCTCGCGATCGTCAACCAGGGCAGCGGGCTGCCGGCCGTCTTCGGCGCGGTGATCGTCGCCTCGCTCATCGGCCTCGTGATCGCGCCGTTCTTCGCGCAGATCGTGCGGTTCTTCCCGCCGGTCGTCACCGGCACCGTGATCACGATGATCGGGCTCTCGCTGGTCCCGGTCGCTGCACGCTGGATCACCGGCGCCAATCCGCAGGCCGACAACTACGCCGACCCGGTGTTCGTCGGCATCGCCGGCTTCACGCTGCTCGTCATCATGCTGCTCAGCAAGCTCGGCAACTCGACGATCTCGCGGCTGTCGATCCTCATCGCGATGGTGGTCGGCACGATCTTCGCCGCCCTCATCGGCAAGGCCGACTTCTCCAAGGTGTTCGAGGGGCCGATCTTCGCGTTCCCGACGCCCTTCGCCTTCGGAGTGCCGACCTTCGATCTGGCGGCGATCATCTCGATGACCATCGTCGTGCTGGTGATCCTCACCGAGACCACGGCCGACATCATCGCGGTCGCCGAGATCACCGGCTCCAAGGTCGACCGCAAGCGCATCGCCGCCGGTCTCCGCGCCGACATGGCGTCCAGCGCGATCTCGCCGATCTTCAACTCCTTCACGCAGAGCGCCTTCGCCCAGAACGTCGGCCTCGTGGCGGTGACCAAGATCAAGAGCCGCTACGCCGTCGCGGCCGGCGGTGTGATCCTCATCATCCTGGGGCTGCTGCCCGTGCTCGGCCGCATCGTCGCGGCGGTCCCGACCGCTGTGCTCGGCGGCGCAGGCCTCGTGCTCTTCGGCACGGTCACGGCATCCGGCATCCGCACGCTGTCCAAGGTGAAGTACGAGGGCAACATGAACCTCATCATCGTCGCGGCCTCGCTGTCGTTCGGCGTGCTGCCGGAGGTCAACCACGACATCTACTCGAACTTCCCGACGTGGTTCCAGGTCATCTTCGGCTCCGGCATCAGCTCGGCGGCGATCATGGCGATCCTGCTGAACCTCGTGTTCAACCACTTCTCGAAGGGCACCCCGGAGAACCCCTCGGTGTTCGCGGCGAGCCCCGTGCGGGCGGTCAAGACCGACGTCATCCGGGTGCTGCGCGAGGGTGACCGCTACGAGGGCGGCAAGCTCGTCGACGCCAAGGGCGAGGCGATCGCCGTCATCGACGACGAGACCGGATCGTCCGCTCACTGACGGATGCCGTCACCGGACTCGCGGGGCCGTGTGTTCACCGGAACTCACGGCCCCGCAGCCTTGACAAGGCCGAAAGGCCCCGTCACACTTGTTACACATAATGAAACTTTAATTCCGTAATTCGGAATTAACTGGGGGTACGCCGGATCAGATGCCGGCGCATCGGGGGTGGGTCCGCCCAATGACGCAACGGATCCACCCCGTACTTCCCCCGCGCCCCGACGCCCGCACCGACGACAGGACGAGGAGGTCCGCAGATGAGCGCGACCAGCCGCACGGCCGTCGTCCTCGAGGAGACCGCCGCGGCCGCCTCCGGTGGGGGGCCGGCGTCAGCCGCGGCCTCCGAACGGCATCCCGGATGCCGCGATCGTCATGGTGGCGACGTTCGACTCCGCGGGGAGCTGGGCCATGAAGACCACCGCCCTCGCGGCATCCGCCACGTCGAAGGTGGGCTCGACGCGACGCGAGCCGTCGGCCTGCAGGGCGCCGTCTCCCACACCCAGCTCCGTCATGATCGACGTGCGCGCGTTGCCGATGTCGATCTGTCCGGCCGAGATCCCGTAGGGGCGCCCATCGAGGTCGATCGACTTCGTCAGCCCCGTGATGGCGTGCTTGCTCACCGTGTAGACCACGGAGAGCGGACGGGGAACGTGCGCCGAGATGGAGCCGTTGTTGATGATGCGGCCGCCCTGCGGATGCTGCGCGATCATCGTGCGCATCGCGGCGCCCGCGCACAGCAGCGACCCGGTGAGGTTCACGTCGAGCGTGCGCTGCCAGTCGTCGAGGGCGATGTCCGCGGCCGAGGCTGCGGGGCCGAAGGCGCCGGCGTTGTTGAACAGCACGTCGACGCGACCCCACTCCGCGACGACGCGGGCGAACAGCGCCTCCACCTCGCTCTCGACGGTCACGTCCGTCGGCACGATCAGCGCGTCCGGATGCTCGGCCGCCGTCTCGCGCAGGGCGTCCTCTCGGCGTCCGGCGAGCGCCACGCGAAAGCCGGCGGCGAGCATCTCGCGCGTGACAGCCCTGCCGATACCTGACCCTGCACCCGTCACGACGGCGATGCGTGCGCTCATACCGAGACCTCCACAACTTGACTTACGTCCCATCTAACAAGAAAGGCCGAACCGTGACCGACACTCGCGTCTCCGCCGCCACCCCCGCCGACCTCGACCCCGAGGAGACCGCCGAGTGGCTCGAATCCCTCGACGCCCTCATCGCCGAGCGGGGTCCCGACCGCGGCGAGCACATCGTCCGCACGCTGGTCGACCGCGCCGGCATCCGCTCCGAGCCGATCGCGACCACCGACTACGTGAACTCGATCGCCGCGGAGGACGAGCCGGCCTACCCCGGCGACGAGGAGTTGGAGCGCCGCTACCGCGCGTGGATGCGATGGAACGCCGCGATCATGGTGCACAGGGCGCAGCGTCCAGGCATCGGCGTCGGCGGCCACATCTCGACGTACGCGGGAGCGGCCACCCTCTACGAGGTCGGCTTCAACCACTTCTTCCGCGGCAAGGACCACCCAGGCGGCGGCGATCAGATCTACTTCCAGGGTCACGCCTCGCCTGGCATGTACGCCCGCGCGTTCATGGAGGGGCGCCTGACCGAGGAGGACCTCGACGGCTTCCGCCAGGAGAAGTCCCGCGAGGGCCACGCGCTCTCCTCCTACCCGCATCCGCGGCTCATGCCGGAGTTCTGGGAGTTCCCGACCGTGTCCATGGGCATCGGCCCGATGAACGCGATCTACCAGGCGCAGTCCAACCGCTACCTGCACAACCGCGGCATGAAGGACACCAGCGACCAGCACGTCTGGGCCTTCCTCGGCGACGGCGAGATGGACGAGCCGGAGAGCCGCGGCCTGCTGCAGCTCGCCGCCAACGAGGGCCTGGACAACCTGACCTTCGTGATCAACTGCAACCTCCAGCG
>JAGIAK010000023.1 GCA_017744855.1 Microbacterium sp.
ATCTCGTGCCGTCGTTCATCGCGCACGCCCGCACGACGTATCCCGGCATCCGCTTCGACGTCGAGAGCATCGAGCTGATCGATGAGTCCCCGGGCTCCCTGGGTGGCGTCCTGTCCTGGTTCTCCACCATCCATCACGAACCGAGGACGATCGCGGCGCCGCTCACGGAGTTCGCCAGGGTCCTCCGCCCCGGTGGCCACCTCATGCTCGGTTTCTTCACCGGGTCGTCCATCGAGGCCTTCGACCATGCCGTCGTGCGCGCCTACCGATGGCCGGTTCGGGATCTGACGGACCGGCTCGGGGAGGCCGGGTTCGACGTCGTCGAAGCCCACCAGCGCGACGCTCGCGGGGCACGCTCAGTCGGTGCGCTCGTCTGCGAGAGGCGCGCCCCCGGAGACCGATGAAAGGCCGCGCACTTCGGAAAGCAGGGTGCTCCTACACGGCCACGGTCGTCGACGGGCGGTAGGGTCGCACGCATGAGACGACCATCCGCTGCGTGCCCAAGGACGGGACGATGAGCGTCTTCGTCGACGAGGTCGCGGCTGCGCTGTACGCCGGTCCGCCGGAGACGTTCATCAGGGAGCGGAACGCGCGCGCGGCGGAGGCGGCACATCCTGACGAGGCGAAGATGATCCGCGCGCTCCGCAAGCCGACGGTCGCCGCGTGGGTCGTGAACGTGTTCGCGTCCGAGCGCGCGGCGCAGCTGGAGCAGGCTCTGCAGCTGGCCACAGAGTTGCGCGACGCCCAGGACGACCTCGATGCCGCGACGCTCGCACAGCTGGGCCGGGAACGCCGGGCGCTCACGACCCGGCTCGCGGCGGATGCCGCGGACCTCGCCGCCGCGCGGGGCGGACGGGTGACGGAGTCCACTCGAGAGGCGGTGCGGCAGACGATCTCGGCCGCCTTCTTCTCTGCGGATGCTGCGGTCGCCGTGTCGTCCGGGCGGCTCGTCCACGAACTGGAGCCGTCGGACGACGTCGACCTCGCGGATGCCGTGGGCGGCGGACAGCCCGTGGTCGCGGCGACACCCGCTCAACCCGCCGACGAGCTGTCGGCCCGACGAGAGCGACGGCGCGCGGAGAAGGCGGTGCACGACGCCGAACATGCGCTCGCCCGCGCCGAGCGGGTGCACGCCGACGCCGAACGTCGGCACCGCGACATCGCCCGGCGTCGTGATGAACTCGCGCACCGGATCGCCGAGCTCGAAGACGAGCTCGCCCGCGCACGCACGCAGCACGCCGATGCACAGATGCAGACGTCTCGAGCGATGCAGCAGGGCGAGCAGACGTCCGCGCTCGTGGAGACCGCACGGCGCGCGGCGTCCGAGGCGCAGGACGCACTCGACGCCCTGTCGCACGGTCGCGACTGAACACGAGCGGGCGCCGGTTTTACTCGCACCGCTCATGTCCCGTCAACGGACTTGACCTCGCCGTCGCCCCCGTGCTCGACTGGGACGTCTCGCACACCGACCGGAGGACGCATGCGCCGCAGAAGACTGATGTCCAAGAACCCGTCGCATCCGGCACCGGCCGAACACACGCCCAGGCCCGAACCGAGGACCGCGGCCGCCGCCATCTCGCGGATCAACCCCTTCGTGTTCGGCCTGCTCGGCGCCCTCGGCGTGCTGGTGGCTCTCACCATCGGGGGCATCGTCACGCAGCTCGGCACGGTGCTCGTGTACATCGGCTTCGCGGTGTTCCTCGCACTCGGCCTCGACCCGATCGTGTCGTTCCTGGAGCGCCGCTTCTCGCTCCCCCGCCCCGGCGCGGTGGCGATCGTCGTGGCAGGCGTGCTGCTGCTGTTCGCCGGCATCATCCTCGCGATCGTCCCGGTGCTCGTCGAGCAGATCACGAACCTCATCGACAACGGCCCGCAGATGGTCAAGGACATCCAGCACTCCGATTGGTACCAGGCCCTCAACGCGCAGCTCGGCACGAACTTCGAGGACGCGGCAGCCGCGGTGCTGAAGTTCGTCCAGGACCCCAGCAACTTCCTCAACATCAGCGGCGGCGTGCTCGCGGTCGGCACCGGCATCGCCGGCGGGTTCACCGGTGTCACGATCGTGCTGATCCTCACCCTGTACTTCATGGCGTCGCTGCGTAGCATGAAGGCCGTGGCGGCGCGTTTCGTCCCCGCCTACCAGCGCGACACCTTCAGCGAGCTGGTGGAAGACGTGTCAGGAGCCGTAGGGCGCTACGTGATCGGCCAGGTCAGCCTGGCTCTGGTCAACGGCGTGCTCAGCCTCATCGTGATGTCGATCATCGGCGCCCCCGTGCCGGCGCTGCTGGCGCTGATCGCGTTCATCGGATCGATGATCCCGCTCGTCGGAACGCTCTCCGCCTCGATCATCAACGCGCTGATCTGTCTGATAGTCAACCCCGTCACGGCGCTCATCGCCTTCGGCTACTACCTCGTCTACATGCAGATCGAGGCATATGTCCTGTCGCCGCGCATCATGAGCAAGGCGGTCGCCGTTCCGGGATCGCTCGTGGTCATCGCAGCGGTGGCGGGAGGCGCGCTCGGAGGCATCCCAGGGGCCCTCGTCGCCATCCCCGTGGCGGCGAGCATCATCATCATCGTGCAGAAGGTGCTGTTCCCCGCTCAGGATCGCAAGCGCACGCCGCCCAGAGTCATCTGACGGTGAGCGCCCCCGCCTGCACCTCGACGGTGAAGGCCGTGACCTCCCCGACCTCTTCCCCATCGATCTCGAAACGCTGCGGTGCGTCGAGCTCGACCCGGATCCGCTCGGCGGAGACATGCGTGGTCGACTCGGTGCTCACGGCCTCGGAGTCGCGTCCGAACAGGCGGCGGATGCCGTTGTCCCAGACGACGGACCGGACGGTGTCCAGCCACTGCAGGGCACCGTCGGCGCTCACCAGCAGGAGGTCGAGACGGCCGTCGTCGATGACGGCATCGGGAAGAAGACGGATGCCGCCCTGCAGCATGCCGCAGTTGCCGACGAGCATCGTGTGCGCGCGAAGGTGCTGCGACTCCTCGTCGTCGAGGGTCAGCGTGATGTCGGTCATCTCCGTGCCGGCGAGGGCGCGACCCATCGCCTCGACGTAGGCGAGCCAGCCCGCACGGTCCTTGAGGTCGTCGTCGGTCTCCACCAGCATCTGCGCGTCGATGCCGAAGCCGACCATCACCGCGAATGCGCGGCGCTCACCGTCCGTCTCGACCCAGCCGACGTCGATGCGCCGCGGCTCGCCGTCGCGCACGCGTTCGAGGGCTGCGCGCACATCGTCCAGCGGCACTCCGAGGTTCCTCGCGAGCAGGTTCCCCGTGCCCTGGGGCACGATGCCGAGCACGGCATCCGTTCCGGCGAGCACCTCGGCGACCGCACGGACGGTGCCGTCGCCGCCGACCGCCACGACCGTCTCACAGCCCGCTTCGACCGCCTCCGCGGCCATGCCCGCTCCGGGGTCATCCACGGTGGTCTCCCACCAGAGCACGTCGACCGACTCGTCGAACGTGGCGTCGATCTGCTCACGCAGCATCCCCTCATCGATCTTCGACGGATTCCAGACCAGCCCGATGCGCGATGTCATGCCCTCAGCCTGCGCGACCGCGGCCGATCATGCAAACCGGAGATTGGCTCACCCGTAGAAAAGCTCCTCGAACGCCTTGCGTGCGCGCCGCGTGGCCTTGAGGTAGTCCTCCTCCAGTCGGATCGCCGACCTATCGGGATAGCCGAGCAGGCGCCCGACGGCGTCGAGCTGTCGCGGGTCGCTGGGCAGCACATCGCTCGTCTGGCCGGTGAGCAGTGTGATCGCCGACCGCAGCCTGCTCGACAGGCGCCAGGCGTCACGCAGCAGATCCGCCGCCGCCGCAGGCACGAGCCCCGCGCCGACGGCAGCGTCGAGGGCGCTCAGCGTCGACGTCGTGCGAAGAGCTGGCACGTCGTGCGCGTGCTGCAGTTGCACGAGCTGCACGAGCCACTCGACATCGCTGAGCGTGCCTGGACCGAGTTTGAGGTGCCGACGAGGGTCGGTGCCCTGCGGCAGCCGCTCCCCCTCGACGCGCGCCTTGATGCGTTTGATCTCGCGGGTGCCCTGCAGGTCGACCGATTCGGGGTAACGGATCGTGTCGGCGAGCCGGAGGAATGTCGCCGTGAGCTTCTGACTGCCCGCGACGCCGCGTGCCCGCAGCAGCGCCTGCGCCTCCCACGAGAGCGACCACCGCCGGTAGTACTCGGCGTACGCCTCGATCGAGCGCACCACCGGTCCGTTACGGCCCTCGGGACGCAGATCGGCGTCGAGGTCGAGCGGCACTCTGTGATCGGTGAGATGCTCGCGGAGCCCCGCCACGATCTTGAGCGCGAGCTTCTGGGCGCGTTCGGGGTCGACGCCGTTCGCGTCGTACACGTAGAGGATGTCGGCATCCGATCCGAAACCGAGTTCGGCGCCGCCGAATCGCCCCATGCCGATGATCGCGAAGTCCAGGGCCGCGTCCTCCGCAGGAACGACCTCGCGGATCACGGCGCGCAGAGCCGCCTGGATCGTCGCGTCGGTGATCTCGGTGAGCGATGTCGCGACGTCGTCGATCGTGAGCACGTCGAGCACCGCGCCCATGGCGGTGCGCAGGAGCTCCCGTCTGCGGAGCGCCCTGACCGCGCGCAGAGCGTCGCCGATGTCCCGGTGCCTCGTCTGGATCGCACGCGCCTCTTCATCGAGAGCCGCACCGCTGCGCGGTCGGAGCAGCTCGCTGCTGTCGAGCCATGCCACGGATTCCGGGATCCACTCCATCAGCTCACCCACGTACCGCGACGAGGAGAGCAGCCGCGTGAGGCTCTCGGCCGCGCCCGACGAGTCGCGGAGCATGCGCAGGAACCAAGGGGTGTCACCCAGCCGCTCACTGATCCGCCGGAAGGCGATGAGCGCGTAGTCTGGGTCGCTGCCGTCGGCGAACCAGCGCACCATCACCGGCATGAGGTGGCGCTGGATGGTCGCCTTGCGGCTGAGGCCGGACGTGAGCGCGCCGATGTGGCGCAGGGCACCTGCCGGGTCGCGGAAACCGATCGCCGCGAGCCGGTCGTGCGCCTGCGCGGTGGACAGCGTCCGCTCCTCCTCCGGCAGCGAGGCGACCGCGCTGAGCAGCGGGCGGTAGAAGAGCCGGATGTGGATCTCGCGGACCTCACGACGCACGCTCTCCCACCGTGCCCACACGGCCTCGCCGGACTCGGCGAGACCGGTGCTCCTGGCGAGCACGCGCAAGCCGGCCGGGGTTCGCGGCATGAGGTGCGTACGGCTGAGCTCGGTCAGCTGCAGCCGGTGCTCCATGAGCCGCAGCACCCGGTAGTCGTCGGCGAAGGCCGCCGCCTCGGCGCGGCCGATGTAGCCGCCGACGACGAGGGCCTCGATGCTCTCCAGCGTTCCTCTCGTGCGGATGCCGGGGTCGGTGAGCCCGTGCACGAGCTGGAGCAGCTGCACGGTGAACTCGATGTCACGCAGACCGCCGGCGCCGAGCTTGAGCTGGTAAGGGGCGTCCTCGGGATCGATGTGTTCCATGACCCGCTCGCGCATGCGCTGCACGCTGTCGACGAAGTCCTCCCGTGCCGCGCTCGACCAGATCTTGGGCTGCACCGCATCGATGTAGGCCGCGCCCAGCGCCGGGTCGCCGGCGAGCGGTCGGGCCTTCAACAGCGCCTGGAACTCCCAGCTCTTGGCCCACCGGTCGTAGTACGCGAGGTGCGAGGACAGGGATCGCACGAGCGCTCCCTGCTTGCCCTCGGGACGCAGTGCCGCATCGACCTCCCACAGCGCCGGCTCGACCTCGATGCCGCTGAGCCCGCGCATGGTCTCGCGCGCGAGACGCGTCGCGATGTCGATGGCGCGCGACTCGGAGACGACGTCTTCGTCGACCGATCCGCCGACGAAGATCACGTCGACGTCGCTCACGTAGTTCAGCTCTCGGGCGCCAGCCTTGCCCATGCCGATGATCGCGAGCTGGGTGGCCGCGACGTCGGCCTCGGCCATCGTCGACCTCAGGCGGGCTCGCGCCACCGCGAGCGAGGCCTCCAGGGCGGCGCCTGCGGCGTCGGCGAGCGCGGCGGACACGTCGGCGACCACGGAGACCGGATCGGTGTGACTGAGGTCGAAGGCCGCGATCGCCGCGAGCTCCCGCCGGTAGGCGACCCGGAGCGCCACCACGGCTGCATCGTCACCGACCGCCGCGAACCCGTCGACGGCGCCGACGGCCTGGAGCATCCGCTCGCGAAGCTGATCCGCTGTCGGCAGCACGTCGGCCGGATGCCGCAGCACGTCGAGCTGTTCGGGATGGCGCAGGAAGAAATCGGCGAGGCCCGTCGACGCCCCGAAGACGCGCCAGCAGCGGCGGCGAGACTCCCGATCGGCGAACAGACCGCGCAGCGCACCCGCGTCGCGCCAGGCGACGCGCATCATGCCGGCGAGAGCGGCGTCGGGATCGGCGGCATCCGCGCCGTCGAGCAGCTCTGCGCGGTCGCTGCCCACCAGCGTCGCGAGTTCCGCGAGGGAGCCCGCGGCCTCGCTGAGCTCCGCGAAGCCGAGCCTGGCCAGCGCGGAGAGGGAGACGGAGTCGTCCGAACGCGCCACGTCGCCCCTCAGAGCAGCTCGAGGTTGTTCTTCAGCTCCAGCGGGGTGACCTGACCGCGGTAGGCCTCCCACTCCTTGCGCTTGTTCAGCAGCACATAGTTGAAGACGGACTCGCCGAGGGTCTCGGCGACGAGCTCGGAGTTCTCCATGTGCTCCAAAGCGTGGTCGAGACTCGCTGGCAGAGCGGAGTAGCCGAGTGCGCGGCGCTCGGCGTCACTCAGCGACCAGACGTTGTCCTCGGCCTCCGGCGGCAGCTCGTACTCCTCCTCGATGCCCTTGAGGCCGGCGGCCAGCATCAGCGCGTAGGCGAGGTAGGGATTCACCGCCGAGTCGAGGGCGCGGTACTCGACGCGCGTCGATCCACCCTTGTTCGGCTTGTACATCGGCACCCGCACGAGCGCAGAGCGGTTGTTGTGACCCCAGGTGATGAAGCTGGGGGCCTCGTCGCCGCCCCAGAGCCGCTTGTACGAGTTCACGAACTGATTGGTGACGGCTGCGATCTCGTTGGCGTGCTTGAGCAGGCCTGCGATGAAGTGACGCCCGGTCTTGGAGAGCTGGTACTTCGCGCCCTCCTCGTAGAAGGCGTTGCGCTCCCCCTCGAACAGCGACATGTGCGTGTGCATGCCGCTGCCCGGGTGACCGCTGAGCGGCTTCGGCATGAACGTCGCGTAGACGCCCTGTTCGATCGCGACCTCCTTGATGACCGTGCGGAAGGTCATCACGTTGTCGGCCATCGTCAGCGCGTCGGCGTAGCGCAGGTCGATCTCGTTCTGTCCGGGACCGCCCTCGTGGTGGCTGAACTCCACCGAGATCCCGAGGTCTTCCAGCATCCGCACCGAACGACGGCGGAAGTCGTGCGCCGTGCCTCCAGGCACGTTGTCGAAGTAGCCGGCCGAGTCGACGGGCACGGGCCCGTCGGGCCCGTACGACGACGACTTGAGCAGGTAGAACTCGATCTCGGGATGCGTGTAGAACGTGAACCCGGCATCGGCGGCCTTCGCGAGCGCGCGCTTGAGCACATGCCGGGGGTCGGAGACCGCCGGGCGGCCGTCGGGCGTCGTGATGTCGCAGAACATCCGCGCGGTCGGGTCGACCTCGCCGCGCCACGGCAGGATCTGGAACGTCGTCGGATCGGGCTGCGCGAGCAGATCGGACTCGTAGCTGCGCGTCAGGCCCTCGATGGCCGAGCCGTCGAAGCCGATGCCCTCGGCGAAGGCGCCCTCGACCTCGGCCGGCGCGATGGCGACCGACTTGAGTGTGCCGATCACGTCGGTGAACCACAGGCGGACGAACTTGACGCCGCGTTCCTCGATGGTGCGGAGGACGAAATCGCGCTGCTTGTCCATCGCTACTCTGCGCCCCCGCCCTTCGCGGCGTCCTCGGCGGCGTCGTCGTCCGCCCAGGCGCGTGCGCGCTCCTGCAGCTTCTCCGGGGCACGGGCCGCGTCGGCCTCGGTGTCGAAGGGCCCCACGCGGTCCGCGGAGGGCGAGATCATGCCGAACTCGACCTGACCGGTCGCGAGGTTGTACCAGTACTTCTCATCGCCGTTGGACATCGGTGATCCCCTTCTACACGTGGTGTCATCGATCCTACTGGCGCTGACGCCTGTCGCTAAGCTATCGACCATGGCTAAAGCGATCGGCGTCGACATCGGCGGCACGGGTATCAAGGCAGGCATCGTCGACCTCACGCACGGCACCATGGCGTCCGACCGCGTGCGCGTACCCACCCCCGAAGGCGCCTCACCGCAGGACGTCCTCATCGCCGTGCAGAGCGTTCTCAAGACGCTCGACGTGGAGGACTCGAACCTCCCCCTGGGCGTCGCATTCCCCGCGATCGTGAAGCGCGGCAAGACGCTGTCCGCGGCCAACGTGTCGAAGCAGTGGATCGATTTCGAGGCCGAGCGCTTCTTCCGCGACGGACTCGGACGCAACATCGTCTTCGTCAACGATGCAGACGCGGCCGGCGTCGCCGAGGCGCGGCACGGCGCTGCACGCGACGTGCGCGGACTCACGCTGCTGACCACGCTGGGCACCGGCATCGGCTCCGCCTTCCTCTACGACGGCGTGCTCGTGCCGAACTCCGAGCTCGGCCACCTGAACTTCGGCGAGTTCGAGTCGGTCGAGACGTGGGCTGCCACCTCCGCCCGCGAGCGCGAGGGACTGAGCTGGGCGGCCTGGGCCGAGCGGCTCCAGGCGTTCTACTCGCACATCGAGTTCCTCTTCAGCCCCGACCTGTTCGTCGTCGGCGGCGGCGTCTCGAAGAACGCAGGCGACTTCCTCCCGCTGCTCGAGCTCAACACCCCCATCGTCCCGGCGATCCACCGCAACAACTCGGGCATCATCGGCGCGGCATCCCTCGCCGGCGACTGATCCCACCGACATACGACGAAGGCCCCGCAGATCCTGCGGGGCCTTCGTCGTATGTCGGGGTTACTCCCGCGCGCCTTCCGAGCACCGCTTGCCAGATCGACACCCCCTGTGGAGAACGGCGGGTGCTGGGACATCTCGGCGGGCACGGTGAGACAACCCCTCAAAATACCGCTCATTCTCCGAGGGGTCTGTAGGTAGAAGAGGGGACAGCGGAGAAGAACTCCTCGCGGCTACCGTCAGTAGTTCATTGATCATTGTCAGGGTCAGGGAAGAAGAGAGACGATGAAGAAGAAGTACACAGCATTGATCGGATCCGCGGTCCTCTTGGTTGCCATGTGCGCCGCGCAACCTGCGAGCGCAGAGACGGGGAGCTGGCAGCCGTACGGGAGCTCGTTCAGCACACCCACTAATTGGCACTGTGGCCCGACCTCCAGCGGGCCGCGGCTAAGCGCTCAAGCGTGTGTCGTGCGTAGCGGAAGTTACGTCCAGGCCGCGACCATCGTCAAGAATCGCGCGGCGGGCCCCACATCGACCAACGTCAACCAGGTCCTGACCGGGGGTGCGACAGCAGGACAGTGTCTGCCTTCGTCACTAGCCGGAAACAGCTATTCCGTGTGCTTCACGAGTACCGTCTATAGCCCGGGCCTGATCGGGAGCGCGGCCGACGTCGACGGCGTTCCGGGGTTCCTGCACAGTCCTCTGGCCTGATCCGCGGGAGCGATACGAAACTCGCCGGCGACTGATTCCCCACCGACATACGACGAAGGCCCCGCAGATCCTGCGGGGCCTTCGTCATGTCTGAGGCGAATGGGCCGACCTGTACGCCGGGTTCTGTTCCGGGGTTCTTCGCCCCTTCGACGGTCATCTCTCTCGGCGACACGTTGCCGTGGCACTCTAGCGGTCTACCCGAGGACTCGGCGAGCCGCGTCGACATCCTCTGTCTGACCTTGCTCCGGACGAGGTTTACCTGGCGGGCCGTGTCACCACGGCCCCCGGTGGTCTCTTACACCACCCTTTCACCCTTACCCCTTGCGGGGCGGTCTGCTCTCTGTGGCACTTTCTCGCGGATTGCTCCGGGTGGGCGTTACCCACCGTCCTGCCCTGTGGAGCCCGGACGTTCCTCGGTGCGGTTGCCCGCCACGCGACCGTCCAGTCGACCCATTCGCCCATCCAGTCTACCGTCGACGTCTACTTCTCCGCGGACTGCGCGATCCGCAGATCCAGGGGGACGTCGATCGGGAAGGTCCCGAACAGCCTGGCGGTCGCGACGGCCGCGGCCTCCCGCACGGCATCAGCCGCAGCCTCGGCCTGCTCCTCCGGGACATGCAGGATGACCTCGTCGTGCAGGAAGAACGCCAGGTGCGCGGTGCGGGTGAACGGACCGGATGCCGTCGCCGCGACGCGCGCCTCCGGCAACCGCTGCAGCCGGTGCCTGATCTCGGCGAGCCAGATCATCGACCACTCGGCCGCAGTGCCCTGCACCACGAAGTTCCGTGTGAACCGCCCCCAGTCCCTGGCACGCCGCCGGGCGACCGCGATCTCCGCTTGGTCGGCGTCGGCGTCGGTGGCCCTGGACTGCATGCGGGACCACTCCGCAGACGGCCGCGGCGACGATCGTCCGAGCCACGTCGAGACGACGCCGCCGTCCTCTCCCGTGCGCGCGGCCTCGTCGACGAGTGCCATCGCCCGCGGGTAGACCTTGCGCAGCCGCGGCACGAGGCGGCCGCTGTCGCCCGTCGTCGCGCCGTACATCGCCCCCAGCACCGCGTACTTCGCCTCCTCGCGCGTCGACACCGCACCCGACTCCACGACGCCGGCGTAGAGGTCGCGTCCCTGCGCGGCCTTCGCCATCGCCGTGTCCCCCGCCATGCCCGCGAGCATGCGCGGCTCCAGCTGCGCGACGTCGGCCACGATCAACGCCCACCCGTCGTCGGCACGCACGGCAGGACGCAGGCTCCGCGGCAGCTGCAGCGCGCCGCCGCCCGCCGACGCCCACCGGCCGGTGACCACGCCGCCGGGGATGTACACGGGACGGAACCGGCCGTCGTGCACCCACTCCGCCAGCCACGCCCAGCCGTTGGCGCTCAGCAGTCGCGACAGCTTCTTGTACGCGAGCAGGGGCTCGACCACGGGATGCCGGTGCTCGGCCAGCTCCCACCGGCTCGTCGATTCCACGTGCACGCCCACCCGGTGGAGTGCCCGCAGGAGCTTCGGCTGGCTGTCGAGATGCAGCGACGGATCGCCGAGGATGCCCCGCACCTCATCGCCCAGCTCGACCATGCGCCGCGGCAGTCCGCCTGCCGCCGGACGGGCGCCGAGCGTCGCGGTGAGGATCTCGTCGTGCACCCGCTCGTTCCACGGCAGCCCCGCCGCGCGCATCTCCTCGGCCACGAGCCCACCGGCCGACTCCGCGGAGCACAGCAGCGTGAGGCGTCCGTCCTTCGACTCCGCGATCACGCGGCGCTGGTCGCGGAACTGGTCGAGTGCCTCGGCGACCGGATCGTCGGGACCGTCGTCGATCTCGACGTCGAACAGGGCCGGCGCCTCGTCGGACGGTTCCCGACGCACCCAGCGCAGAGACGCGGCGAGCGGTCGGCTCACCGCCGCGGTGTCGCGCAGGATCGCGTGGCAGAGCAGAAGGTCGTGCGTGCGCCCGAGACGGACGCCCTCGGCGAGCAGCGCGGGGCAGATCTCCCGCGCGCTGCGGATGATCCACCGCGGGGCGTCGTTCTCCTCCTGCTCCCGCACGTAGCCGGGCAGCTCTGAGGCGGTCAGGACGCGACGCGACAGTTCATCGCCATCCGCGCCGATCTCCACAGCGACGACGCCCGATGAACCGTCCGAGACGAGGGCGACCCTCCGCTCGGCGACCGGGATCGTGCTCACCGTCGCGAGGACGGCGGGGGCGTCACAGTCCGGACTCCTCGGTGCGCACCAGGATGCAGCCGCACTCGGGGCACGAGACGACGGCGTCCTCCGCTGCCCTGCGGATCTCATTGAGGTCGGTGCCCGGCAGCACGATGCGGCATCCCTCGCAGGTGCCCCTGGTCAGCAGAGCAGCGCCGGCGTTGTTCGCGGCACGGCGCGCGTACTCGGCGAGGAGGTCTGCCGTCACGCTCTCCGCGACGGCGGAGCGGTCGCGTGCGAGTTGGGCTCCGAGCTCGGTCGCGGCGGCCACGTCGGCCTTCGCCTGCGCGGTCAACGCGGAGCCCTCGGCCGTCGTGGTGTCGAGCAGCGCCTGCTGAGCCGCGACCGCGGCATCCGCGTCCTCGACCTTGGCCATGATCTCGAGCTCGATGTCCTCGAGGTCGCTCTGCCGCTTGGCGAGGCTCGCGAGCTCGTGTTCGAGCGCCTGCGCCTCCTTCGGGTTCGTGGCGGCGGCGAGACGCTCGGCGTCCCGGCTGCGACGCTGCTCGACGAGCTTCACATCGGACTCCAGCCTGGTGAACTCGGTGCGCGCATCGTCACGGACGCCGGTGAGCGTCGTGAGCTCGCGGAGCTGATCCTGGCGGATGGCGATCAGCTCGGTGATCCTGGCACCCTGCGTGGGCTGCGTGCGCGCCCTCTCGGCCTGGGCGATGCGCCGATCGATGTCGGCGATGTCGAGCAGGATGCGCTGGTGTTCGGGGCTGGCGTTCACGTACTCAAATCTAGTCGCTGCGGCGCTGCGCGCATCACCGCACCTCGCCGTCGACGTACAGCCACCGCCGGTCCTCCCTCACGAACCTGCTGCGCTCCTGCATCGAGCCGCGGTCGTCACCCTGACGCCAGAACGCCTCGAACTCCACGACGCCCTCGTCGTCGAACGGGCCGCCGGCCACCCTGTCGACGATCAGCAGACGCCGCCAGAGCAGCCCGGGGTCGATTTCGAGCGTGCGCGGCCTCGTACGCGGGTGCCACGAGCGGAGGAGGTGCGCGACGTCTCCGGTCGCGAACGCCGTGTACCGGGACCGCATCAGCCGCTCCGCTGTCGGCGCCGGCGAACCGAACAGGATCGGGCCGCAGCAGGCGCCGAAGGTGTCTCCCGACCCGCACGGGCACCGCGATTCGTCCATCCCGCCAGCGTACGCTGAGGGCATGACCCGGTTCACCGCGCACAACGGATTCTCCCTCCCCGCCATCGGCCTCGGCACCTACGGCCTTCGTGGAGATCAGGGCGCGGATGCCGTGTCCTCCGCGATCGGCGCCGGATACCGCCTCGTGGACTCGGCGTTCAACTACGAGAACGAGGGATCGGTCGGGCGTGGCGTCGCCGCATCCGGAGTCGAGCGGGAGGCGATCGTCGTGACGACCAAGCTCCCCGGCCGCCACCACCGCACGGCCGCGGCACGGACGAGCATCGAGGAGAGCAGGGCGCGCCTCGCCCTCGATGCGACCGATCTGCACCTGATCCACTGGCCGAACCCGAGCCAGGACGAGTACGTGCAGGCGTGGGCCGCGCTCGTCGACGCCCAGCAGCGCGGCGTCGTGCGTCAGATCGGCGTGTCGAACTTCCTGCCGGAGCACCTGGAGCGCATCGAGAGGGAGACGGGAGTGCGACCGGTGGTGAACCAGATCGAGGTGCACCCCTACTTCCCGCAGAGCGAGCAGCTCGCGTACCACCGCGAGCACGGCATCCTCACCGAGGCCTGGAGCCCGCTCGGCAGGGCGGCCGAGCTTCTCGACGAACCCGTGGTGGCCGAGGTCGCCGCCGCGCACGGGATCTCCCCCGCCCAGGCTGTGCTCGCGTGGCATGTGGCCCGTGAGACCGTCGCGATCCCGAAGGCGTCGTCCGCAGCGCACCAGGCCGCCAACCTCGCCGCCGCAGACGTGGTGCTCGACCCGGCGGAGGTCGAGGCCCTCACCGCGCTGGGCCACGCCGACGGCCGGCTCTTCGGTGCGGACCCCCGCACGCACGAGGAGTCCTGACCGCGTCGGCAGCGCCTACACGGCGTCGGCGACGGCGTCCTGCGCGGTGCGGTGCGCGAACGTGAACCCGCTCCCCTCCAGAGCCGCGGGACGGACGTCGGCATCGGCGAGCAGCAGCGAGTCGGCCGCGCCGGCGCCGAGCCCCAGACGCAGAGCCCACGCCGGGGCTGGCAGCCAGAACGGGCGCCGCATCGCGCGGGCGAGCGCCCGGCCGATGTCGTCCGCCGAGGCCGGTTCCGGGCCGGTGAGGTTGACGGGGCCGTCCAACTCCTGATCGATCACGTGCCTGATCGCACGCACCTCGTCGTCGAGGGAGATCCACGGCCAGATCTGGGTGCCTCGACCGAGAGGCCCGGCGACACCGGCGCGCGTGAGCAGCACGAGCGGCATGAGGACCCCGCGCCGATGGATGACCGGCGCGGTGCGCAGCAGGGCGACGCGGGCGTGCTCCCCCGCCCGGCGCGCCTCGTCCTCCCATCGCACGCAGAGGCGCGCGAGGAACGTGTCGCCCGCCGCTGAGGTCTCGTCGAGCACGGCCCCTGGCGCCGATCCGTAATAGCCGACGGCCGACGCCGACACCAGCGGCGGCGCATCGGCGCCGAGTGCGCGCACGGCCGTGGCGACGGTGCGGGTGACGCGCACCCGCGAGTCGACGAGCTCCCGACGGTACGACCTGGTCCACGGCATCCGCCCGACGCTCGCACCGCCGAGCGAGACGACGGCGTCCGCCCCCGCCAGCACGTCGGGGTCGAGCGCCTTCTCCCCTGGCGCCCACCGCACGTCACCGGAGGCCGACGGCTTCCGGCGCACGAGCGTCGTGACCTCGACGCCGTCGGCGCGCAGGGATTCCACGAGGGCCGATCCGATCAGGCCGGATGCTCCGGCGACCACCACTCGTCGCGTCATCCGCGCATCCTCCTCATCGATCGTGCTCCTCTGCGTCCCGGCGCACGGCTTCCCACTCCGACTCGACGAACACCGCCTCCCCCGATGCGACGATCTGGGCGTTGTTGTGGGGACCGGGTTCCGGCCACATCATCAGGCCGCCCACCTGGAGGCTCGGGATCTCCTGACGGATGCACTCGATGCTGCCGCGCACGAGGAGGTCGGCCGTCTGCTCCGGCGAGGACGCGGCGCCCATCACGGCGTCGTCGTGTGCGAGGAGGACGGAGCGCCAGGTGCGGTGCTCGCCTTCGGGGTCGAGCGTGTATCTCATCATCCCCTGCGGCGCTGCCTCGACCTGGATGACGATGAAGCCCGTGAACGGCTGCTCCGCCTGTCTGTCATCGTCCATATCCGCGTCCCCGACTCGTGCGGTCCCACGCCGCTGTTCGGGCCAGGATACTCGCCTTGCGAAGTTCTCCCCCGAACGGCTTACGGCCGCCCGGATCCGGCCGATATGCATATGGGGGATAGAAGGAGGAGGACCGTGACAAGTACATACATCGAGACCGGAGGACACGTCCGGGTCTACGACGATGCCGTCCGCACCCACCAGATGTTCCCTCTCGGCACCTACCGGGTGCACTTCAGCTCCAAGGAGGGCTTCAGCCTCGTCAGGATCGACGACCTCACCGTCGGCACCGAGCGGATCTACGGCGGGCGGGACAGGAAGGTCCAGAAGATCTTCCGCTCCTACGCGCTCTCCGACCGGAGTCTCGGTGTGATGCTCTCCGGCGACAAGGGCATCGGCAAGTCGCTCTTCCTCCGCATGGTCGCCGAGGAGGCGCTCGACCAGGGCCTGCCCGTGGTCGTGGTCTCGGAGGACCACGACGGGATCGTGGAGTTCCTCGACAGCCTCGACGAATGCCTCATCGTGTTCGACGAGTTCGAGAAGACGTTCCCCACCGGACGGAGCGGCCACTCCGGCGGCGGCAACCGCCAGAACCAGTTCCTCACCCTCTTCGACGGGCTGTCGTCCGCGAAGCGCATCTACTGCCTCACGGTCAACGACATCGCCGACATCAGCACGTACATCGTCAACCGTCCCGGCCGGTTCCACTACCACATGAGATTCGAGTACCCGGGTCCGGACGAGGTGCGCCAGTACCTCATCGACCAGGCGCCCGACGCGAATCCCGACGAGATCGAGAACGTCGCGCTGTTCTCGCGCCGCGCGCGACTGAACTACGACCACCTGCGGGCGATCGCCTTCGAGCTCCAGCAGCCGGACACCCTGTTCTCCGAGATCGTCGAGGACCTCAACATCAAGTCGGTCGAACCGAGCACGTACCGCATCGAAGCCCGGTTCCCCGACGGCAAGGTCTGGTCCGACGAGGTCGAGATGAACCTCTTCGAGCGGGGCGACGTCGGACGCACCTACGAGCTGCGCAACTCGACCCGCTCGATCTTCGCCTCGTTCATGCCGAAGGACCTCATCTTCGAACCGGACGGCGGCATCTTCGTGCCCATCAACAGGCTTGACCTCCTCGACGACGAGGACGAGGAGCCTGAGGTGTACCCGACCTCGGTGAGCCTCACCCTGATCGGGCAGGCGAGCTACGGCTTCGGCTTCTGACGTGCGCCGGCCGGCGCAGAGGTCACCGGATCAGGCGCCGACCGGGTGCGACAGGAGCGCACGGGTCAAGCGCCTGCCGCCGGCGGCGATGCGGTCGAGGTACGCCTCGACCGTCGCCGAGGACGACCGCGACGTACGCGGCGCGTCCTCGCGCGCGCCGTCGGCGTAGTGACGGTCGAGCGCGTCTCGGAGCATCCGCACCGCCTCCGAGCGTTGCTGGGACACGGCGGCGTGCGAGACCCCGAGCTCGTCGGCGATCTCGGTGACGGTGCGGTCGTCGAAGTAGATCGCCCTGATCACGCGGCGCTTGCGCTCGGGAAGCGCATCGATCGCCCTGTGCAGCAGCTCGTCGCGCTCCGTGGAGAGCACGTACTCCTCCGGCAGGTACCCGGTCCACGCGATGTCTCCCACGTCCAGGGCGTCCAGACTCGTCAGGATGCGGTCGGCATCCGCGAGCCCTTCGCGCACGACCGCGGGCTCGACTCCCATCGCCGCCGCGATCTCGGCGACCGTCGGGGTGCGACCGAGCGTCGCCGCGAGCGCGTCCCTGGTCCTCGTCGTCGCCTTCGCGCGAGACCGCACCTCACGCGGCGCCCAGTCCATCGAGCGCAGCTCGTCCATGAGGGCCCAGTTGATGCGGCCGCGTGCGAAAGCGCCGAACGGCACACCGAGGCTGGCGTCGAACTTCTCGGCGGCGCGCACCAGCGCGAACGCGCCGGCCGAGGCCAGGTCGTCACGCGAGACGTTCGTGAGCCGCGAGGCCACATGGGCGGTGGCCGCCCCCACGATGTGCAGGTGGTCGATCACGAGCTGGTTATGCGCGCCCATCGGCATGGAGCTTGCCTCTTTCACTGTCAGTGCAAGTCCCCCAGCAACTCACAGTGCGACCACACCCCATGGTCGATACGTCATTCTCCCCCATGCTAGAGCCGGGAGAGGCACGAAGAATCCCCGGAAGCGAAAACTCCCGGGGATTCTCGTTTACGTTCAGATCACGATTGCTCGTCGTTCACCTTGACACGCCTGTTGACCTCGCGCGTCGCGGAGAACTTCAGCACCGTGTAGTCGGTGACCTCGTCGGCCCCGTCCTCCTTGGAGAACTGCACGCGGTGGCCCTTATGCGTCTGCGGATAGAACCTGCCGAAGTTGGTGAGAGTCACCGTGTTCCCCTGGCTCACCAGGTCGAGCAGCTCATCGATCATCGCGTTGTACGCGGTCTGCGCCGTATGGAGGGGGATCCCGCCACGCCTCGCGAACCGCTGCACGAACTCGCGCTTGCTCACTCTGTTGGCCTCGAGCGCTCTGGATGTGCTCATGTGCATACCGTCCCCTGTATCGGCCCGTCGCCGGGCATCCCTTCCCCACCTCCGTTCCGCCTCTCACACGAGGACGGAGGATCATACGACACCGGGATCTTCTACCACCCCGGCTCGCTTTCCTCAGAGGATAGCCGCTGTTCCTTGGTATATGCGGTGACTATCCGTTCCGACTGCTTTCTCGTCGCTTCCCGCGATTCTGCGCGCACGCGCCTCTCGCGCGGCGGCCATCGACGCGCTGATCTGCATGCGGATGTCGCGTCCCTCGGCGTCCGGTGATACCGGGAGCTCCGTGGCCGCGACCGTCTTCGTGTTGACGACGAGCCGCCCGTCGCTCACCAGCAGGTCGGCGCGCACCCCGTAAGCGCGACCGACGACGACCCCGGCCGCGTCGACCAGATCCGTGACGTTCCCGCCTGCGGCCTCGGCGATGGCCCGGAACTGCTCGGCCGAGTAGCCGGCGGAAGGAGCATCGTCGCCCTCGCCCGACGGCACGAGTGCGAGGTCGGTCTCCCCCGGCGCCCTGCGGTCTCCGGGGTGGACGACGGCGTCGAGCAGGTGTGTCGTGACGGCGCCGTCCGCGTCGGCGACCGCGCGGCCGTCGAACTCCATCACCACGAGGTTGACGCCTCGCGTGGCGCCGGCGCCGTGGATCCTCGCCCGCAGGTCGACCATGTCAGTCCTCCCGTGGACTGCCGAGAAGTGCGCGGATCGGATAGGAGGCGTCTTCCAGGATCACCTGCACGGCACGCCCCGAGTCCTTGTGCACGACCACGGGCGCCCTGAGGTTGAGCGAGACGCCGTCGTCGCCGGGGTTGGCCACCACGAACACCCGGACCTCGTCGGCCTCGGCGCCGACCTCGGCCAGCGCGGCCCCCGGGATCGGCGGCGCGTACGCGTCGTCGACCACGCGCGGATCGAGGAGGAACAGCCGCACGTCGGACTCCCGCGCGCGGAGCGCGTACAGACCGTCGGCGCCGTCGACCTCTTCGAGACCGAACGCCGTGTGGGGCGCGAGACCTGGCATGGGCGTCGCGAAGTCGACAGAGAAGGCGGTCGTGGTCATCGCAGGAACTCCAGGAGGTTGGTCTGCAGTGAGCGGGCGGTCACCTTCAGCGCGGACTGGAAGACGAGCTCGGCGGACTCGAGCCGGACGAGCACCTCGAGGCTGTCGACGTTCTCGACCTCGGTCCGGCGCGCCTCCAGGTCGGTGGAGACGGCGAGGTTCTGAGCGGAGGCGCGCTCGAGCTGCACCTGTCGTGCCCCGGTGGCGCCGCGCGCAGCGACCACGTCCTTGAGGCGGGCATCGATGTCGTTCAGCCTGGCGCCGACGTCCACGCCGCTGCGCAGGTCGGCGGCGATGTCCTTGAGCAGGGCGAACGCGCTCGTGGCCCCCACGCCGAACGCCTGCGATCCATCGACGTCGACGCGCACGGTCTCGTTGTCGCTGATGCGGCGACGCACCCCGTCTCCCGCCACGCCGTTGTAGGCGAACGTCGTCGGGTCGAAGGCCGTGCCCGCGTCGCTGGTGCCTGCGAAGACGCTGCGTCCGAGCACCGTCGTGTTCGCCTGCGCGAGCAGCTCGGCGCTGATCGTCTCGAGCTCCTGCGCGATCGACTCGCGCGCGGTCGGGCTCAGCGCGCCGGAGTTCGCCCCCTGCGCGGTGAGATCGCGTGCCCTGTTCAGCAGGTCGGTGCTCGCGCCGAGCGCGGTGTCGACCGTCGTCACCCACGCCATGCCGTCGCTGACGTTGCGCGCGAACTGCGCGACGCGCGACTGCTCTCCGTGCAGGCCGAGCGTCGTCGCCGCGGCTGCCGGGTCCTCGCTCGGAGAGCGGAACGCCCGCTGCGACGCCGCCTGGTTCTGCAGCCGTTCGCGCTCGGCGACGTTCGTCTGCAGCGTCCGGAGGGACTGCTGGGTCATCGTGCTGCTCGTGATTCTTCCGATCATCGGATCTCCAACGCTCAGCGGCCGACGAGGCCGGTGCGGTTGATCAGGAGGTCGAGTGCCTCGTCCATCGCGGTGAGCACGCGTGCCGCCGCCTGATAGGCCGTCTGGTAGGTGAGGAGGGTGATGGTCTCCTCGTCGCCGTCGACCGAGGAGTTCGCCTGCTGCGCGGTGACGGCGGTGACCGCTCCCCTGTCGGCGATGTCCGCCCTCTGCAGGTCCCCTGCCACGGTGACAGCGAACCCTGTCACGAAGGTCGACCACGTCTTGCTAGGACCGGTCGCCGATGTGCCCAGCGTGCCGATCCGGTCGGCGATCGTTGTGTCCTTCGCGCCCGCACCCGGCGCCGCAAGGGCGAGACCGTCCAGACCGGTGGGCACGACACCGAGGCCGAGCGCCGCAGGGCCGGTGGCCGAGAGGGAGAAGAAGTCGCCGCCCGGTGCGCCGGTCGACGTCACGCCGCCCCGGTGGATGTCGTTGACGGCGGTCGCGAGCGCGGTGGCGGTCTGGTTGTACGCGGCGGCCACCGCCGCGAGGGATCCGCCGTCCGAGGCGGGGGCCAGGGCGCTGATCGTGCCGCCGATGACGCCGCCCGTCACTGCGACGGGCTGTGCGGGACGGTCGGCCCAGGCGAGCGTGATCCGACCGCCGTCGGCGATCTCCCGCGGGCCGCCCACCGTGAGGGCGCGACTGCTGTCGCCGGAGACGAGGGCGTTGCCGTCGATGCGGAGCGTGAGGGTGCCGTCGGCCTCGACGACGCCGGTCGCACCGACCGCGGTCGACAGCCTCTGGGCGAGCAGGTTGCGCTGGTCGATGAGCTCGTTGGCGTTGCGCCCCGACTGGGTCGCATCGCGGATCTGGCCGTTGAGCACGGCGATCTGACCCGCGGCGGCGTTGACGTCGGCGACGTCGCGGTCGACCTGGCCTCGCAGGTCGGTCCACTGCCCCGCGATGGTCTGGTACCCGGCGGCGATCTGCCCCACCAGCACCTGCGCGTTGGTGAGCACGACCTGTGCGGCGGCCGGATCCGGGGAGTTGGCGAGATCCGACCACCCCGACCAGAAGCGGTTGAGGTTCGCGGCGAGGCCGTCCTTCGTCGGTTCGGCCATCACGCTCTCGGCCTGACCGGCGGCAGTGGCGCGGGCGCTCCAGAAGCCCGACGTGGAGAGCGCATCACGCACGCGGGCGTCGAGGATGTTGTCGCCGAGGCGGGAGATCCCGCTGACGTCGACCCCGGCGCCGATGCCGAGGCCCGACTTCCACAGCCCGGTCTGCCCGGGGGCCGAGATCGGCGACTGGTCGATGCGCTGACGGGTGTACCCGGGCGTGGTCTGGTTGGCGATGTTCTGACCGGTGACGGTCATCCCCGCGCGAGCGGCCGAGAGGGCCGACTCGGCGAGACGGAGGCCTGCGAACGACGACACGGCGACCTCACACCCTCGTGTCGAGGAGTCGGGCGTCGGCGCCGCGGACGACGTCGCCGGAGGGGTCGTACTCGCCGGTCGGCACGCCGAGACCGGCGATGGTCTCCTGGGTGACGCGGATCGCCGTGCGGAGCCGGTGCTCGTTGACCTGCTTCATCTGGTCGATCTCCGCAGCCAGCGCGGTCATCGCGTCGAGGTGGGAGGTGAGCACCTCCCGCCACGCGTCGGTCGGCGCCGCGGCGATGAGGTCGCTCAGCGTCGTCGCCTCGGGAACGCCCCACTCGTCGGCCACCGCCACGACCAGCGTGTCTCGCGAGAGCGCGACGGTCGGCATGGCGGCGAGCACGCGCTCGATCTCGCTCACGGAGTGGGCGATCCACCGGTTGCGTCCGGTGGCGAGGAGCGTCTGCTGCACATCCAGCTTGAAGAGCAGGAGCTCGAGCAGGTCGCGCTCTCGCATCAGCTGCATGCTCAGGTCGTGAGCGGCCACGGTCGGTCACCTCGTCAGGTCGGGGTCTCCATGACGGGGGTGCCCGTCACACTTCCGACTATCGCGACAACGGCCCCGGCAGTAACTCGGGAGGCATGGGGAGAACTACCCATGGACAAGCCTCACTCGCTGCTGCTAAGGCTCCCGAGAGCGCCGAGAAGCGCGGTCTCCGCGGCGTCTCCGGACGACGCCTGCACGGCATCCTGGTTGGCATCGCCCACCGCCAGGACGATCTCGGCGCGGTTGATGCGCTTGTCCCTGGGCGCATCAACACCCACACGTACTCCTCCGGGGGTCACGGCAAGGATGGTGATGGTGATGTCGTCACCGATCACGATGCTCTCGTTGGCCCGCCTCGTCAGCACCAGCATGCCCGTCCGCCTTCCATGGCTTGTGCGCTCTCCACGCCGTCCTGCACATCAACTTAGTGCATTCGTTCGTAAATGAGGAGAATACGCGGGTCACACCGCCGTGCTCGGAAGGGCCGACTGCACCGCCCTCACCACGCCGACGACGTCGGTCGCCAGCCCTCCTGCTGCGGCCTCGTCATAGGAGAGCACGGGCAGCGAGCCGACCTGCGACGCGACCAGCCGGCGCACGGCCTGCCGCAGCGACGGCGCGCATACGAGCACCGGCTCTGGACCCGCCTGGTCGAGCTCGGCGACGGTCCGACGCACGTGCTCCAGGAGCTGCATCGTCGCCTCGGGAGTGAGCACGATCTGCGGGAACCCGTCGATCACGCGCATGCCCTCGAGCATCTGCTGCTCCAGCATCGGCTCGAACATCACGACGCGGATGCGTCCGTCCTCGGCGAACCGGGCGGCGATCGCCGGCCCGAGGGCCGCTCGCGCGGCGTCGATCAGGCCTGCCGTCTCGGTGGAGACCTTGCCGCGGAGCGCGAGCGCCTCGTAGATGCGGGCGAGGTCGTTGATCGGCACCCGCTCGGCGAGCAGCCCTGCGAGCACCCGCTGGATCGCCGCCAGCGAGAGCACGGCGGGGGTCAGCTCCTCCACCGTCGCCGGGCTCGACTGCTTGAGGTGCTCGGTGAGCTGACGTACGTCTTCCAGGGAGAGCAGACGGTCGGCCTGGCTCTGCACGATGTCGGACAGGTGCGTGATGATCACGCTCACCCTGTCGATCACCGTCGCGCCCGCCATGTCTGCAGCGTGCGACATCTCGGCCGGCACCCACTTGCCCTCCAGCCCGAACACGGGGTCGACGACGGCGGTGCCTGGCAGCTGCTCGAGCCCTGTGCCGATCGCCAGCACGTGTCCGCGCGGGACCGCTCCGCGCCCGACCTCGACCCCGGCGATGAGGATCGCGTAGGTCTGGGTCGGCAGGTCGATGTTGTCGCGGGTGCGCACAGGGGGCATGAGGATGCCGATGTCGATCGCGAGCTTGCGCCGCAGGGCCTTCACGCGGGTGAGCAGGTCGCCTCCTCCCCCGGACGCCAGGTCGACGATGTCAGGCGAGAGTGAGATCTCCAGGGCGTGCACCCGCATCCGCTCCATCAGCTCCTCCGGGCCGTCGGCCCCGGCGTCCGCAGCGTCGCGCAGTTGCGCATCGACCGCCTGCGCGGCTTCGCGCACCTCCTTTGCCTTCACCCGCGAGGCGGCGAAGAGCAGCAGGGCGCCGATGGCCGCGAACACCAGCAGCGGCATCCCGGGGATGAAGCCCATCGCGATCGCGGCGAGCCCGGTGATCACCAGGGCGTTGCGCGACTGCATGAGCTGGCGGCCGGCGGCCTGGCCGATCTCGGCCTCGGCGTTCTCGCGCGTCACGATCATGCCGGTGGAGACGGCCATCAGCAGCGCGGGGATCTGCGTGACCAGGCCGTCGCCGATGGTGAGGATGCTGTAGGTCTGGAGCGCGTCGCCGACCTCCATGCCGTGCTGCACCATGCCGATGATGATGCCGCCGACGAAGTTGATGACGACGATGACGATGCCGGCGATGGCGTCGCCCTTCACGAACTTCGACGCGCCGTCCATCGCGCCGTAGAAGTCGGCCTCCGAGGCGACCTCCGCACGCCGCCTGCGCGCCTCGGTGTCGGTGATGAGTCCGGCGTTGAGGTCGGCGTCGATCGCCATCTGCTTGCCCGGCATGGCGTCGAGGGTGAACCGCGCCCCCACCTCGGCGACACGCTCCGCACCCTTGGTGACGACGACGAACTGGATGACGGTGAGGATGAGGAAGATCACGGCGCCGATGACGAGCGAGCCGCTGATGGTGATCTGCCCGAAGGCCTGGATCACTTGACCCGCGTGCGCCTCACTCAGCACGAGACGCGTCGACGCGACGTTGAGTCCCAGCCGGAACAGCGTCGCGACGAGCAGCAGGCTCGGGAAGACGGAGAAGTCCAACGGCTTCTTCACGAACATCGCGGTGAGCAGGATGAGCAGCGCGAACGAGATGTTCAGCACGATGAGCACATCCAGCAGCGGGGTGGGGATGGGAACGATGAGCAGCAGGATGATCCCGACGACCCCGACGGGCACCGCGCCCTTGGACAGCATCTGACCGATCATCCCTCGTCCTGTCTCCTCGTTCATGCGCTCTCCTCCGTCACAGTCCGCGGTCCCTCGTGTTCGCGAACGGCATCGTGTGCACGCCGCGTGCGGATCCGCGGCGCTTCAGATGCTCGATGAAGGCGAGCACCTGCGCCACCGCGGTGTAGAGCTCCTCGGGGATCTCCCTGCCGATCTCGCACGCCGCGTGCAGCGCACGGGCGAGAGGCACGTCGCGGATCATCGGCACGCCCGTCTCCTCCGCCTTCTCGCGGATCTTCTGAGCGACGACCCCCGCGCCCTTCGCGACCACCCGCGGCGCGGACTTGCCCGGCTCGTAACGAAGGGCGACGGCCACGTGGGTGGGGTTCACGAGCACGACGTCGCTGTCGCCGACAGCGGCGATCATACGGTTGCGGCTCATCGCGATCTGGCGGGACCGGCGCTGCGAGCGCACGAGCGGGTCGCCCTCGCTCTTCTTGTGCTCGTCCTTCGCCTCCTGCTTGGTCATGTGCGTGTGCTTGCGGTTGCGGCGCAGCACGACGGCGACGTCGATCGCCGCGAGCAGGATGCCGACGACGACGGCGACCTGGAGCAACGCCACCGCTCCCCCTGCGGCCTGCTCCAGCAGCCAGCTCACGTTGTGGCTGCCGCTGGCCATGAGCACAGGCACGAGGCCCGAGATGACGATCCACAGCGCCACGCCGATCGCCACGGTCTTCAGCAGGGCTTTGGCGCCCTCCCAGAGCGCCTGCTGCCCGAAGACCCGCTTCAGCCCTGCGGCGATGTTGAACTGCTCGGTGCGCGCCGGCACGCCGCGCAGATGGATCCCGCCCTGGGCGACCGCAGTGGCCGCCGTCGCGAGGAGCACGACGATCAGCAGGGGCAGCAGCACGCCGCCCAGCGAGGTGAGCGCGGTGGTCAGCGCCCCGACGGCCGCGGCCTTCGTCGGATGCGCGACGACCTGCGTGACACCGAGGGACAGCTCGGTGAGCAGTTGCGCGGCCGATCCGATCGTCGGCACCGTCATGACCGCGGCGGCGGCGATGCACACCCACGCGGTGAAGTCCTGACTGCGACCGATCTGGCCCTTCTTGCGCGCCTCGGCGAGGCGGCGCTCTGTGGCCTTCTCGGTACGCTCCCCGCTGTCCGCCGTGCTCATCCGGCCACCCCCAGCAGCAGTCGCACCGCGTCGTCGGCGATGACCGCGACGACGCCGGGGAGGGCGGCGTACACGAAGCCGACGAGCAGCAGGGTCAATGCGATCTTGATGGGGAAGCCCATCGCGAACGCGTTCAGCGCCGGAGCCACACGGGTCACGAGGCCGAGCCCGACGTCCGCGAGGAACAGCACGATCAGCAGCGGCCCTGCGATCTGCACCGCGCTGAGCATCATCTGCCCCACCGCGCCGGTGAGGGCCTCGGCAGGCCGGGCGAGATCGAGCGTGCCGGTGACGGGGATCGCGTCGAAGGAGCGGAAGAGCCCGGCGAGCACGAGCTGGTAGCCGTCCGAGGCGAAGAGCAGCAGGATCGCCGTCATCTGGAAGAGCCGTGTGAACTGGGCGCCGTTGATCGCCATGCCGGGGTCGAAGGCCTGTGCCATCTGGAAGCCGCCGAACGTGTCGACGAGGTGGCCGGCACCCTGGATGGCACTGAACAGGGCCATCACGAGGAAGCCGAGCAGTGCGCCGGTGAGCGCCTGACCCGCCAGCGCGAGCAGGAACCCGCCGGTGTCGAGGCGCTCGTAGCCTGGCGCGACCACCGGCGAGACGGCGAGGGCGAGCCCGGCGCCGAGCATCGCCTTGATCCGCATCGGGATGGCGCTGTGGCTGAACGGCGGGGCGATCACGAGGAACGCCGTGATCCGCACGCACGCGAGAGCCGTGGCCTCGAGCCACACGAAGTCGATGGGGATGTGCATCATCCGCCGTTCAGGAGCCCGGGGATGCGGGCGAACATCTCGTTCGTGAACGCGATGAGCTCGGCGATCATCCAGTGTCCGCTCACAAGCAGCGCGATGCCGACCGCCACGAGCTTCGGCACGAAGGAGATCGTCATCTCCTGCACCTGGGTGATCGACTGCAGCAGCGAGATCGCGAACCCCACGACGAGCGCGGTGAGCAGCAGCGGCGCGCAGAGCTTGGCCCCGAGCAGGAGGGCCGCCTGGCCGATGTCGATGACGGCTTCCGGGCTCATCCGCCGCCGCCGTTGTAGGACTGGACGAGCGCCGTGATGACCATGCCCCAGCCATCGATGAGCAGGAACAGGAGGATCTTGAACGGCAGCGAGATCATCACCGGCGGCAGCATCATCATGCCCATCGACATCAGAGCGCTGGCGACGACGAGATCGATGACGAGGAACGGCACGAAGATCACGAAGCCGATGAGGAACGCGGCGCGCAGCTCGCTGAGCATGAACGCGGGCACCAGCGTCTGCAGGCCGATCGTCGAGGGGTCGGCCGGGTTGTCGAGGTGCGCCGCGCGGTGCATCAGTGCGATGTCCTCTTCGCGGGTGTACGACAGCATCCAGTGCCGCAGCGGCTCCTGGGCGAGCTCGAACGCCCGGCCGAAGTCGATCTGACCCGCCGTGAACGGGCTGACCGCCACGGTGTTGATGTCGGTGAGCACCGGCCACATGATGAACAGCGTCAGGAAGAGGCTGAGGCCTGCGAGCACCTGGTTCGGCGGGATCGACGGCAGCGACAGCGCGTTTCGGGTGAGGGCGAGCACCACGAAGATCTTGGTGAAGCTGGACATCATCAGCAGCAGGGCGGGCGCGACGCTGAGCACGGTGATGCCCAGCAGCGTCATGATGCTGTCGGAGGGTGTGCCGTTGATGCCGTTGATCGTGACGCCATCGCCGTCGCCGGACTCGGCGGGCAGCAGCGTCGCAGCCTGCGCTCCGGCGGGATGCAGCAGCAGGAGGGCGACCGTGACGGCGACGGCCACGGCGGCGAGCACCAGCACCCGGCGACGCAGGAGTCCCGCGGGGCGGGACGGCGCGGCGGTCGCGACGGGTTCGGGCACGGCGGCACTCCCTGATGGGTGACGTGGCCGATCCGTAGCCGAGGGTCGAGCGATCCGTGCTCGCAGTCGACTATCGCGACAGCGCGGCGACCGGTAACCGCCGCGGGCGATGAGCGATCAGGCGATCGACTTCAGCGGGCGCTCCTCGGCGGTCGCTGGGAGGTCCTGCGTCGCGGGCTCCTCGGCCCCCGCCTCGACGGGCGCCGCCTCCTGCGTGTCGACGAGGTTGATGCCGTGCTCGGAGACGCCGAGCACGTAGCGGATGCCGCCGAACTCGGCGACCACGAGCGAGGCTCGTCCGCCGAGGCCGGAGCGGGCGACGACGGTGATGCGCTCGGGCTTCGCGCGTGCGCCGGAGGACGTGCGGCGCGGGGTGCGCGAGACGAGGGCGGCGAGTCGCTTCGGGACCAGCTCCGACAGCGGACTGGTGCCCTTCGCCTGGCTCTTCTGCAACCGGCGGCTGAGGAAGAGCAGCAGCGCGAGCACCGCACCCAGCGCGACGATCGCACGCAGCGCGATGAGCAGGTCGTCCATGGCTCAGACGACCTCGGCGCCGTCGAGGATGCGCTCGACCCTGATCGCGAAGTCGCCCTCGGCGACGACGACCGTGCCGTGGCCGATCAGCCGGCCGTTCAGCTTGATGTCGGCGGGCGAGCCCGCTGCGCGGTCCAGCTCGACGACGCGCCCCGGCTCCAGCGACAGCACGTCGCGCACCGGCATCCGGGTGCGGCCGATCTCGACCACCAGCTCCATCTCGACGCCGGCGATCCGGCTCAACCGCTGCGGCTGCCCCGAGGCCGACGCCCGGTCCCCGTCGATGCGCACCGCGGCGCGCGCGACCACGGCGCCGTCGGCGTCGACGAGGTCGAACACCTGGGTGCCCGGCGCGGTGAACACGTCGACGGCGTCGACGACCTCGCCGTCGCCGAGAGCGCCTGCGCCCAGCACGGCAACGGCGGACTCGAAGATCGGATGCAGGCGGTCGGCCAGCGGTGCGTCCTGCGAGCCGTCCTCGAGCTGCGAGGGGTCGGCGACCTGCACGGCGATGCGCGCGCCAGGGGTGCCGGTGAAGGTCACGACGACGGCCTCCCCGACCGCACCGGGATCGGTGGACGGCGTCGGGATGACGGGGTAGCCGAAAGGCAGCTTGCCGGCGATGGCCGCGGCGACGGCGGTCCCGTGGAAGGTGCTCATCAGTGGGTCTCCTCGTGGGTGGTCGTGATCATGCAGGTGAGGCGGGAGCCGCGGCTGCCAGGGGTGGCGCGGGCGATGGGGGTGTCCCCGGCGACCAGCTCGTACGGCACGGTGTCGGGGTGCGGCAGACGCAGCAGATCGCCTGGCGCGAGGTCGAGCACCTCGCCGGCCCCGATCGTCAGCGGCGCGAGCCGCAAGGTCAGCTCCAGCGGGGTGCTGCGCACCTGCTCCAGCGTCTGCTGCCTCGTGTGCGGCGTCGCGGCGTCGGAGCCGGTGGCGGCGAGACGGTCGACGACGGCGGATGCCGGGAGCATGACGGTCGCCGTCGTCTCGACGTCGCCCAGTCGCATCGCGTACCGCGCGACGATCACCGCGGCTGCGCCCGAGATCACCTGCATGTACTGGGGGTTGTAGTGCACGGCCGAGAATCGCGGCTCTCCGGGGAGCAGGGCGCCGAGGCTCGCGTGCAGGTGCTCGAACGTGCCCTCCATGAGGTGCCGCACGAGGGCGAGCTCGATCGGGGTGAACGTGCGCCCCTCGGGAAGCGAGGTGCTGCGGCCTCCCATCATCTGCACGACCCACAACAGCGCGCTGTCGAGCCCGAACTGCACGACGCAGGGTTCCTCGCGGTCGGCGAAGGCGCCGGCCACCATCGCGGTGGTGCCTGGCAGCGTCGCCGCGTACTCCTCGTACGAGACCAGCTCCACGCCCTCCAGCGAGAGGTGGGCGCGCACCCGGATCTTGTCGGTGAGCTGCGACGACCAGAGTCGCGCGAACGACTCGAACGCGGCTTCCAGGTGGCGGGTGCTCTCGCGTCCGAGCTGCGCCGGTCGGCTGAAGTCGTACTCGGGCAGGCGATCGGTGCGATCGGCTGCGAGCGTCGCGGTGCTCATGTCGGTCTCCTCGACGACGGCGGTCACGGTGATCCCTTCTCCTCGGCGGCGACGAGCGCGGGTATCAGCGCCCGCACCTGCTCCTCCTCCGCCGATTCCACGACGATGTCGACGCGCCGGTTGCTGGCCAGCGCCTCAGGGGTGTCCCCCGCGGCCAGGGGTCTGGTGTCCGAGAACGCGGTCGCGCGCACCCGGGATCCCGCGATCCCCTCATGCTCGACGAGGAAGCGCGCGACCTGCGTCGACCGCCCGCCGGAGAGCTCCCAGTTCGTCGGGAACGGAGCAGCGGCGAGGCGATGGTCGGCGTGACCCTCGACGCTCACCTGATTGCCGACGCCCGCGATCACGTCGCCGATCGCGTCGAGCACGGCATCCGCCTTGCCGGAGAGGTTCGTGCTGTTGTCGGAGAAGAAGGTCTCGGCTCCGACGAGGCCGACCTTGAGGCCGCGGTCGTCGATGACGAACTCCACCGTGTCCTGCAGCCCCTGGGCGGCGAGGGCGGTGCGCATGCGCTCGCGCAGCCCCTCGAGCGACTCCAGCTCGGCGGCGGCACGTGCGGTGAGGTCGACGACGCCCTCGTCCTTGATGAGGTCGGGCGGGATGACCATGCCCTGCGCGGTGTCGGCGCCGCCGTCCTTCTCCTCCTGACCGAAGCCGGTGGCGAGGCTGTTGGCGAGCAACTCGAACTTGGTCTTGTCGACGTTCGAGACGGCGAAGAGCACGATGAACAAGCACATCAGCACCGTCACCATGTCGGCGTAGGACACGGCCCAGCGCTCGTCTGGCTCGTCGTGCGACTCGTCGGCGTGGCCGCGTCCCCCCGCACGACGGGCCGTGCTCACGCGGCCTCCTCCGCCTGGCGCGCCTGCTTCCGCGCGCGCGACTTCGGCTTGACGCTGCACAGCGCCTCGAGGCGCTCCTGCAGCAGGTGCGGGGCGCTGCCGGCGTGGATCGCCAGCATGCCCTCGGTGATGAGCATCATCCGCTCCAGCTCCACCGCGCCGATCCGGTGCAGACGGCCGGCGATGGGGTTCCAGATGAAGTTCGCCGAGAGCAGGCCCCACAGCGTGGCGACGAACGCGGCGGCGATCATCGGGCCGAGGTGGTCGGGCTCGTCGAGCTTCTCCAGCACGTGGGTGAGCGACACCACCGTCCCCACGATGCCGATGGTCGGGGCGTAGCCGCCGATCGAGGAGAAGAACTTCGCGGCGACCCGGTTGCGCGAGGAGGTGGCGGTGACCTCGTCGTCCATGATGAGGCGGAGCTCGTCGCCGTCCGTTCCGTCGGCGAGCGCTTGCAGCGCCTGACGGGTGAAGGCGTCCGGTGCCCCGTCGAGCTCCTGCTCCAGGGCGAGCAGCCCCTCGCCGCGCGCCTTCTCCGCGTAGCCGACGAGGAACGGGATGACGGCTTCCGGGGTCATCTTCGGCCCGCGCACCATGCGGCCGAGGCTCTGCACGGCGAGGATCGTGTCGCGCAGCGTGTGGCTGGCGATGCCGACGCCGATGGACGCGCCGAGCACCAGGATCATCGGGGCGGGGATGAGCAGCGCCTGGAAGCTCGCCCCCTCCATCGTGATCATGGCGACGAGGGCTCCGAACGCCAGGAGGACGCCGACGAGGAACGCGGGGTCCACCTCAGTCCACCGCCTTCCGGATCATCGCGTCGGCCTCCTGGAGCACCCTCGCGCGGTAGGCGACGATGAGGTCGACGAGCGTGCCGAGGCTCTCCGCGATGACGTAGACGTTCCCGTCGACCATGTGCAGCGTCGTGTCCGGCGACGCGTGGACGCGCTCGATCAGGTCGGGGTTGACCCCGAACCGTGAACGGTCGAGGCGGGTGACGATGATCATCGAGTGGTCTCCGGGCATCGGGACGGCGGGGGAAGTCTCCCCGACTATCGCGACACGGCCCGCCCCGGTAACCGAGGCGGGCCGTGTCGATCCGGGGATCAGGAGGGTCAGCGCTTGAGCTGCGTGAGCTCCTGCAGCACCTCGTCGCTGGTGGTGATGATGCGGGCGTTCGCCTGGAAGCCGCGCTGCGCGACGATGAGGTTGGTGAACTCCTGCGAGAGGTCGACGTTGCTCATCTCCAGCGATCCGGAGACGAGGTTGCCGAAGCCGGCCTGACCGGGCTCCCCCATGCGGGCGACGCCGGAGTTCACCGACACCCGGTAGGACGTGCCGCCGGCCTTCTCCAGGCCCTCGGGGTTCGCGAACGTCGCCATCGCGATCTTCGCGAGCGTCTGGGTCGCGCCGTTGCTGAACGTGCCGACGATCGACCCGTCGCCGGTGATGCTGTACGACTTCAGGGTGCCGGCCGCTGCGCCGTTCTGCTCGGAGACGGCGACGGTCGACATGCTCGCGTAGCCCGTGACCGTGGTCAGGTCGACGCTCACGGCGCCGGCCGTCAGCGTGAGACCCGCACCGGTCTGCTTGCCGTCGGTGAAGGCGAGCGAACCGGTGGCGCCGCTGGTCGGCTCTGTGACGTCCCAGCCCGCGGCGGTCTTGGTGAACGTGAGGCTGAGCGTCGACGGGGCGCCCTGGGCGTCGTAGACGGTGACGTCGCGCACGAGCTTGTCTCCCGTGGCGGCGGTCGACGGCAGGTTGCCGGTGACCTTGGCGGAGGTCGTCGCCCTGGCCGGGGCGACGACGTCGAGCGGCAGCACGATGTTACCCACGGCCTGCCCGGTGTTCACGACGCCGTTCTGCGCCGACCAGCCCTGCACCATCGAGCCGTCGGCGGTGACCATCTTTCCGGTGGAGTCGAAGGTGAAGCCGCCGGCGCGGGTGTACAGCGTCTCCCCGCCGGAGCGGACGGCGAAGAAGCCGTCGCCGGAGATCATCAGGTCGCCTCCGCGCCCCGTGGCCTGGGCCGAGCCCTGCGCGAAGTTCGTGCGCACGCCGGCGACCTGAACGCCGAGGCCGACCTGCGCGGGGTTGCGGCCGCCGACCTCGCCCGCGGGGATGCCGGGGTTGCCGATCAACTGCGACAGCGAGTCCTGGAACAGCACGGAGGAGGTCTTGAACCCGGCCGTGTTGACGTTGGCGATGTTGTTGCCGGTGACGTCGAGCATGGTCTGGTGCGAGCGGAGTCCGGAGATCCCGGAGTAGAGCGAACGGAGCATGGGGTTCTTCTTCCTGTGGGAGGGACGTCAGGCCGCGGGGGCGCCGGCCGGTGGGGTCGTTGAGGCGATGCCGGTGATGGCATCGAGGGGGATGCTCTTGTCGCCGATCGTCACCTGTGGGACGAGGCCGGCGAAGGAGACCTTGGAGACGATGCCGGTGACGGTCTTGCCGTCGGCGTCCTTGTAGCTCGCCTCCTGGCCGATGAGCGCGGTGGCCGCCTGGCGCATGTTCAGCGCGAACGCCTCAGTGCCGTTCTTGGTCAGCGTCGTGAGCTGCTCCATCATGGCGAGCTGGGTGGTCTGCGAGATCATCTGGTTGGTGTCCATCGGGTTCGACGGGTCCTGGTGCGTGAGCTGGGTCACCAGCAGCCGCAGGAACACCTCGCCGTCCATGGTCTGCTTGCGTGCGGCAGGGTCGGTCTTGGTGCCCGTGTAGATCGAGCTCGGGGCGCTCACGGCGTCGACGGTCATGGCGATGGAGTCCTCTCAGGCGAAGGTGTCGAGACCCTCGCCGGAACCGGCGCGGGTGGAGGGGTGGATGCCGGGCACGAGATCGAGTGCGCGGGCGGGAGCAGTACGGGGGTCCTGCCGATCGTGGCCGGGGTCCTTCGCGGCGTCGCCGCCTCGGTCTCCCTGGGCCTGACCGGCTGAGCCCTGGCCGCGGTCGGCACCGACGTCAGCGCCGGCGCCGTGGCCCACCGTGAGCGTGGCGTGCGGAATCACCGCGGCGAGGTCGCGGCGGAGGTCGGCGACGATCGCCCGCAGCGCGTCGCGCCCCGCGTCGGTCACGCCGAGGAGCTCCACCTGCACATCACCGCCGCGGCCGATGTGCGCACGAACGGTGACAGGACCGAGGCTCTCCGGGTTCACCGTCAGGGTGAGCTGATGGGTGCCGACCGGTCTCTGCACGATGCTCACCACGACGGGCGAGACCTGAGCCGCGACGGGACGCTGCGCGCTCGCCGCAGGATCGGCGGCGGTCGGGGCGGACACCGGAGCGGATGCGGCAGGGGCGAGGACGTTGTCGAGGGCGACAGGGGTCGGCGCGGCCGGCACCGCCGGCGCCGGCGTCGTGCGCGCCCGGACGGGGAGGTCGGCGCCTCCCTCGGGCGCAGGGGGGACCGCGGCGGATGCCGGGCTCCGTGGGTCCGGAG
>JAGIAK010000024.1 GCA_017744855.1 Microbacterium sp.
ACACTGGGGCTCGCGCATCAGAAGATCGACGCCGACCCGGCCGCTGCGAAGGAGCTGATCGCCGAGGCGCATACCTCGACCAAGGCCGCCATCACCGAGCTGCGTCAGCTCGCTCGCGGCATCCACGCCTCCGTTCTCGACGACCGCGGTCTCGACGCCGCGCTGTCGGCCCTCGCCGGGCGCTCGCACATCCCCGTGAACCTCGACGTGCGCATGGAGGGCCGCTGCAACCGTGAGGCCGAGGCCGCCGTGTACTTCGCGATCGCCGAGTCGCTGACCAACGCCGCCAAGCACTCCCGCGCCAGCGAGGCGAGGGTCACCGTGCGGCTCCGTGAAGGGAACACGCTGTGGGCCCGCGTCGAGGACAACGGCATGGGCGGTGCACAGGTGCAGCCGGGAGGTGGCCTCGACGGCATCGCCAACCGCATCCTCGCCGCCGGTGGGACCTTCCGTCTCGACAGCCCGCTCGGCGGACCGACCAGCCTGGAGGTGAACGTGCCATGCGCATCGTGATCTGCGAGGACTCGGTCCTCCTGCGCGAGGGTCTTGTGCGGCTGCTTGAGGACGCCGGCCACGAGGTGGTCGCCGCCCTCCCCGACACCGACGGCCTCGCCGACGCCGTCGTCGAGACGGCCCCCGAGCTCTGCATCCTCGACGTGCGGCTCCCCCCGACGTTCACCGACGAGGGCATCCGTGCGGCGCTCGCCCTGCGGGCCACCGACCCGGCACTGCCTCTGCTCGTGCTGTCGCAGTATGTCGAGGAGCGCTACGCGTCCGACCTCATCGCGACGCAGGGCGGACCGCTCGGCTATCTGCTCAAGGACCGTGTCGCCGACGTCGCCGAGTTCCTCGGCTCGGTACAGCGCATCTCCGAGGGGGCGACCGTGCTGGATCCCGAGGTGGTGGCGCAGCTGCTGACAAGGCGCAACCGCGACGACCGGATGTTGCGCCTCACCGAGCGTGAGCGCACGGTGCTCGCGCTCATCGCCGAGGGCAAGTCGAACCAGGCGATCGCCGCCCTCCTCTTCGTCTCGGAGGCGAGCGTCGAGAAGCACATCACATCCATCTTCCAGAAGCTGGGCCTCGAGCCGGACGAGTCGGGAAACCGCCGCGTGCTCGCAGCCCTCGCCCACATCGAGAACACCGGCGGGCCCACCCCCGCGAACGGCCAGACAGGAGTCGCACGATGACCACCCCCACCCCCGCCCCGCAGCCGGCGCAGAGGAACACGACCTGGATCACCGTGACCACGGCGATCATCGGAGGGCTCGCGCTCGTCGGAGTCGGCGGTACCGCGGCGATCGCCGCGTCGTCGGACATGTCGCGCAGCAGCTCGGTGCAGCACCTCGACGTCGCCGGCGTCGACAGCATCGACATGCAGGCGAGCGCGAGCAACGTGCGCGTGCTGTTCGGCGACGTGGAGGAGGCCGAGCTGTCGGTCGAGGGCGGACGCGGCGGCGCCTGGACCTTCCGCCGCGACGGCGACGAGCTCGTGGTGCGCAGTCCAGACACCGTCTTCGGCTGGTGGTGGGGCGGCTGGTTCCAGGACGACCGCAAGGTGGTGCTGACGCTCCCGCAGGAGCTGGAGGGTCTGGACGGCTCGTTCGAGCTGAGCGCAGGAGGGCTCGACGTCAGCGGCACGTACGGGGAGCTCGATGTGGAGGTGTCGGCGGGCGACCTCACGGTCGACGGCACGGCCGCCTCGCTCGACGCGAACCTCAGCGCCGGCAGCGCGACGCTCGCGCTCGACGACGTCGACTCTGCCGACCTGTCGGTGTCGGCGGGCGAGCTGAACGTGGAGCTGCGCGGCACGGCGCCGCGGGAGACTTCCATCGACGTGAGCGCGGGCAGCGCCGACGTCAGCCTCCCCTCCGGCGGGTACGCCGTCACCCAGGACGTGAGCGCCGGCACTCTCGACAACAGGCTCGAGAACTCGGCGGCGTCACGGAACTCGATCGATGTGACCCTCTCCGCGGGGACGGTCACGCTGCGTCCGGGCAGATGATCGAGAGGCGGATGCCGGTGCGAAACGCCCGGCATCCGCCGTCAACCCCCCTCGATTCGGATTTTGCCGGATCTTCCGGTAAAGTCTTGGAGGTTGACGGCGTGAGCCGTCACTCCCAATCGGGGCTATAGCTCAGGCGGTTAGAGCGCTTCACTGATAATGAAGAGGTCCCAGGTTCAAGTCCTGGTAGCCCCACCACGTAACTCAAGAAATCCCCTCATGGGGCCTTAGCTCAGTTGGTAGAGCGCCTGCTTTGCAAGCAGGATGTCAGGAGTTCGAATCTCCTAGGCTCCACAGATGCGAGAAGGCCCCCGAGCGAATGCACGGGGGCCTTCTTCTTTGTTTTTCCGACTGAGAGCTCAGAGCACTTCCATCGTGAGGGTGACGCCCTCGGCGGTGCAGGCGTCTGACGCGCTGAGGAAGAACTTCGAGGCCTGATCCTTATCGGACTGCGATGGACCAGCGGGGTCGGTGTACTTCAGCACGACGATGCTCATCGAGATGAGCAGACCCTTCACCTGTTCGTCTGTGGCGGCCTGACCCGCGGCGTCGAACTCGGAGTAGAGGTCGACGAGGGTGTCGTTGTCCTTCGGGTCGGTCTGCGCGAGGCGATGATCCAGTTCATTGAACGTCTCGCAGGACTCCTTGACGCTCGCCGTCCCGCCGGATGCCGACGGTGCCGGCGTCTGCGTGGACGTCGGCGACGCCTCGGGAGCGGACGGGGAACCGGAACACCCGGCGAGCAGCGCCGCGGCGGCGATCGAGATCACGGTGGTCATGGTTGCTCGCTGCGTGGTCCGTCTTCTCACAGAAGTGAGCCTACGTGAACGGGCGGAGCCACACGGAGCTGCTGCGCCGCACCTCTATTCGGCGGAGCGACTCTGGTCGATGCTCTCGGCGAGGGAGACGATGATGCCCTCCGGTCCGCGCACGTAGGCCATGCGGATCGCTCCTTCCCATTCGCCGACTCCGCCGACGAGCTCGTACCCCTCCATGGTGACGCGTTCGATGACGGCGTCGAGATCGTCGACCATGAAGGCGACGTTCCGGATGCCGAGCTCGTTGGCCATCGGCGCCGTCGATCCGGCCCTGTGGTCAGGGCGGACGAAACTGGACAGCTCGACGGTCGTGCCGCCCGACGGAGTGTGGAGCATGACGATGCGCGTGTGCGAGCCGGGCATGCCGATCACCGTGTCGAGGAACTCGCCCTCGACGTCCATGGGGTCGCCATGGGTCGTCAACCCGAGCAGGGTGAAGAACGCGGTGGCGGCGTCGAGGTCGGCGACGGTGATGCCGATGTGGTCCATGCTGCGGACGCCGGGACGCGGAGAGGGAGCATCCAGGGCCTGATCGTTCCGGGTGCCGGCGTCGTTCGGTTCTCTCATGACTCTTCTCTTTCTCTCGTTCGCGGGGTGGTTCTCGCATTCGCGGGGTGGGCGTCAGCCCGCGCGGTCCATCCGGCTCCGGAGGAACGGCTGATACGAGGCGGCGTGGTCATGTCCGCAGGCACAGCGATCGAGATCTCCGTGCAGCAGCTGCCGGGGTGTCAGTCCGGTGAGGCGGAGGCATTCGCGGTTCAGGTGCGCTTGGTCCGTGTAGCCGGCATCCACCGCGAGCCCCGCGATACCGTCGGCTCCGCGACGGCCGCTGGCCGTCGCACCGGCCTGAGCCAGAGCGAGGAAGCCCTGGAATCGGAGGGTGCGCTGCAGCGTCTTGGGCGCCAGCCCGACCGTGTGCAGCGATCGTCGGCGCAGTTGGCTGGGTGACAACGCGACGTGCGCGGCGACATCACGGACCTCGGCGTGCTCCCACGGCATCAGGTTCGCGACGGCCTCCCGGATGACGCGATCGACGCGCGCGTCACGGTACCGCTGGAGGAGGTATTCCTCCAGGACTCCGGCCGCACGCAGGCCGTCGCCCGTCGCGGCCATGTCGTCGGCGAGGCGGCCGGCCGCCGGTCCCCACAGGTCGCCGAGCGGAACCCGCTGGCCCACCAGGTCGTCGAGGGCGACCGGCAGCGGAGGCGGGGATGCGGGCAGGAAGCGGATGCCGACGATCACGGTGCGCGGGGGGAGCGGCTCCAGCCAGTAGCCGATGAGCGGACCGACCAGGACCGGGATCCCGCCGAGCGGGGCGTGGAGCTCGACCCCGCCGGTCGGCAGATGACGGTGCACCGACGGCTGATCACCGGTGGTGTGGATCCACACGGTCCGCACCGCACGAGCGAGTGCAGGGCGGGGAAGCCGCTCGACGTAGGTGTCGGTCATGATCGGGGCCGGTGTCGCCGCTCAGGTGGTCTTCGGGAAGGCGTCACGCACGAGACGCCGATTGAGGATCACCGCGACGGCGACGATGACGGCGCCGACGATGCCCTGCTCCACCTTCATCCAGAGCGGGTAGCCGGTGTCGGGTGCGACGAGGATGAGGAGGATGCCGATCGGCGCGAGGATCGAGATCCACCGCATCCGCGTGTAGGCAGCCCTGCTGCCGCGGGCGGCGGCCCTGGTCACCGCGACGAACACGAGGCTCGCGGCCGCGACCACCGAACCCCTCAGCCAGACGACCCAATTCACCTCGGCGGGGTCGGCGACGGAGAGGACGGCCGCGACGACGAGCGCGAGGCCGGACACCGCCGCGCACAGCCACCACAGGCGGGCGACGGTCTGGAGAGCGGACCGGATCTCGGGCCGGGTGGTCTGGCTCATGATGCTCCTTCGATGCGCGTGGCGCGCCGGTACAGCGCGACGATCTCGTTCGTCGTCGATTCGACGGCGGCGTCGGTCGATGGCATGGCGGCGGCGAACGCGTCGATCGTCGCGCGGATGGAGCGGGCGACGACGAGCGGGTCGAACGCGCGGAACTCCCCGGCCTCCTGGCCGTGGGTGAGGAGGATCGACAGCATCAGCGCGGACGTGTCCTCGCGCAGACCGGAGTCGGCTCGCGGTGAGTTCTGGATGACCTCGATGACGGCGCGTGCGGCGAGCCGATCACCTGCCAGGAAACCGAGATTGGCCCGGATGTAGGCCGCGAGCTTTCCCGACCACGTCTCCTCCGCATCCATCGCGGGAACCATGACGGCAGCCGCGCGTCGGATGACGTCCTCGACGACCGCCTGCATCAGCGCGACCTTGCCATCGAAGTGGTACGAGATCATTCGAGTGCTGCTGAGACCCGCCTCCTCACGGATCCGGGCGAACGAGGTCGCGGCGAACCCCTGCTCGGCCAGCACGCGCACCGTGGCATCGATGATCTCGCGTCGGCGGTGCTCGGTGGAGAGGTAGGTGCGGGATGGGGTCATGCCCACAAAATTACTCGCATGAGTAATTTTGTCAAGAGTGAGCTGCGATCCGCTCATCGCGGGTTCTCGGAACGCCAGGAGACGTAGTCGGCCACCGCTCCCGTCACGTCGAAGGCCGGTGCGAACCCGGTGTCGGCCCGCAGGCGCGAGATGTCGAGGTAGGGATGCTCGGCCGCACCTGCGTCAGGGGCACCGATGACCTCGATACCCGCCTCCGGAAGCACCGCGGACAGCGCGTCCGCGAGCTCTCGGTGAGAGTACGGAAAGCCGCTGGCCACGTTGTAGACGACGTGTCCGAGCGCGGGGGCGGTGATCAGGAGCGCGATCGCTCGCCCGGTGTCGGGGGCGTAGCCGAAGTCGCCGCCGTCCTCGGCGTGCAGCGCGGCCGGACTCTCTCCGCGCAGCACGGCGCTCACGAGCGGAGGGATGGGATTGAACGGGGATTCGGGATCCATGAGCGGACCCCAGGTGCTGCCGATGCGCAGCAGGAGCGGCTGCACATCGGTGCCCGCGAGCGCGTACTGCGTGATCGGCTCGACGGCCTTCTTGAACGCCGCGATCGCGTGCGGAGGTTCGGCGAGCGGGAGCGCGAGGTCCTCAGTCCAGGCGCGCTCGGCCCGGCCCTCGTACACGCTGATGCTGCTGGCGACCGCGAACCGTCGCACCGACCACGTGCGTGCGGCCTCGAGCGCGTTGAAGAGAGCGGCGATGTCGCGGCGGAAGAAGGACATCGGATCCTGCTCCGGGATGCTCCCCGCCAGATGCACGATGGCATCGACGTCGTAGCGGTCTCCGAGGGCGAGGACCGCGTCGCGGTCGGTGAGGTCGAGGTTCTCCACCACGACCCGTCCGGCGAGGAAGGACGGCATGTCTGAGCTGCGATGCGCGGTCACGAGCACGTGCTCGCCCCTGTCGGCGAGAGCGGACGCCGTGTGTGCGCCGATCATCCCGAGCCCGCCGGTGACGAGGATCATCGTTCCTCCCCGTTCCGCTCGATCGCGTAGCGCAGATGGGTGACGTCGGGTGCTGCCACGACCTCAAGCGGGGTCAGTCGGATGTGATGGGGAAGCTCGTGGAAGAACCGTCTCCCGGAGCCGAGGAGCACGGGCACCTGGTGCAGGATGAGCTCGTCCACGAGCCCCGCCTTGATGGCCTCCGTGACGAGCACACCGCCCATCAGGCCCACGTCCTTCCCTTTCGCCAGGCGCCGCGCCTCGGCGACGGCGTCCTCGATCCCGGTGCTGACGATGATCTCCCGATCGTTGGCAGGCGGGAACGATGTGCGGCTGAGCACGACCAGGGGCGCGGTCGGATGCGGAGAGCCGCCGGCGAAGCGTTCCGAGTCGACGTACGTGGTGTGGCCGGCCAGCATCGCGCCCACCCGCGATGCGAGCTCGTCGAAGACGCGTGCGCTGGGTGCGGAGAGGTGGAACCCGGGGAAGACCCGGCTGGGGACGTCGCCGCTCCCATACCAGTCGAACAGCACTCCGCCGTCGCCGAGACCGTGGCCGGGGCCGGCTCCCCGGCCGGTGATGAAACCGTCCACGGAGACGGCGAGGCCGCAGATGACCGTGCTCATGATGGAGTCTCTTTCCTGTCGTGCGAGCTGGGATGATCCCGCTGGCCATCGCCCGCGAGAGTGGCGGGCGGGATGGCCTGCGCGAAGTCGAAGAAGCGATGCGGGTCGTAGCGCCGTTTCACCTCGGAGAGCCGCGCGACGTTGTCGCCGTGGTAGGCGGCCAGCGGATTCTCCAGCAGTGGATCGGGGAAGTTCGGGTACACCCGTCCCGACCCGGCCGTATGCGCGAGCCGCCAGGAGTCGTCGATCCACGGATCGTCCGGGGCGCCGACATGCTCCAGCAGGAACCGGGTCCGTCGGTGGGCGAATGCCGTCGCACCCGGAGCGACCCGGTTGTAGGCGCCCCCCATCGCCGTGAATGCCAGTCGCCGGCCATGAGCGTGTCTCGATTCGGCGGTCAGCGACAGCAGATCGCCCAGGGTCTGTTCGTCGATCGAGTGCTCGAAGAACTCCGACCGCAGCCTGATCGGATCCAGCGGCATCCCCCGGCGCTCATCGGCGTGGATCTCCTTCACCGTCGAGTACGGCTCCGGATCCTCCACGCGAAGCCGCGCGGAGGCGCCGGTGCCGAGGAAGTCCTGCAGCACCGTCACGGTCTCGGCGACCGACAGCGTGGACGCGCCGAACGCGCGGGCCTGCAGACCGTTGTGTCCAGGCACCCGTTCGACGGCCAGGTCGACGGTGATCCCGTCTGGTGCGTCCGGTGCCCACGCCTGCCAGGACGTCAGGAGGGTGATGAGGTCTTCGTCGGCGGGCCAGGTGATCTCGATCCGGGAGACGAGCGGGTCGGGGACGGTCGCGAACCGGAACGAGCTGACCACGCCGAACTGGCCGCCGCCGGCACCACGCAGTGCCCAGAACAGGTCCGGTTCGCGATGCTCGTCGCACTCGACGACCTCACCGTCCGCGAGCACCACCCTCGCCGACACGAGGCGGTCGCAGGTCAGGCCGTGGAGCCGCCCCAGCAGGCCGATCCCGCCTCCGAGCGTCAGACCGGCGATGCCCACCGTGGCGCCGCATCCCGCCGGCAGCGTCCGGCCCACCGCACGCAGCTCCCCGTAGACACGTCCGAGCAGGCATCCCGCTCCGATCGTCGCCGTCCCCGAATGATCGACGCGGATCTCATCCATGCCGCGAAGATCGAGGACGACGCCGGCCGTCGAGGATCTGCCGGCGAAGCAGTGGCCTCCCCCGCGCGGTCGCAGCCGCACTCCGTCGGCCCTCGCGACGGCGATCTCCCGGGAGATGTCGCCCTCCGAGAAGCAGGGCACCACGACCTCGCCGATCAGGGACATGGCTCGACGCTACGGAAGAGCACGCACCGGGGGATTGAACAGAACGCGCGTCTCAGGCGGCATCCGCCACCTCGTCGTCAATATAGTTTAGACACCTTGACTATCTAAGTTTAGGAATCTAACCTATCCCCATGACCCAGAACTCTCCGAAGAAGAAGCCGATCCGATTCAAGATCGGCGTCGGGCTCTTGATCCTCTACCCCCTGATGTACCTGATCATCCCGATCGCGCCGTTCCTGCCGATCGAAGTCGGCGTCAAGGTCGGACTCGTCGCCGCCGTCCTCGGTGCGGCCGAGGCGATCCTCCTGATCGGCATCGCCTGCGTCGGCAAGGAGGCGTATCACGCGATCAAGGCGAAGCTCGGTCTCGGCAAGAAGAAGCGCGCGGCCGAGGAGGCCGCTCGTCTCGAAGCGGAAGCCTCGACCAGCAGCGGCTCCGATAGTGTCGAGGAACACCCCGGGGTCGACGCCGAAGCGGCGACGACCTCCCTCGAACGCAGCTCGAAGGACGACCATGTCTGACCAGCCATCCGCACGCGAGTCGGCGATGCAGATCAATCAGCTGATCGTCGACCTGTGGCTGGCCACCGAGGGGCAGGCGCCCCGTCCAGAGGACTTCGAGCTCACCGGGCAGCAGCACGCGGTGCTCGAACAGATCGCCGCGGACCCGTCGATCACACCGGGCCTTCTCGCTGATCGACTCGGCGTCTCGAAGGGGGCGATCAGTCAGCACCTGACCGCCCTCGAGAGCAGCGGACACATCACTCGAACCCGCAGCCCGCAGGACGGCAGGGTGCAGGTGCTGCAGCTCGGCAGACGCGGTGAGGAGTACCGCGAGAGCATGAACCGCTATGAGCAGTACATGGCCGACACCGCGATCGAGAAGCTGTCGGCCGCGGACCTCGCCGAGATCGTCGCCGCCCTGCGGAAGCTCAAGTCCGCCTTCGCGACCGAGGGATAGCCGCGCCGGATCAACGGGTCCGCGACGCCTCCGACCGGATGACCTCTGCGAGGTCGCGGGCTCGGCTCCACATTGGCCAGTGCCCCGTGGGGAGATCGACGACATCGACATGCGCGAGTTCGGCCACCTCGGCGAACATCGGGTGAGCGGCCTGCGCCAGCTCCCGCACCTGATCCCCCGAGATCGAGCAGCACACGAGGGTGGTCGGGATGCTGCGCCGAGATTCGTTCACGAGCACGACGGGCTCCCGAAGCACGGCGGCGGGCTCGGGAACGGCCCTCGCGCGGAACCGTTCGAGATCCTCGGTGCTCAGCCCCTGCAGGCTCGCCTGCTGTGCGAGATCGTCGAACGGCGGCAACGGGAGTTCGTCGAGCTCCTCCGGGAGGTCGGCCGCGAACGCGCTGCCGTCCGCGACGGGGCCCGAGTCCACCCACACCACACGGGAGACGAGCTCGGGATGCCGGTCGAGGACGAGGCTGACCGGGCCGTTGGCTCCGCTGTGGGCGACGACGATCGCGGGTCGCTCCGCTGACCGCGCGAGCACATCGACGATCGCACCCGCCTGGTCGTCGAGGGTCGTCCTCGTGCGGTCGGGATCGTCGCCGTCGAGGCCGGGCAGAGTCATCGCGACGACATGAGCGTGGTCGGCCTCGAGGTGCTCCCTGACCTCGTCCCAGGCCCAGGCGCCCAGCCAGTGGCCGGCGATGAGAACGATGGTCGGACTGCTCGTCGTAGATGTCATGAGGCCACTCTTCTCGCCGGGGTGGACAAGAGCATGTCACTATTTATGTCATGAATATCTTGGGTGTCGAACCGTGAGGCGGGCCGAGCGTCTGCACGCCCTGTCGGAGACGCTGCGTCGCAGCGGCACGCGGGGCGTCTCCGCCGAACGGCTGGCGCGGGAGTTCGAGGTGTCGGTGCGGACCGTCAAGCGCGACCTCCACGCGCTCGCCGACAGCGGCGCGCCGATCTGGTCGCGCCCAGGCCCGGGTGGCGGATACGGGCTGGCCGAAGGCGCGACGCTGCCCCCTGTCACCCTCTCCCCGGCGCAGGCCGTGGCGCTCATGGCTGCCGTGTCGGCCGCGCCCGATGCTCCCTATGCGGATCTGGCCGCCGCCGGCATCCGCAAGATCGTGGACGTGCTCGACCCCCTGACCCGGGCACGCGCCGACGAGCTGGCCCACCGCATCTGGATCGATGCGCGGCCCGCCTCCTCGCGCGCCGTGAGGTCGTCGCTCGAGGCGGCGATCGCCGAGCAGCGGGTCGTCCGCATCCGCTACACCGCTCAGGACGGCGCCACGACGACCCGTGACGTCGAGCCGGTGCTGTTCGCGTCGACGAACGGCCGGTGGTACCTCGTGGGGTGGTGCCGTCTGCGCGACGCGATGCGCTGGTTCGCCGTGTCGCGCGTCGAGCGGGCGAGCGTCACGAGCGCGGCCTGCACCGGTCACACCGTCGACGAGGTCGGGGAACCGCCGGAGAACGCCAGACCCGTGAACGGATGAGCGCGGCGCGGGTCTACGGCATCCCGCGCCCTCGTCGATACGCGGACGGGAGGGCGATCGCGAGCGCGACGACGGTCATCGCCGCCGCCACCCAGACGGGAGCGAGCAGCCCCGCCGCGGAGCCGAGCATGACCCCGCCGATCGCCGGACCGCCCGCGGCTCCGACGTTGAGCGCGGCGGTGGCGTACGCGCCGCCCATGGTGGGAGCATCCGATGCGGCGTAGAGCACGCGCGCGATCAGCGTGCTCCCCACGGCGAAGGCGAGGAGCCCCTGCGCGAAGGCGAGGACGACGAGAGCCACAGGGTGCGCGGCGAGCAGCGCCAACGCAACCCATCCGGCGGCGAGGAGCGGTCCGCAGATCGCGATGACCCGCCCCGGATGCCGATCGGAGAGACGGCCGGCGAGGTTCACCCCCACGAAGGACCCCACGCCGAACAGCACGAGGATCACGGGGACCCAGCCCTCGTCCAGACCAGCGGTCCCCGTGACGATCGGCGCGAAGTAGGTGAACGCCGCGAAGGTGCCGCCGTTGACGAGGGCGCCGAGGAGCATCGCGACGAGCAACCGCGGAGAACGGAGGGGGCGGAGCTCGTCGACGAGCGGAACCGGGGCTGGGTCGTCCCGCTCGGCGCCGGTGTCTCGGCGAGGGATGCCGGCGAGGATGCCGACGACGGCCGGGACGCACAGCACCGCGATGAGCCAGAATGTCGTGCGCCAGCCGAAGGCCGTGCCGATGAGCGCCCCCGCAGGCACTCCCGCGACGGTGGCCACCGTGGTCCCGGAGAGGAGGATCGCGAGGGCGCGCCCCTTCCGGTCTTCTGCGACGAGGCCGATCGTGGCTGTCAACGCGACGGCGAGGAACCCCGCGTTCGACAACGCTCCGACGACACGGGTGGCGAAGAGCACGGGGAACTCAGGGGTGAGCGCACCGATGACGTGGCACGCGGCGAAGACGACCACGCACGCCGTCAACGCGGATCGAGCCGGCCAGCGACGGGCGAACGCGGCCGTGACCGGTGCGCCGACGACCATGCCGATCGCGAACGCCGAGGTCAGCAGTCCCACGGTGCCGACGCCGACGTCCAGGTCGGCGGCGATGCTCGGCAGCAGGCCGGCGAGCATGAACTCCGAGGTGCCCATGACGAAGACCGCCAGGGCGAGCAGATAGAGGGTGAAAGGCATCGAGTACTCCGAGGTGAGGGATCGAGAAGGGGACTTCTCGGCACCACGGTCAGCGACCCGGGTTCGCGCGCGCATCCGTGGATCACGGAAGCGCGGTGCTAGATGTTCAGCGGCGGTTCTGGGGGCTGACGGTGTGACCGAAAGCCCCCGACCTGTCCGATTCGGGGCTCGACATGGCTCCACCCTATCCCGGCGGCTCCGCCGTCTCCCCGTGCCGGGCGTCGCGCAGCGGCGACAGCGCGACGACGAGCGCGGCGACCGCGAACACGCCGGCGGCGATGCCGAACGTGACCGGATAACCCAGAACGGTCGCCAGCACGCCGGCGAGCAGGGCGCCGAGGAAGAAGACCACGCGGTTCACCGTGCGGATCGTGGAGTTCATCCGTCCCTGGATCGCATCCGGCGCCACCGACTGGCGGTACCCGATGTCGTTGGCGTCTTCGATGCCCATCGACAGTCCGTAGACGAACTGGGCGGCTGACAGCAGCGGCAGCACCAGCAGCAGACTGCTGGATGCGTTCAAGGGCACCAGGGCGAGCGCCGCCCAGGGGAGCGCCACCAGCATCCGCCCCACGAGGATTGCCCTTCCCGCGCCCAGCATCCGACCGACCGTCGGTGCGAGCAGCGCGCCGAGCAGTCCGCCGACGCCCCCGCACGCCAGCGCCACACCGAACGCCCACGGCTCGACGGCCAGGTCGCGCAACGCGTACACGGCGAACAGGGTGGCGGCGAGGCTGTTGCCGAGGAACCAGATGTGCACCGAGATCGCGAGGGGTCGCAGGGTGCGATGCCGGTAGGTGTAGCGCATGCCCTCGACGATGTCGTGGCCGATGTGGCGTCCCTGCGCGCGCGGAGGCGGGGCCGCCTCACGCACCCGGATGCGCGACTGCAGCACGGCCGACACCGCGTGCACGACGGACTCGAACACGAACAGCAGCGGCGCCCCGACGAGCGTCAGGAGCGTGCCCCCGATGGCCGGCCCGGCCGTGCCCGCGACCGTCTCGCTTTGCCCGAGCCGCGCATTGGCCTGCACGAGTGCGTCCCTCGGCACGAGCGCGGGCAGCAGCGGCTGCGAGGCCGAGTCTGCGAAGAGCGTGAGCACGCCGAGGGCGAGCATGATCGCGGCGAGGGTCCAGAAGCCGAGGGCGTCGACGAGCAGCAGCACGGGGACGGCGCCGAGCACCAGCGCCCTGCCGATGCTGGTGAGGACGAGGGTGCGCTGGCGGCTCCACCGGTCCATGAGCGCGCCGACGATCAGGCCGAGGAAGAGGTAGGGGACGACCCCGAGGGCGCTCAGCAGTCCGATCTGCATCGGGGTCGCTGCGACGACCGCCACGATCAGCACCTGGAAGGCGACACCGGCGATCGAGCCGCCGAAGGCGCGCAACGTGCTCGCGCTCCAGAAGAGGAGGAAGGAGGGGATGCGGAGCACCTCGCGCGAGCCGTGGTTCATGCGCGCCCCGCGAACCGCTCCCTGGTCGCGGCATCCGCCACGTACACGACGAGCTGCACGTCGGTCTGGTCGGAGGGCCGCATCTGGTGGTGCTCGAAGACGAGACGGCCGAGGGTCGGATGCTGGAACACGCGTTCGCGCGACTCGAAGCCGCCGACGCCGTGGCTGTCCCAGCGCTCGCGGAACTCCGGGCTCGCCTCGCGCAGCCGGCCGACGAGGTCACGGTAGCGGGGGTCGCCGAGGCGCGGTCCGGCCTCCGCACGGAACTCGGCGAGGAAGCGGCGGCTGGTGTCGTCCCAGTCGTCGAGCAGCTCGCGCACGGCGGGGTCGGTGAAGATCAGCCACAGGAGGTTGCGGTCCTCGGGGGGCGTGGTGGCGACGTTCGGATAGAGCGCCTCGTATGCGGAGTTCCACGCCGCGATCCCCCAGTCGGGCGCGATGGCGTAGGCCGGATGCTCGTCGAGTGCGTCGAGGAACCTCTGCACGTGCGCGGGCGCCGCCGCCACCTCGGCCCGCGATCCGGGACGGGTCGGCGCGAAGCCGGCGAGCGTCAGCGCGTAGTCGTGCTCGGCGACCGTGAGGTGCAGCGCGGTGGCGACGGCATCCAGCACCTGCCGTGACGGGTTGATGTCGCGACCCTGCTCGAGCCAGGTGTACCAGGTGACGCTCACGCCGGAGAGGAACGAGACCTCCTCGCGGCGCAGGCCGACCGTGCGGCCCCGTCCCGCCGGCGGCAGGCCGAACGCCGACCGGTCGAGCTGCTCCCGCCTGGCGCGCAGGAAGGCGCCGAGCTCCTTGCGCTGCTGCTCCTCGGTGGTCACGAGTACAAACCTAGTGCTCCCACTACTAGTATCGACGCCGTCTTCCGGCCCCGACGGGGAGACGCCAAGGTGGAAGAATGCCCACCCCTCTTCGCTCACGCACCGTCACGCACGGCCGCAACGCCGCCGGAGCCCGCGCTCTGTTCCGCGCCGCCGGCGTCAACGCCGCCGACTTCGGCAAGCCTATGATCGCCGTCGCGAACAGCTTCACCGAGTTCGTCCCCGGCCACACCCACCTGCAGCCGGTCGGCCGCATCGTCTCCGAGGCCATCACCGCGGCCGGCGGCATCCCCCGCGAGTTCAACACGATCGCGGTCGACGACGGCATCGCGATGGGCCACGGCGGGATGCTGTACTCGCTCCCCTCGCGCGACCTCATCGCCGACTCGGTCGAGTACATGGTCAACGCGCATCAGGCCGACGCCCTCGTGTGCATCTCGAACTGCGACAAGATCACGCCCGGCATGCTCATGGCCGCGTTGCGCCTGAACATCCCGACGGTCTTCGTGTCGGGCGGTCCGATGGAGTCCGGCCGCGCGACGCTCGTCGACGGCACCGTGCGCACGCTCGACCTCGTCGATGCGATCTCCGAGGCGGCGAACGACACGGTGTCGGATGCCGACATCCAGCGCATCGAGGAGAACGCCTGCCCGACGTGCGGATCGTGCTCCGGCATGTTCACCGCCAACTCGATGAACTGCCTCGTGGAGGCGCTCGGCCTGGCCCTCCCCGGCAATGGCTCGGTGCTCGCCACGCACACCGCCCGTCGTGCTCTCTACGAGCGCGCCGGCGAGGTGGCCGTGCAGATCACCAAGGCGTTCTACGACGAGGACGACGCCTCCGTGCTCCCCCGTGCCGTCGCCAGTCCCGCTGCGTTCTCGAACGCCATGGCGCTCGACATCGCGATGGGCGGATCGACCAACACGATCCTGCACCTGCTCGCCGCGGCGCACGAGGCCGGCATCGACTTCGGCCTCGACGAGATCGACGCGATCTCCCGCCGCGTGCCCTGCCTCGCCAAGATCGCACCGAACCCGGCCTACGGCCGCATGTACTACATGGAGGACGTGCACCGCGCCGGCGGCATCCCGACCATCCTCGGCGAGTTGCACCGCGCCGGCCTCCTCGACGAGAACGTCTCCTCGATCCACGCCGACTCCCTCACCTCCTGGCTGGCGGAGTGGGACGTGCGCGGCGGCACGGCATCCGAGACCGCCCTCGACCTGTGGCACGCCGCACCCGGCGGCGTGCGCTCGTCGAGCGCCTTCTCGCAGTCCGAGCGCTGGGCCGCCCTCGACCTCGACGCCGAGGGCGGCTGCATCCGCTCCGCCGAGCACGCGTACTCCGCCGACGGCGGTCTCGCGGTGCTGCGCGGCAATCTCGCCGTCGACGGCGCCGTGGTGAAGACCGCCGGCGTCGACCCGTCGATCCTCGTGTTCTCCGGCCCCGCGGTGGTCTGCGAGTCGCAGGAGGAGGCGGTCGCGAAGATCCTCGGCAAGCAGGTGCAGCCCGGCGACGTCGTCGTCATCCGCTACGAGGGCCCCAAGGGCGGACCGGGGATGCAGGAGATGCTGCACCCGACGTCGTTCCTCAAGGGCCGCGGGCTCGGCAAGGTCTGCGCGCTCGTCACCGACGGCCGCTTCTCCGGCGGCACCTCCGGCCTCTCCATCGGCCACGCCTCGCCCGAGGCGGCGTCGGGCGGCGTGATCGCCCTCGTCGAGGACGGCGACATCATCGACATCGACATCCCGTCGCGCGGACTGAGCCTGCGCGTCGACGAGTCGGTGCTCGAGGAGCGCCGGGCGCGGCTGCTGGATGCCGGGGGCTACCGCCCGAAGGACCGTCAGCGCCCCGTCTCCCTGGCGCTGCGCGCCTACGCGGCGATGGCGACGTCGGCCGACCGCGGCGCCGTGCGCGACGTCGAGGCCGTCGAGCGCGCACTGCGGGAGCAGGAGATCCGCAGCGCGGCAGCGCTCGCCTGAGACGCGATGCGGCCGGTGCCGGAGGGGGGCACCGGCCGCATCCGCACGATCAGCTCTGCGCGCTCCGATAGGGGTGAGACGGCTCGCGGACGATCAGCGTCATCGGCACGACGACGCTCTCGAACCCACGGCTGCGGTCGCTGAGCCGTGCGACCGCGAGACGCGCGGCCTCACGGCCCAGCTGCTCGACGTCGCCCGTCACGACGGTGATGTCGAGCACCGCGGCCCAGTCCGGATCGTCGAAACCGACGATCTCCGGCGCATCCCCCGCCGTGCCGGCCTCCTGCACCGCGCCGAGCAGGATGCGGTTGTTGCCGGCGACGATCGCGGTCGGCGGCTGCTCGAGAGCGAGGAGCTCGCGCACGCACGCTCGTGACGACGCCACGTCGTGCGCGTCCGTGCGCAGCAGCTCCCGCCAGTCCACACCGGCGGGGTCGAGCACGTCGCCCATCCCGCTGAGGCGTTGCCGGTAGGTCGGCAGCCACTCGTAGTCGCCGATGAAGGCGATGCGGCGGTGCCCCCGGTCGAGAAGGTGTCGGGCGGCGAGCCGGCCGCCGTCGCGGTTGTCGAACACCGCGGAGTCCGCGTCGATGCCGTCGGGGGGTCGGTCGACGAAGACCACCGGGATGCCGCGGGCCTGCAGCGTCGCGTACTCCGCATGGTCGGTCATCGCGGACACGGTGATCACCGCCTTGGTCTGGCGGTCCGCGAGGTCGTGCGCGACGCGGCGCTCCTGTTCCGCCGACTCCCGCGAGTTCGTCACCGACAGCAGCATCCCGTGCGTGCGGATCTCATCCTCGACGGCCTGGGCGAGCGCCGAGTAGAAGGGGTTGGTGAAGTCTCCGGTGATCAGTCCGATGGAGTCGGCGAGGCGCCCCGAGGCCAGCAGGCTGGCCGCGGAGTTGCGCTGATAGTCCAGCTCGCGCGCCGCCTCCAGCACGGTAGCGAGGGTCTTCGCGCTCACATACGACTCACCGCCGAGCGCGCGGGAGGCGGTCTTCAGACTGACACCGGCCCTGGCCGCGACCTGCGCAAGGGTCGGGCGAGCGGGCTGCTCGGCATCCACTCTGGTCATGCTTCTCCCTGAAGGCCGTGGGTGGGCTTCCTCATTATCGCGGTGCGGCGAGTCTTCCATCCGACTCGACCGCTGTGGTAGCGTCCTCAGCATATGACAGCGCTGTCATCTTTGACGACGGCGACGCGGCATCCCGCACGACCGGCCGCAGACGACACACCGCAGTGGAGTTCAAGGAGCAACCGATGACCGTTCCATCCCCGAGGAACGCCCAGAGCAGCAGGCGCGGCTGGGCCGCCGCCGGCGTCGCCCTCGCCGTGACCCTCGCCATGCTGACCCCGACGCAGGCGATGGCCGCAGGCGGCACGTCGTTCCGTTCGTCGTTCGAGACGACGGATGCCGCGCCCGTCCTCGCCGGAACCGGAGCCGCCGTCAACGTGACGGGCGACCGCTTCACACCGGGCAGCGTGCTGCCGGAGGTGAGCGCCGTGACGGCATCCGCGCAGAACGCTCCCAACGAGGTCGCCGCGAACGTGGCGGACGGCAACGCCGGCACCAAGTGGCTGGCCTTCCAGAACATGGGCTGGGTGCAGTACCAGCTGCGCTCGCCGCAGCCGATGGTGCGCTACACCCTCACGTCCGGCGGCGACGCGCAGGAGCGCGACCCGAAGGACTTCCGTGTGCTCGGCTCCAACGACGGCGCAGCCTGGAACGTCGTCGATCAGCGCTCAGGCGAGCTGTTCACGGGCCGCGGTGAGACGCGCAGCTTCACCCTGGCCACGCCCAGCCCGGCGTACACCTACTACCGCCTCGACGTGCAGGCGGTGCGCGACCCCAGCAAGAACATCGTGCAGCTCGCCGACTGGGAGCCGATCGCCGTCGACGGCGCGACGCCGCAGCCGAGCGACCTGCGTCTGCAGCTGGGCTCCGGCCCCGCCAGTTCGAACACCGCCAAGACGGGCGTCGGCTTCACCGGCACCAAGGCGCTGTCGTACTCCGGCCGCAACCTGGGCGCGGGCCCTGCGTCGTCGTCGACGGTGCTCTACCAGGGTGTCGACGTCGCGGTGCAGGACGACACCCAGCTGTCCTATCTCGTGTTCCCCGTGCTCGACGGCGAGCAGACCTATGCCGCGACGTTCGTCGCCGTGGATCTGCGGTTCACCGACGGCTCGACCCTGTCGACGAGCGGAGCGGTGGACACCTACGGCTACGCCGCGAACGCCCGTACCCAGGGCCAGTCCAACCGCCTCTGGCCCGACCAGTGGAACCGCGTCTCGGTCGACCTCGGCCAGTTCGCCGGCCGCACAGTGAAGGACGTGCTCTTCACCTACGACCACCCCGGCGCCGACGTGCACGGCGTCGAGGCGCCGACGGCGGCGACCGCGTTCTCGGGCTGGCTCGACGACGTCTCCATCGGGGAGGTCGCCGCGCGCGACACCTCCGACGGCCTCGTCTCCTACGTCGACACCCGCCGCGGCACGAACTCGACCGGCGGCTTCTCCCGAGGCAACAACATCCCCGCCGCGGCGTGGCCCAACGGCTTCAACTTCATCACCCCGATGACGAACGCCGACAACTCCGGAACGCTCTACCAGTACCAGCGCGCCAACAACTCGCAGAACCAGCCGACGCTGAACGGCATCGGCCTCTCCCACGAGCCGAGCATCTGGATGGGCGACCGGAACTCCCTCGCGGTGATGCCGGCGGCGACGGGCACCCCCTCCTCGTCCCTGAACGACCGCAAGCTCACGTTCAGCCACGACAACGAGATCGCCCGCCCCGACATCTACAGCGTCGCCTTCGACAACGGCGTCCGCACCGACGTGACCCCCACCGACCACGGCGTGATCTACCGGTTCGGGTTCACGGGCGCGGCGAGCTCGGTCGTGATCGACCAGCTGGTCAACTCCTCGAAGCTGACGGTCTCGGGCGACACGGTCACCGGCTGGGTCGACGGCGGCTCCGGCTACCCCGGCCGCACGCGCATGTTCGTGTACGGCACCTTCGACCGTCAGCCGACGGCCTCCGGCGCGACCACGACCGGCGACCGCAACGGCACGGCGCGCTACGCCGCGTTCGACACCTCGACCGACCGCACCGTGGAGCTGCGGCTCGCGACCTCGTTCCTCTCGCAGGACCAGGCCCAGCACAACTACGGCCTCGAGCTCGACGGCGTCTCCTTCGACACGGCGCACGCCGCGGTGCAGAAGGAGTGGAACGACCGGCTCGGAGTCGTGCACGACGTCAAGGGGGCGACCGACGCGCAGCTCGTCACGCTCTACTCCAGCCTCTACCGTCTGAACCTCTACCCGAACTCGCAGTTCGAGAACACCGGCTCTGCGGCGAACCCCGTCTACAAGTACGCGAGCCCCGTGGCGGCGACCAGCGGAGCGGCGACCGACACGCAGACCAACGCCAAGATCGTCGACGGCAAGATCTACGTGAACAACGGATTCTGGGACACGTACCGCACGGCCTGGCCGCTGTACGCGCTGCTCTACCCCGACGTCACCGAGGACCTCGTCGACGGCTTCGTGCAGCAGTACCGCGACGGCGGCTGGATCGCCCGATGGTCCTCCCCCGGCTACGCCGACCTGATGACCGGCACCAGCTCCGATGTCGCGTTCGCCGAGGCGTACCTCGCCGGTGCGCTCGACACGTCCACGGCCCTCGAGGCCTACGACGCCGCGGTGAAGAACGCCACCGTGCTCCCGGCATCCAACGCGGTCGGCCGCAAGGGGCTCGCCCAGTCGATCTTCCTCGGGTACACCGAGGCGTCGACGCACGAGAGCGCCTCGTGGGGCCTGGAGGGCTTCATCAACGACTTCGGCATCGCCGAGATGGCCAAAGCCCTCGCCGCCGATCCGAAGACGCCTGCCGACAGGGTCGCGCGGCTGAAGGAGGAGGCGACCTACTTCGAGGCCCGCGCCTCGCACTACGTCGAGATGTTCAACCCCGACGCCGGAACCTTCACCTCGCGCAATGCGGACGGCAGCTGGACCACCGGCGCCGACTTCGACAAGAAGGCCTGGGGCGGAGCGTTCACCGAGGCGAGCGCGTGGACGTTCGGGTACCACGCGCCGCACGACGTCGACGGTCTCGCGGCGCTGTACGGCGGCCGCCAGGCTCTCCTCGACAACATGCACCAGTTCCTCACCACCCGCGAGAAGGCCGACCACTCCGGCATCCATGAGGCTCGTGAGGCCCGCGATGTGCGGCTCGGGATGCTCGGCATGTCGAACCAGATCGCGCACCACATCCCGTACGTGCTCGCCGAAGCCGGCGACCCGTCGGGGGCGCAGGCCCTGATCCGCGACATCGAGGACCGTCTCTTCATCGGCTCCGACATCGGCCAGGGCTACCCGGGCGACGAGGACAACGGCGAGTTCTCCGCCTGGTACGTCTTCTCCGCGCTCGGCTTCTACCCGCTGGAGGTCGGGTCGGGGAACTACACGATCGGCTCCCCGCTGTTCGACGGCGCCACGGTCTCGATCGGCGGCAAGGACCTCGTCATCTCGGCGCCGGGTGCGTCGAGCGGCAAGCATTACGTCGCCGGGGTGAGCATCGACGGCACGCCGATCTCGACGACGACGTTCGACGGTGACCTGATCCGCAACGGCGGGAGGATCGATTTCACCATGAGTGCGCAGCCCTCCGCATGGGGTGCGAAGGACCTCTCCGAGAAGCTCGACGTCCCGGCCACGCTCGTCGACGCGACCAAGCCCGGTCGCGGAACGCTCGCGGCGAGCGACGCGACGCCGACGGGTGCGCTCGTCGATGACAACATGAACTCGACCACGACGTTCGCCGGCACGACCGTCGACCTGGTCTGGACTTCGCAGTCCGGTCCGGTGTCGGTGGGGCAGTACACGCTGACGGATGCCGCGAAGGCGAACGCCCCGACGAGCTGGACCCTGTCGGGGTCGACCGACGGCACCACCTGGACCGAGCTCGACGCCCGACATGACGAGAGGTTCGCCTGGGACAGCCAGACGCGTCCGTTCACGGCCGCCGGCACGGGCGGGTTCACCCGGTTCAAGCTGTCGTTGACCACCACGGGCCAGGCCCTGTCGCTCTCCGAGGTCGAGCTGTTCGCGACGGCCGCCGGAGCCGACGGCCTCGCCGTGACCCCGGCCGGCGCGCAGCGCGTCGCCGTCGGCACCTCGTTCACCGGGTCGCTGGCGACCATCGTCGGCGAGGAGAAGGATGCCGCCGGCTATTCGGTCACGGTGGACTACGGCGACGGCGCCCCCGTCACCGGGGTGAAGCTCGTGCGCGACGATCTGGGCGGCTGGAAGGTGAGCGCTCCGCACTCCTTCGCGGCACCCGGTACGTACACGGCATCCGTGGTGGTGCGCGACTCGGCCGGTGCGACGGCATCCGCGTCGACGTCCGTGGTCGTGTACCGCGACGAGACGCTGGCCGGGGCCTTCAACACGGTCTGCATCGGGGATCTCGGCGTCACCGCCGCGAACTGCGACGACCAGGGCTACGGGTACTACCGCGACAAGCTCGCTGCAGACGGATTCGTGCAGGGTCAGACCCTGACGATCCCCGGCTCGGCGCTGACATACGACCTCCCGGCCGTGGCGCCGGGAGCGCCCGACAACATCACGGGCGAGGGTCAGACCGTACGCGTCAACCTCGGAGCCGGTGCGACGAGCATCGCGTTCGTCGGCACCGCGACCGAGAACGCCCGTCAGCCTGAGGCGGTGCTGCACTTCACCGACGGCACCGAGCAGCGCGTGAAGATCTCGTTCGGAGACTGGGTCGGCGCATCCGGCAATCCGGCCTTCGGCAACGCGGTTCTCGCGGTGTCGGAAGGACGCCTGTCCGGGACGGCGGCGGAGTCCAGCGTGAAGAACACGGCGATCTACGCCACCGCGCCCATCCCGCTCGACCTCGATGCGAAGGGCGCCCCGAAGGCGGTCGAGTCCCTGACGATGCCGAAGGAGGCCGGCGGTCTCCGTGACGGACGCGTGCACGTGTTCGCCGTCGCGTCGGACGGCGACCGGTCGGCGGCCGCTCCCCTCGCGCTGACTGCGGCGGCCGTCGCGGGCCAGATCGCCGGAGAGTCGTTCGATGCGGCGCTCGCCGCGGTGTCGGGTGGTGCGGGAGACGTCACGGCCGTCGTCAACTGGGGCGACGGATCGCCCGTCGCGGCCGGCGACGTCGCCGACGGCACGGTGAAGGGCCGGCACACCTACGCCGAGCCCGGCACCTACACGGTCACCATCACGGCCGATGACGGCGTGAAGTCCGCCGACACCTCGCTGCAGATCGTCGTGTCCGCTCCCGAGCCCGTCTACGATCCGAAGATCTCGGTGGGCGCGGGCACGGTGAAGCCGGGTGACACCGTCCGCGTGACGGGCACCGGGTTCGCCCCGGGCGAGAGCGTCGCGATCCGCATCGACGACGAGACGCCGGTGGTCGTGAAGGCCTCGGGCGACGGGAACGTGAGCGCCGACGTCACCGTTCCGGCGACGGCCGTCGACGGCGCGCACCCCGTGATCGCGCTCGGCGACCAGTCGAAGGTCGAGGCGCGGGCCGAGGCGCAGGTGAAGACGCCGAAGCCGGCCGAGAAGACCACCGTGTCGCTCTCGACCACGGCGACGGATGCCGTGATCGGCGAGTCCATCCCCCTCACCGCGACGGTGAAGCCGGCCGGAGCCGCAGGGCAGGTGGAGTTCCTCGAGGGCGACGCCGTGATCGGATCGGCGACGGTCACCGCGGGCTCTGCGACCGCCGACGTCACCTTCCTCAAGCCCGGGACGCATCACCTCGTCGCACGCTTCACGCCCGCGGATCCGGAGGCCTACCTCGGGTCGACGTCGCAGACGCTGAAGGTCAAGGTGCGCAACGTCCCTCCGGGGCACAGCCAGATCGTGCCCGGTTCGCAGAGCGTGGTGCAGGGGGCGCCGGTCGAGGTGGTCGGCCGCGGGTTCGACCCTGGCGAGAAGGTCTCGATCGTGCTGCACTCCGACCCCGTCCACCTCACGGACGTCGTCGCCGATGAGAACGGCCTCTTCCGCACGACCGTGACGATCCCCGCGAACACGCAGGTCGGTGCGCACACCCTCATCGCCACGGGCGCCGACAGCGGGGTGGTCGCTCAGAGCGCTCTGCGGGTGACTGCGGCCGCGGCGGTCGGCGGAGGCCTCGCCGGCACGGGCGGTGCAGTGCCGTACGCGCTGGTCGGACTGATGCTGGCCCTGCTGGCGGCCGGCGGCGTCCTCGTGGCGCGGCGCCGACAGCGCGGCTGACCGGTCCAGACGACACGGGCCGTCCTTCTTCGGAGGGGCGGCCCGTGTCGGCATCCGTAGTGCTCGGCATCCGTAGTGTGGAAGAACTTTCCCACCGGCGGCCGGCGGCTGACAGACTGGACGGCATGAGCCTTCCTCACGTTGACATCGATCCGGACGGACTGCTGGAGTACTCGGTGGTCTTCACGGACCGCTCGCTGAACCACATGTCCGCACGCTTCGTGTCGGTGATGCAGCAGACGCTGGAGATCCTGCGCGAGGCGTACGGAGCGACGGACGCCGTCGTGATCAACGGCGGCGGCAGCTACGCGATGGAGGCCGTGGCGCGTCAGCTCGCGACCGGTCGTCGCGCGCTCGTCGTGCGCAACGGCCTCTTCTCGTACCGCTGGTCGCAGATCCTCGACATGGGCGGCATCGCGACCTCGGTCGTGGTGTGCGAGGCGCGACCGGATGGCGACGACGCCCAGGCGGCGTGGAGCCCCGCCCCGATCGACGAGGTCGTCGCGGCGATCCGCTCCGGCCGCCCCGACGTGGTGTTCGCCCCGCACGTCGAGACCGCGGCGGGCATGATCCTCACCGACGGGTACGTGCGTGCGCTCGCGGATGCCGTGCACGAGGTCGGCGGCGTGCTCGTGCTCGACTGCATCGCATCGGGCGCGATGTGGGTGGACATGCGCGACCTCGGCGTCGACGTATTGCTCAGCGCGCCGCAGAAGGGGTGGAGCGGCTCGCCCGGCGTCGGGTTCGTGATGCTCGGCGAGCGCGGACGTGCCGCGGTGGAGGCCGGAACGGCGACGAGCTTCGCCCTCGACCTCGGGCGTTGGATGGCGATCTCCGACGGCTACCGCGATGGCGCGGCCGGCTACCACGCGACCATGCCGACCGACACGATCGCCCGCAACCTCACGCAGATGATCGAGACACGCGAGCGAGGCTACGAGAAGCTGCGCGCGGCGCAGATCGAGCTCGGCCGTCGGGTGCGGGCACTGCTCGCCGATCGCGGGCTGCCGTCGGTCGCCGCCGAGGAGTTCGCTGCGCCCAGCGTGGTGGTCGTGCACACCGACGACCCTGGACTCCGCAGCGGCGCGACGTTCCGCGAGCAGGGCCTGCAGATCGCGGCCGGCGTCCCCCTGCACTGCGATGAGCCCGCGTCGTTCTCGACCTTCCGCATCGGACTGTTCGGCCTCGACAAGCTCGCCGACGTCGACGGCACGGTCGCGCGGCTCGGGGCCGCCCTCGACGGCATCGGCCGCTGAGCCCGAGGTGGTCGTTCGCTACTCGAAAGCCGAGGAGGCCGAGCCTAGACTCGTAGGGTGCTGATCGGTCTCATGCGTCCCGTCGAAACCCAGTCGTTTCCCGTCGAGGCGCCGGACCTCGCCGGCATCCAGAGCGAACTCGACGGCCTCCGCCCCGAGGGCTTCGACCTGATCTCCTCCCCCGTGGAGATGATCAAGGGCGCCCAGGTGTTGAAGGCCGTCGGCACGTTCGCGCGCCGCGACCAGGTCACCGAGATCCAAGCCGACGACATGGACGCCCTGCTCGCCAAGGTCCCCGAGGGCTGGCAGCTTCTGAACGTGCTCCGCACCGACTGACGCGCGCGGTCGCGGCGCCGCAGGGGGGCGAGAACCGCCCCCGCGCGTTCGGTCCGCTAGGCGTCCTGCGGAAGCCTCGTGACGTAGTGGTCGATCGTGATCGTCGCGACGTTCGACACGACCCCGTTGCTGTCGGTGACCGTGTAATGGATGGGCTGCTCCCATACCGGTACAGTCCAGCCGCCCGCCTCCGGGTAGGCGACCTCGTATTGTCTCGTCGTTCCGAGCGGCATCGATCCGGTGACAGTGATGACGCCCGTCACCGGATCGACGGATGCGGTGATGCCGTCGCTGCTGATCGACTGCTGGATGCCGGCGCTCGACGGGTCGAGGTCTACCGTCGCGGGGTCGAGGGCCGCGGGAGCCGTCGCTCGAGCGGTGGCGAGCACGTCGAGGGTGTACGCGTAGACGTGGTTCACGGTGAACGGTGCGGGAGAGGATGCCGGGTCCGTCTGCTCCATCCACCCCAGAGAGTAGATGTACGCCGTGTCGTCGATCGCGACGGGCGGCGTGGCAGGCGTGGTCTCGACCGGCGTCGGTTCCGGCGTCGGCGCAGCCGTGGGCGTCGTCGGCGCGGGCGATGCCGTCTCGCAGTCGTTCGTCGACGCGTGGGCCCCGGACGGCGCCGCGGCGATACCGAGCGTGCCGAGGAGCAGCGCCCCCGCGAGCGCCACGGTGAACGCGCCACGCGCGCCTCTTCTGCGCATCGACACGACCACGGCCGCGGCACCGGCTAGGACGAGGAGCGCACCGACGGCGAGGATCGCTGCGGTGCCGCTCGGCCCCGTGGCTGCAAGGCAGTCTTCCACTTTTCTCCCCCTACGAGAACGGGCGCAGAGCGCGCCATCTCGAACCTAGGGATGTCCAGCCGCCGGAGGGGAGGGCTTGCGGGAAACGGCAGTGCGCGCCCGCTCAGCGACTCCGGCGCACGGACTCTGCCAGCTGCGCGAGGGCGGTCGCTGTGGCATCCCACCCCATGCACGCGTCGGTCACGCTCTGACCGCGCACCAGCGCCGCGGGGCCCACTGCCACGTCGAGCTTCTGCGCACCGGCGACGAGGTTGCTCTCCAGCATGACCCCCGCGATCGCCTGCCCGCCGTCGGCGATCTGTGCGGCGAGCTCGGCGGCCACCTCGGCCTGACGCACGTGGTCCTTGCCGCTGTTGCCGTGGCTCGCATCGACGACGAGCCTCGACGTGAGGCCGGCAGCGGCGAGCCGCTCCGACGCCCGACGCACGTGGTCGGGCCCGTAGTTCGGTCCGTCGGCGCCGCCGCGGAGGATCACCGAGGTGTCGGGGTTCCCCGTCGTCGTGACGAGGCTCGCCCGTCCGTCCGCCGCGATGCCCAGGAAAGCCTGAGGTGCGGATGCCGCAGCCGCCGCATCGAGGGCGACCTGGAGGCCGCCGTCCGTGCCGTTCTTGAACCCGATCGGCATCGACAGGCCCGACGCGAGCTGGCGGTGGATCTGGCTCTCGGTCGTGCGCGCGCCGATCGCTCCCCACGTCACGAGGTCGGCCGTGTACTGCGGGCTGATCGGCTCCAGGAACTCCGTCGCGCACGGCATCCCCAGTGCCGTGACGTCGCGCAGGAACGCACGGGCGAGACGCAGGCCCGTCTCGATGTCGTGGCTGCCGTCCAAGTGCGGGTCGTTGATGAGGCCCTTCCATCCGACGGTCGTGCGCGGCTTCTCGAAGTACGTGCGCATCACCACGAGCAGGTCGTCGCGGTGCCGTTCAGCCTCGACGACGAGCCGCCCGGCGTACTCCAGTCCGGCATCGGCGTCGTGGATCGAGCACGGGCCGACGACGACGAGCAGTCGGTCGTCTTCCCCGGCCATGATGGCGCGCACCTCCTCACGGGTGCGCGCGACGAGGGCGGCGCGCTCGTCGCCGACGGGCAGCTCGGAGGCGAGCTCGGCGGGCGAGGGCAGAGCGGTGAAGCTCGCGACGTGAAGGTCGGCGGTGGCGTCGATGGTGTCCATGGGTCCTGTCCTGTCGACGGCGGACCCCGGTGCAGAGCCCGCCGAAACGGCGAAGGGCAGAGCGGATGCTCTGCCCTGTCGGCTCTGAAGGTGTCGGTACGCGTCAGTGTCGCGACGGCCCCTCCAGAGCCGACTCGAAATACGCATACCAACGGGTCATGGAGACGACCCTACCTCACTCCGGTCACGACGCGGCGCGTGTGACGAGCGCCGAGAGGAAGGCGAGGTCGGCCTCGTCGAGCTTCCGCACGCTGAACCCGGTGGCCCAGACGTTGCCCTCGTCGAGCTGCGCCATGGTCTCGAACCCGAAGGTCGGGTAGCGGTCCTTGAACTTCACGGCGGGCTTGAAGAAGCAGATCACCTTGCCGTTCTTCTTGTACGCCGGCATCCCGTAGTACGTGCTGACCTCCAGGTGCGGAGCGGCCTTCACCACCATCTCGTGCAGCTTCTCGGCGATCACGCGATCCGAGTCCGGCATCTCCGCGATCTTGTCGAGCACCTCCTGCGCTGCTTCCTCCGGCGTCTTCTTGCCGGCGCTGGTGCGCGCGGCACGCGCCTCCTTGGCGCGCGCCTTCATGGCGTCGCGCTCCGCTGCGGTGAAGTTCTTCTCGTCGTCGGCCATGGTCTTCTCCTCGTCGTGGGCGATGTGATCAGCGTACGGATGCCGTGCCGGCCAGGTCTTCTCGATTCCTGATCGATCACGTCGATCACTGCCAGACTGGCGCCATGACGACGATCTTCACCGGCCGCATCCGTCCCCTGTCCCCTGAGGTCGATGCGGATATCGACGAAGAGGTCGAGGCCATGGCGGTCGTCGACGGGCGCATCCTCGAGGTCGGCACGGCATCTGCGCTCGCCGCGGCCCACCCGGATGCCGAGACCGTCGCGCTCGACGGCTGGATCATGCCGGGCCTCATCGAGCCGCACGGGCACCCGGCGTTCTCCGCGATCCTGCTCTCCGACCTCGTCGTCGACCTTCGGCCCGTCACGATCCCCGACGCGGAGGGCGTGCTCGCTACCCTGCGTGCGGCGATCGCCTCCGCATCCGGCCCGGTCTATGCGAACGGCTGGGACGCTCTGCTGCAGCGCGGACTTCCCGAGCCCGACCGCGCACTGCTCGACGAGCTCGGCGGCGATGTGCCGTTGACGATCATCCAGAACTCCGGTCACGCGGTGTACTTCAACTCGGCGGCCGCCCGCGCCGCCGGCCTCGACCGTGACACCCCCGATCCGGTCGGCGCCTCGTTCGGGCGCACGGCAGACGGTGAGCTCTCCGGTGTCGCCCTGGAGGCCGCGGCGGTCGAGCAGGTCGTCGCACCGATGCTCGCGGCGGCGCAGCAGCGGCTCCCGGAACTGCTGGTGACCCATCTGCGCGACCTCGCCGCCCGCGGGCTGACCACCGTCTCCGATCTCTCGTGGAATGCCGATCTGAATCCCCTCGTGCAGGCCCTGATCGCGAAGGACGCGCTCCCCGTGCGGCTGCGGTGGTACGAGACCTCGCACCCCGGCGGCACGGCGGCTCCGCGCGGCGGCGGCGACGCGATGTTCCGTCAGACGGGTGTGAAGACGTGGTCGGACGGCTCGCCCTGGGTCGGCAACATCGCCACCTCGTTCCCCTACCTCGACACGCAGGCGACACGCGACCTCGGCCTCGAGCCGCACCACGTGGGTCACGCGAACTACACCGCGGCGCAGCTGCGGGAGATCGCCGAGCCCTACGCCGCCGGCGGCTGGCAGCTCGCATGCCACACGCACGGCGACCTCGCGATCGACAGCACCCTCGACGTCTACGAGCAGCTCATCGAGCGGTACGGGCTCGCCGACCACCGGTTCCGGCTGGAGCACTGCGGCGCGATGACGCCGGCCCAGTTCGCCCGCGCGGCCGCGCTCGGCGTGACGGTCAGCCTGTTCGTCGACCACATCACCTACTGGGGCGAGGTGCTCGTCGACGACCTCTTCGGTGCAGAGCACGGAGGGGCCTGGGCCGACGCCGGCGCCGCGTTCGCCGCCGGTCACCGCGCTACGTTCCACAACGACGGCTGGGTGACCCCCAACGAGCCGTTCCGCAACATGGCGGTAGCCCAGACCCGCACCTCCCGCGGAGGATTCCGGATGCCGGGTGGCACACCGGTCACGCGCGCGCAGGCGCTCGGCGCGCACACCACGCACGCGGCCTGGCAGCTGTTCAGCGAGCACGAGGTGGGTGCGCTCGCTCCGGGCCTCTTTGCCGACTTCATCGTCGTCGACCGCGATCCGCTCACCGTCACGGCCGAGGAGCTGGCGCACACGCAGGTGCGGGCGACCTACCTCGCCGGAGAGCGCGTGGTCTGACACACGGTGCGATGCTCTCGGCGGGCCGGTCTAGGGTGTGTGTCATGGACATGCGTGTCGCGGCATACGCGGTCGTCACCGATGACGACGACAGGATCCTGTTGGTGCGCTGGGTCGAGGGCCGCCGTGTCGCGTGGACGATGCCAGGCGGCGGACTCGAACCGGGCGAGGCCCCGGAGGACGCCGTCCGCAGGGAGCTCCGCGAGGAGACGGGATACGCCGTCAAGGTCGGCGAACTGCTCGGCATCCACTCCCGCGTGATCCCGGCCACCCAGCGCGTGCAGAAGTCGGATCAGCCGCTGCACACGCTGCGCATCGTGTACCGGGCGAGCGTCACCGGGGGTCGACTGCGGTTCGAGAAGGAGGGCTCCACCGACATGGCGGAGTGGTACTCGCTCAAGTCGGTGGGCGAGCTGCAGCGGGTCAAGCTCGTCGACATCGCGCTGCGGATGGCCGGCATCCTCTAGCGGTCAGCCTCGGGGCTCCTCCGGTACGGAGATGTCGGCCACCGTCGCACCGTAGGCGGAGATGAGGTCGTCGGCCTCGACGAACAGGCTGTAGCCGTGCGCTCCCGCGCCCATCGCGATCCGCTGCCCGACGATCGTCTCGTCGGCGAACACCGGCCAGTCGGTCGTGCTGCCGATCGGCACGATGGTGCCGCGTTCGTACCCGGTCGCGGCGAGGGCGAGCTCGGGCTCGGGCAGGCGCAGCTTGTTCACGCCCACGACGGCGCGCAGCTTGGGCCAGGAGATGGAGCGACCACCGGGGATCAGCGCGAACAGGTAGGTGTCGTCCGAGCGCTTGACCACCAGGGTCTTCACGATGCCGGACGGCAGGATGCCGAGGATCTCGGCTGCTTCGTGCAGACTCCGTGCTTGCGGGCGCTCGCGGATCTCGATGTCGAGTCCGCGAGCAGCCGCAGCATCCGTCACCCGCGCGTGCGCGTCGGGCGATCCGGGAGAGGTCACGCCTCGGGGGCGGAGAGCGGGTCGTCGGCGACCCACAGCTCGTCGTCGGCCCGCAGCGCCTGCCAGGCGGCGTAGAGCACGCCGACGGCGGCGGCGACGCCGAGCACCAGGGCGACGACGGAGCCGAGGCCCGGGCCCTTCTTCTCGACGACGACGGCGCGTCCGCGCGGGGCGCTCAGACCGTGGCGCTTGGCGTTCGCGACGTCCCACGCGGAGAGCGCGGTACCGACGACGCCGCCGACGATCGGGACGACCTTGTCGTCGACGACGTGCTTGCCGAAGCGCACACCCTGGTCGACGACCGGGGCGACCCGGCGGTTGTAGGTGTCCTGCACGACCGGGACGACCTGCTCGCGATTGAAGTTGCCGAGCTGGCGGCCGGCCTCGCGGGCCACGTCGGCCGCGTGCCCGACGAGCACCTGCTGGTTCTCCCAGAGCTGGGTCGCGTCGTTCTGAAGACGACGCAGTTCCTTCTTCCGCTTGCGGCTGAGGCTCACGATGCTCTCCTGTCCATTGGAGTACGGGTTCCCCATCTTGCCACGCCAGGCTGGAAGGGAGGAGGGAATCGCCACCCCTTGCGTCACGCGGCCCGTGCGGCTAGAACTCGACCGACTCACCGGAAGCTCTGCGAGAATGGGCGCATGGCTCACGCTTCTCACGTCGCAACCCTGCACACCAACCACGGTGACATCGTCATCAACCTCTTCGGCGACCACGCCCCGAAGACGGTCGCCAACTTCGTCGGCCTCGCCGACGGCACCAAGGAGTGGACGCACCCCGCCACCGGTGCGCCGGGCGAGGGTCCCCTCTACAAGGACGTCATCTTCCACCGCATCATCCCCAACTTCATGATCCAGGGCGGCGACCCGCTCGGTCAGGGTGTCGGCGGCCCCGGCTACAACTTCAACGACGAGATCAACATGGAGCTCAACTTCAACGAGCCCTACATCCTGGCCATGGCGAACGCCGGCCTGCGTCGTAACGCCATCACCGGTGAGGTCGAAGGCACCAACGGCTCGCAGTTCTTCATCACGACCGACCCGACCCCGTGGCTCCAGGGCAAGCACACGATCTTCGGCGAGGTCGCCGACGACGCGTCCAAGGCCGTCGTCGACGCGATCTCCGCCGTGCCGACCGCTGCGGGCGACCGCCCGATCGAGCCGGTCGTGCTGCAGTCGATCGACATCGTCGCCGCCTGACACGTCACGAGCGAGCCGATTCGGATGACGAGCCCTGAGTTCACGAGCAATCGCGACAACTACTGCTATCGGCATCCGGATCGGCAGAGCTTCGTGCTCTGCCAGCGCTGCATGCGCACGGTCTGCCCGGAGTGTCAGACACAGGCGCCCGTCGGCGTCATCTGCCCCGAATGCATGAAGGCGGAGCGCAAGGCCGAGACCCCGGCGCAGCGCAAGGCCCGTCGCCGCTGGGGCGGAGGTGGCGCCGTCGCCATCGCGCGCAGCGGCAAGCCCGTTGTCACCTACGTGCTGCTCGCGGTGACCTCGTTCATCGGTCTGCTGCAGCTCATCCCCGGCACCTTTGGTGACGCGATCACCAATCAGCTGGGCTTCCTCTCCTACTTCGTCATGCCGACGGTGTCGCTGTACCCGTTCGAGCCCTGGCGCCTGCTCACGGTGCTCTTCGTGCACGGGAGTTTCATCCACCTGGCGCTGAACATGCTCGCGCTGTGGATGCTGGGTCAGATCGTCGAGCCGATGCTCGGTCGTGCCCGCTACCTCGCCCTGTACCTCATCAGCGGACTCGGCGGTTCGGTGTTGGCGGCGTGCCTCGCGCCGCAGACGGCAGTGGTCGGCGCGTCGGGCGCCATCTTCGGCCTCATGGCGGCGTTGCTGATCATCGGCCGCCACCTCGGCGGCAACGTCACCGGCATTCTCGTGATCCTCGCGATTAACTTCTTCTTCGGCCTGTTCGCGGGCGGGATCTCGTGGCAGGCGCACCTCGGCGGCATCATCGCCGGCGCGGCCGTCGCCTTCGTCTACACCCGCACCCGTCGCCGGGAGCAGCGCATCTGGCAGATCGTCGGGCTCGCGGCGATCGTCGTCGCCCTGCTCGCGATCGTGTTCATCGTGCCTCCGATGGTTCTTCTGGCCCGATGAGGGGTTGTTAACAGGGTTGTTAACCCCTGTGAATAACATCCGTGTAATTCTCCCCAGATTGGGGATAACCTGTGGATAACTCTGCGGACAAGCTGTGGGAAGCGCTGCCCTGACTCGTGGCTTGCCGATCAGTGCGGCATCCGTCCCATCACCTGCACCCCGGTCGACAGCGCGCCGAGTCGTCGCCAGCCCGATCGCAGGTAGAGCTGCACGGCCGGATCGGCGTCGTCATCCGCCGTGCTCAGCAGCGCGCGCCGATCGACGCCGTCGAGGAGCGCGTCGTGCAGCGCCCGGCCGACGCCTGCACCCCTCAGTTTCGGCCGCACGCCCAGTTCGACGAATTCGAAGTGGCCGCCGAGCCAAGCGGCGGAGACGGGCTCAGGAAGCGCGGATGCCGCGAGGTCGGTCCAGTACTGCCCAAACTCGCCGACGTATCCCCAGGCGAAGCCGATGATCTCGTCGTCGACGGAGGCCACAACGAGACGATGACCTTCCCGGCGCGCATGTCGGTCGAACATCCCCGCCAACCAGCCGTCGAAGTCCTCAGCGTCGCTGAACACCTCGCGATAGCACTCCCACACCCGTCGTCCTTCGTCGCGCGGCTGCGGTCCGCGCCGCACCTCGATCGTCCAATGGGGAGTCATGGGTTCCAGCATGCGACCATCCTCCGCCACGCCGCTCCGCTGTCGTCACCGCCGCGCCCACTGGCGTTCGAGTAGCGTGAATGGCTCGGTTTTCGGCGGATGCGGAGCCATTCACGCGACTCGAAACGGCGCGCGCTGAGGCCGGGAACGACGAAGACCCCTCGCGATGCGAGAGGCCTTCGGGACGAGGGGATGCCGGTCAGCGCCAGCGCGTGGTCATGAGGAAGCCGATCAGCGCGATGCCGAGGCCGATGGCGAGGTTCCAGTTGCTGAGACCGGGGATCGGGTACTGCATGCCCGAGATGTAGAACACGAGGATCCAGGCGAGCCCGAGCAGCATGAAGCCGATCATCACAGGCTTGAACCACACCGCGTTGGGCGCGGCATCGCCTTCGGTGCGCGTCACTTCTGCTTCTTCAGTCTTGCGGTCTCGTGCCATGCGGACATTCTACCCATGACCTTCGTCAACCCCACGAGTCCGGATGGCGGCAGCCGCACATACCGGCGGGATAAGATCGGCGCCATGACCGCATCCGTGACGTCCGCGACGCGGCGCTCACGTCGTGCCCGTCCACGCCGCCGCGCCACGTTCACGAGCGTGCTCGGCGAGCTGCTGCTCACCGCCGGAGTGCTCGTACTGCTCTTCGTCGCGTGGCAGATGTGGATCGGCGACATCATCATCAACGCGCAGAAGAACGACGAGGGCGCGGCGATCTCGCAGCAGCTCGCATCGACACCTGCTCCGACGCCCCCTCCCCTGATCGAGCACGATGACGGCACGACCTCGTATGAGATCCCCGTGCCCGCGGCTCCGGCGGAGTCGCAGTGGCTCGGCCAGATGCACATCCCGCGGTTCGGCGTCGACTACAACAAGGGCATCTACGGCGGGACCACCCGTGCGAAGACGCTCGACAAGCTCGGCATCGGGGTCTACACGAACTCGAAGATGCCCGGCGAGGTGGGCAACTTCGCGATGGCGGGCCACCGCACCACGTGGGGCAAGCCGTTCAACCAGCTCGACAAGCTCCAGGTGGGCGACGCCATCGTCGTCGAGACCGCCGACGGCTGGTACACGTACCGGTTCCGCACGCTCGAGTACGTCAAGCCAAACCAGACCGACGTGCTGTTCGACGTGCCGCAGGTGCCCGGCGTCGAGACCGGCGAACGGTACATCACCCTCACCGCGTGCTCGCCCCTGTACTCGCTGGCTGAGCGCATCGTCGCGTTCGGGGTGTTCGAGAGCTTCCAGCCGCGCGCGGAGGGACCGCCCACCGCACTGACCGATCCGCCTCCGCCGCCCGCGGCGCCGTCCGTCTGAGGAACGAGAGGAATCATGTACGCCGCACTCTGGCGACTGCTGCCCGGCCCGTGGTGGCTGAAGCTGTTCATCCTGCTCGTCGTGGTGGCCGCCGTGCTCTACGCGCTGTTCTGGTACGTGTTCCCGTGGATCAGCCCGTTCATCACCCCCGGCGAGGTCGACGTCGAATGACGCGCGTGCTCGTCGTGGACAACCACGACAGCTTCGTGCACACCCTCGTCGGCTACCTGCGCGAGCTCGGCGCGCAGGTCGATCTGATCGAGGCTGACGCGACGGATGCCGAAGGGCTGGAGGCCCTGTACCCGTCGTTCGACGCCGTGATGCTCTCCCCCGGACCGGGGACTCCGGCCGATGCGGGGGCGTCGCTGGACGCGGTGCGCCTCGCGGCGCGGACCCGGATGCCGGTGCTGGGCGTGTGCCTCGGGCATCAGGCGATCGCCGAGGCGTTCGGCGCTCCGGTCACCGAGGCTCCCGAGCTCATGCACGGCATGGTGTCGTCGGTCGTGCACGACGGCTCGCCGCTGTTCGACGGCATCCCCTCGCCCTTCGACGTCGGCCGCTACCACTCGCTGGCCGTCGCCGAGGACGACCTGCCGTTCGGACTCGTCGTGACGGCGCGCACGGCCACGGGTACGGTGATGGGACTCGCGCACGCGACGCTCCCGATCGTCGGCGTGCAGTTCCACCCGGAGAGCGTGCTCACCGAAGGCGGCTACCGGCTGCTCGCCAACTGGCTGGCATCGGTCGGCGATGCGGATGCCGTCGACCGGTCGCGCGACCTCGCCCCGCTGTCGACGTCGTCGGCACCGCGCGACTGACCTCGGACCGCCGCGACGGGCGCAGGCTCGGGCCCGCGCGAGCTCAGTTGTCCGCCGCGCCGCAGTACCGCAGGTCGACGGTCGAGCCGACCGGCACGTCGCCAGGCGCGGCCGACATCGACACAACGGTCGGGGGCGTGGTCGCGGGGCAGTCGGTGAGCTCGACGGGGTTCGCGACGAGGCCGATCTGCTCCAGCTGGGTCTTCGCGGCGTCGACGGTCCAGCCCGTGACGTCGGCCAGAGTGACCCGTCCGCTCGCGACGATCAGGTTGATGATCGTCTTCGGCGGGACCTCGGCGTCGGCCTTCTCGCTGGCGTCGATCACCGTGTCGGCGGCGAGCGACTTGTCGTTGCGCGGAGTGACGGTGCCGAGCTGCAGTCCGGCGGCGAGGAGTGCGTCCTTCGCCGCGGTGAGCGAGAGTCCCTTGAGCGTCGGCACGACGACCGTCTTCTTGCCAGACGACACGTACACGGTGATCGAGTCGCCCTTGGCCACGGCGGCTCCCGCACCGGGGTCGGTGCGGATGACGTTGCCCTCGGCGATGTCCGAACTCGACTCGAGCACGAGCTTCGCGGTGAGGTCGAGCTTGTTCAGCTCCTCCTGCGCGCGCTCCGACGAGACGTTCACGAGGTCGGGGACGCTGCGCGAGGCGGTCTGCGTCTGGTTCGGGGCGTTGCTGATCGTGATCACCCAGAACAGGATCGAGGCGAGGAGCACGGCGAGCAGCGCCACACCGGCCCAGATCCATGCGACAGGCGGGCCCGACTGCGTACGCGTCATCGTCGTGTCGCTGC